>CAZPIQ010000053.1:0-4154 GCA_964586665.1 uncultured Ignatzschineria sp. | reverse complement strand
TGACGAACCGCAGCCCCTGTTGTCCAATCAAGCCATGGTGCAGGAATTGGTCTTGTAGGGTCTGCAATCGCTAAATCATTGAGATTTAAACCACTACCGACGTGTTGACTAAACTCCATCGGCACGCCATCAATCATATGCGCTCTTGCTCCGACATCACGGCGACCATAACCATGCTCGATCGCAAGTACGCCGGGTTTTACACCATCAAGTACCATAATTTGTGATTCCTGCGCGCCATTTGGGGATTCAATTCGAACTCTATCGCCATTTTGCACATCAAGTCTAAGTGCATCTTCTTCGCTAATTGCCACAAAGTTTGTCGGCTTAATCATTCGAAGACGAAGCGTGGAGCCTGAAGTACTACTGACGATATTCGATTTAAAGGATGTCAGCGTCAATGGCCATTCTGTTTTCGGGAAGCGCTCATAGACAGAACTTCCATCTGAGAAACGAGGTGGATAGAACATCGGCGTTCCACTATAGCGCTCGCCATTGGCAAAGTGTCGATGTACCCCAACAATCTCATTCCAGAGCTGTAAGGTGGGCGCCCATTTACGCACCATTTCATCGCCATCCCAACCGGTATCAAAGTCTGCAAATCGGCCACCTCGTGCAAAAACATAGGCAACGCGCATCTGTTCATCTGGCTTTAACACTGACTCAATTGCCGGCATAATTCGTTTCACGCCGGTTAATTCAAGCTCTTCACGATTAGACTCCGGCACGGGCGATCCATCAAATGCCATATTCGCAGCCGCTTTCAGGTAGAAGTCCGCGGCTGTATTGACTGCATGATTCTTTCCTTGGTAATCCTTAATCGCATTCTCACCAAGCCCTGGTAAATTCATCTTTTTCGCAATGGCGATAAAGAAGGATTCAAGTGAAATTGGCTCGCCATTTGCATCTTTATCTACACGAGGCTCGACAATCGGCCATCTTGCTGTAGATGTCTTAAATGGCACACCTGCCCAAGCACCACCAAAGCCCCAACTCTCAAAGTTATGCGTATCTGGTACGATATAGTCCGCCATTGCGGTTGTCTCATTAATGAAAGCATCCACTGCCACAAAGAGCGGCAATACTTTCGGATCTTGAAGTTTCTCCAAGAGAAGCTGCCTAAATCCTGTAATACCGTAAACGGGATTGGTCATATTACTGATCCATGCTTTAAATGGATAAGGATCTGCATTAAGTCCCGATGTTAAGATCTCCGTTGCTTGTCCGCCGGCAAATGGATACCAAGGGCGACTTGCGGGATATGGATTCTCACCTCTTGCTTTCTTCTCTTTATATTCTGTTGAAGTTTCATAAGGACGTTTCGCGCGACCAATCTGAATCCCTTTAGGCTGTACCATGCCATCAAAGGTTGTAAAATCATAACGTGGGCCCGGCGCATAATCAGCGTATTTTCCGCCATTCACGTGCATCCCACCTTTATAGTTCATATTACCAATTAAGACATTCAGCGCAAGGATTGCCCAAGTGTTATAGAAACCATTACCACTCATCATACCGCCGTGCGTAATGATCGCGGCTTTATGACCATGACTCGTAAACTTACGAGATAATCCCTCAATTGTTGCCACTGGCACGCCACACACTTCGCTATACTCTGCAATGGTATGTTTATCTGCTGAACGTTTTAACATCGTAAAGCTTGAAGCAACTGCTACCTCTTCGCCATTCGCTAACGTCACTTTGCCATCATAGTAGAGTGTACCACGTAGCGCTTTATTGACATCATTCAATTCGCCTGTGGCGCTATCGACCGTAAGAATCGGGCTTGCTGCGCGCTCTTCGCCTTCTGCTAAACCGTGAATATCAGCTAAACGGAGCATCTGCCCATAGAGTGGACTGCTATCTTCCACAATCACAAGATGAGTTGCGTTACTATGACTCACCGCATTCGCGGCTTTCATACCAGCTTGTCCTGGTACTGTCAGATAGTTTTCGTTATAACGTTGATTGTCGATAATATAGCGGATCATCGCCATTGCCATCGCTGAATCCGTGCCTGGCAAAATAGAGATCCAAGTATTATTTTGCGTTGCGAGCGTATTAGTCATCGGCAGATTAGGCGCGACAACCGCATAACTGAACTCATCGGCTGATTTTGTTCTTGCACCTGCGAGTAATCTTGCTTGACGCTTAAAAGGATTCCCCGACTGTGCCGGCGATGTTCCCATAAAGATGGCAAATTCTACATTTTCAAAATCTGGCTTAGCATGGGCATTTTTCGCCATATCATTCATCACGGCACCCGAACCTAAACGGTACGCAACCCCACAATAAGCACCATGCGCCGTAAAGTTTCGTGTACCGAATGAGTTATTCGCAAAGCGCTGAACAAAGAATTCGCGTCCTTCATTGCCGGCATTTGAGACGAGTAGCTGATTCGCTTTCACGCCATATTCAGGATTCTTCGGATCAATGAGGGTATCGAGATCACGGATGTCCTTCAACCCCTCCACATGGCCTTCCCCAAAGAGATCGCCACCGTTAACCACTTCATCCACGAGCTGTTCAAAGCTAATACGCTCCCACTTCCCTTCGCCACGTTTGCCGGCACGTTTCAGCGGCCAAAGCACACGATACGGGCTTGCCACAGATTCCCCCATCTGCGCGCCACGAGCACAACCGGTTGATCGATCACTAATACCGCTATCGCCACCGAGCTTTACCCAAGCTTCATCGATCGGCATTTTATAATCAAACTGCTCTTCACTTGAGAGCGGATGATAAGGATTTCCGGCAATACGAATCACTTCATTCTTTTCTTTATCCACACGAACGCGAATACCACACACCGTCCAGCAACCAAAGCATTGCGTGTTGGCCATCGCTTGTGCCTTGTTCTGAATAAATTTGCCATCACGAATATCGCCCTCAACCGCGAGCGCATTCCCATAGATCGCATTTTTTGTCGGTTCAGCAGAAGTCCCCTTCACGAGCCCCACAGCCATATTTTTCGCTGTATTACTATAACCCACCGCAAATGCCGCTAAACCGCCGGCAGCTGCGACCCCTTTTACCACATTACGACGTTTACGACGCGCTGCTTCTTCCGGCGTATCTTCTGGTTCAATGGCTGCTTGTTCGTTGACTTGTTGTTTTAATTGATTCTTTAACTTGTCTTTTAATTTATCGTCACTCATTTTTAAACTCCCTTTTGGAGATTTTGCCGGCAATGTCAATGTTTCAATTCCCGGCATTTAATCTGTATCTATCGATATATCTGTCTAATGCTATTTCCGCGAGTTATGCACGCTTAAAAGTTAACCAACGATCTTGTAGTAAACTCCAAACAATAATCACTAAAGTGAGCCAAAGACCAAAGGTGGATAAAATTCCTAAAAACCCGCTAAAACCCCAATCAAGATGGTAAGGATTAATAACAACGTTATATTTAGGAAGTGTCTGAGATTGCATGAGAATCGCCCAGCGTACGGTCCATGCCAGCGATAATGAACCCAATGCTAAAAGAAGATCGATCCAGCGGCAATTAATGCGGCGCTGATTGAAATTCACAAGCGTATAAATAGTCAAAACAATCCAGTAGAGCAAGAGACTAAAACCAATCGTAAACCAGACTGAACCTTGATTGGGCAAGTTTCTAAACGCAGACCCTGCCGGCGTATTACTCGATGCCCAGCCAATCAATGTGATCGCAACGCCGATCAAGCCTACTAACTGGAAGCGACTTAAAATTGCCGTATCATCTTGACGGCGTGACCATCTTGATGAGAGTGAATTCCAAGCCTTCACACACATCGGCACTGCTTGAAATGCCGTAAAGAAGAGCACCCAAGGTAGCCATGGCGTAAACCAGATCGGCTGTGATTTAAGGACATTGACCTCTTTACCGGTATAAAGCAGAATCATAAATGCTGAGACTAATAGACCAATCGAAGTCCACTCAAGCCATTTTCCGGCATTTAAATCGGTCCAATGAAGCGCTCTAAACCATTTATAGGTCCCCTCTTTTGTCGTATTTTCACGAAGTAACAACAAGAACTGCACAATGATAAACACCACAAATAACGGTACGAAAACCGCCCCAATCCACATCCATGACCACGGCGCCATTTGGGTATAGAAGTTAAAGAATCGTCCGGGTTGATGAAGGTCAGCCAGCAGAGCGATAGGTCCTA
>CAZPIQ010000052.1:6039-12866 GCA_964586665.1 uncultured Ignatzschineria sp. | reverse complement strand
GTTAAGCTGATGTCATCAAGTCCGTTAATCATGCAGTGTTTGCGAAAGGCATCAATCTCAAATGAGAAAGGCCCTGCGAGAGAGTCATGACCGCGTTTAGCTGTGACTGTTTGCGCAGGAAGATCCACTTCAATTTCAAGATCACGATATTTCTCAGTAAGTTTAAAGAGCTGATCGACTTCATCTTCTGTTAAACGAATGGGTAAAAAACCGTTTTTAAAGCAGTTGTTAAAGAAAATATCTGAATAGCTTGAGCTAATGACAGAACGGAATCCATAGTCAGTTAACGCCCAAACCGCATGTTCACGCGAAGAACCACAGCCGAAGTTATCGCGGGCGAGTAAAATCGTTGCTTCGCGATATTCAGGTTTGTTAAGCGAGAACTCACTATTGAGTGGGCGCTTGGAATTGTCCATGCCAGGTGCGCCTTGGTCAAGATAGCGCCACTCATCAAAGAGGTTTGGGCCAAACCCTGTTTTGTAGATACTCGTTAAAAATTGCTTAGGAATAATCGCATCGGTATCGATATTTGCGCGATCAAGTGGCACAACAATGCCGGTATGAGTTACAAATGGTTGCATAATAATGAGTTCCTATAACTTAATTAAATTCACGAATATCAACGAAATGACCGGCAATAGCGGCAGCAGCTGCCATCGCAGGGCTTACGAGATGTGTACGGCCATTATTGCCTTGGCGACCTTCAAAGTTACGGTTTGAAGTAGAGGCGCAGTGTTCATAAGGATCAAGGCGATCAGGATTCATCGCCAAACACATGGAGCAGCCCGGCTCGCGCCATTCAAAGCCAGCATTAATAAAGATTTTATCTAAGCCTTCTTTTTCTGCTTGCGCTTTAACAAGGCCGGAACCTGGGACAATCATTGCAAGCTTCACATTGCCGGCAACTTTTTTTCCTTCTACCATTTTGGCAGCATCACGGATATCTTCGATACGGGAGTTGGTGCATGAGCCGATAAAGACTTTATCGATTTTAATATCTTTTGGAGATTGATTTGCTTCAAGACCCATATATTTAAGGGCTTTTTCGATACTCTCTTTCTGAACAGGGGTTGCAGCTTTTGCAGGATCTGGAATGAGATCATTAATGCCGATGACCATTTCAGGACTTGTTCCCCAGCTAACTTGCGGTTCGATTTTTGAAGCATCAATGGTAACGACTTTATCAAAATTTGCGCCTTCATCGGTATGAAGGGTCTTCCAATAAGCAACCGCTTGATCCCAATCTTCTGCTTTAGGGGCAAAAGGACGACCTTTGACATATTCAATGGTCGTATCATCAACGCCGATTAAGCCAACGCGCGCGCCGGCTTCAATTGCCATGTTACACATGGTCATACGACCTTCCATTGAGAGTTTTCGCACAGCATCGCCGGCAAACTCAATAGCATAACCCGTACCGCCGGCAGTACCAATCTGGCCAATAATAGCAAGGATTAAGTCTTTAGCCGTAACATTAGGCTGAAGGTCGCCAACGACATCAATTTTCATCGTTTTAGATTGTTTTTGTACTAAGCAACTTGTTGCCATGACGTGCTCAACTTCACTAGTTCCAATACCAAAAGCAATTGCCCCAAATGCACCATGCGTTGCAGTATGGGAGTCGCCACATACAATAGTCATTCCAGGAAGTGTCGCTCCTTGTTCAGGGCCGGCAACATGGACAATACCGCGACGAACATCCCCAATAGGGAAGTAAGCAAGTTCATGTTCAGTTGCATTCTTGTGGAGGGTATCAACCTGGAGTCTTGCGATAGGATCTGCGATGTTATCAATGTCACTCGTGGTCGGTGTATTATGATCTGCCATTGCCACAATAGAGTTTTTGCGCCATAGCTCACGGCCAGCTTTCTCTAAGCCTTCAAAAGCCTGTGCGCTTGTGACTTCATGAATAATATGACGATCAATATAGAGTAACGCTGTACCATCTTCCTCGGTACGTACAACGTGATCATCCCAAATCTTTTCGTAGAGTGTTTTTACTGTCATTTTTATATCCACTGTTTTTATTAAGTTTTGAAGTTGTTTATTGTTCTCATTACTTTCAATGATTGTTAAGACCTTGCTAAAAGGAGATCGATAATCATTGAAATTGATTGCTCTTGTTTTGAGATATTTGATAGGAGATCTCGGTCCTTATATCTGTTTTTGCTTAGATCTACTTGATCTCAATGCCTATTGATGAGATGACTGACTGAGCCAGTTGATCAATATTGAATTCAAGTGAAGCCTGTTTGGTCATTTATTTGGTAATACTTATTTTCAGTGATAACTGAATTTTGGCAATTTTTTAATTTTTTCAATTTAATTCTTTCAAAAACATCTTCTAAAATGCGTGAATGATTACATTCTCAAAACTTTGTATGTTAGAGATGTCATCAGCGGTAAGTATTCTGCTCATTTTTATAATGTGAATATCGATGATGGTACTTAGTAGCTGTAAAGCGCTCTTTTATAAAGAAAATGCTAATAAACCTCGCTCTTATGGAGATAAGTCTATTGCTAAGCAAGAAGCCTCAGGTGAAGGTTTCAGGCAAGGCCGATGTCTTGTTGTTGACATCAGCTCTATATTAGAAGCTATCACTTAAAAGGATCTTAGACAATACTCATCAATATAATTGACATTAATTAGATTATATTTATAAGCAGAAATAGTTCTTAGTTGAGAACTAATGCTAGAATAACCACCATTCATTAGATGGCTGATTTTAGGTAGTGTGCCTAAAACATAAGATAAAGGAATGTTAGGAATTATGACAAAAGTCGCAGCGAAAGGTGCCGATAAGAGCATTGAGAAAAGTACGTGGGTTGTAAAGATTGGTAGTGCAATGATCACTAATGACGGCCAAGGTGTTGATGCAAGTCGAATTCATCATTGGTGTGAGCAGATTAGTGCGCTTCAAGCGCGTGGCATTGATGTGGTCGTTGTTTCATCGGGTGCGGTTGCTGAGGGAATGAAGCTTCTCAATTGGAACGAGCGTCCGCAATTTTTAAATGAACTTCAAGCAGCCGCATCTGTTGGGCAATCCGCACTAGTGAATGCTTGGATGCAGGGTTTTATGCCCTTTAATTTAAATGTTGGACAGATTCTTTTAACACATGAAGATGCAGCGGAACGTAAACGCTACCTGAATATTAAAAACACCATTAATACGCTTTTGAATTATAAAGCAATTCCGATTATTAATGAGAACGATACAATCTCATTCTCTGAGATTAAATTTGGCGATAACGATACGCTAGGAGCGCTTGTTTCGAGCCTTATTGAAGCGGATGTCTATATTATTCTCACGGATCAGGAAGGGGTTTATGATAGTGATCCGCGTAAAAATCCTGATGCGAAGATGATTCATGAAGCTGATGCGCATGATGAACGCTTACTTGGCATGGTGACAAGTGAAGGAGGACGTTTTGGTACAGGTGGTATGTATACCAAAATCATGGCGTCGCATATCGCAGCAACTTCTGGTACGACGACCTATATTGTCAAAGGCGATCGTGATAATGCGCTACTCGATATCGCCAATGGCAAACATGTGGGTACGAAATTAAATGCGGATGGTAATAAGGTTGCCGCTAAAAAGCGTTGGATCTTGGGCCAGAAGCAGATCAAAGGACATATTGTCGTTGATGATGGGGCGGTGAAGGCACTTCTTGAAGATGGGAAGAGTTTGTTACCGATCGGCGTAATATCTGTAGATGGCGCATTTGATCGTGGTGATATTATTGTTTGCATGGATAAAGCGGGTAATGAAATTGGCAGAGGGTTGACTAATTACCATGCACTTGAAGTGGAGAGTATTCTTCAAACTCCTTCCCATGAGATCGCTAAGAAGCTTGGTTATATAATCGCAGATGAATTGATCCATCGAAACAATTGGGTTGAAACGCAATAATTTGCCCCCACATAGATAATTAGCGATTAAATTTCATTGCAAAATCATGTACTATAGAGTGCTTGTAAATAAAGCCTTATCTACTAGCTACATCTAACTATTTGTAAATAATAATTATAGATTACAACATTGAATTGGTTAAAGGTCTCAAATGATTAATAAATTGATCCGAAAAATATTTGGTACACGTAATGATCGCATGATTAGAGAAGCGCGAGGTTATGTGTCAAAGATAAACGCACTTGAAGAAACAATGCGTGCAATGTCGGAAGAGGCGTTAAAGGGACAAACCAATCTCTTTAGAGAGCGTCTTAAGAATGGCGAAACGCTTGATGATCTCCTCCCTGAAGCATTTGCAACGATGCGAGAGGCTTCAAGTCGTGTGATGGGAATGCGTCATTATGATGTACAGCTCATCGGGGGTTACATGCTCCATAAAGGTCGTATTGCCGAGATGAGAACAGGTGAAGGTAAAACGTTAGTGGCAACACTTGCGGTTTACTTAAATGCACTTGCTGGCAAAGGCGTTCATGTTGTAACTGTGAATGATTATCTTGCACGCCGTGATGCGGAGTGGATGGGGCAGGTTTATAATTATTTAGGGCTATCTGTTGGCGTGATTGTTTCAAATCAATCGCTTCCTGAGAAGAAAGCAGCTTATGAAGCAGATATCTCTTATGCAACGAATAATGAATTAGGATTTGATTATCTTCGTGACAATATGGTCTTTGACATGAGTCAGAAGGTGCAAAGACCACTATCTTTTGCTGTCATTGATGAGGTTGACTCAATCTTAATCGATGAAGCAAGAACACCCTTGATTATTTCTGGTCCTGTTGAAGGGGGCGCTGATCTTTATCATGCTGTGAATGCTTTAATTCCAGGTTTGCGTAAGCCAACAGCAGATGGTCCGGTTGACTTTGAGATCAATGAAAAAGATAAACAAGTAAACCTCACAGAAGAAGGGCATCAACATCTTGAGCAACTTCTTGTTGAAGCGGGTCTTTTAAATGAAGGTGAGAGCCTTTATGACAGTAATAACTTAAAACTTTACCATCACGTTGATAACTGCTTACGTGCACATTACATCTTCCATAAAGATGTTGATTATATCGTGCAAAAAGATGAAATTGTCATCGTAGATGAGCATACAGGTCGTACATTAGCAGGCCGTCGTTGGTCTGATGGATTACATCAGGCAATCGAAGTGAAAGAAGGCGTAGAAGTAAAACCTGAAAACCAAACGCTTGCATCGATTACCTTCCAGAACTATTTCCGTATCTACGATAAACTTGCAGGTATGACAGGTACAGCTGATACTGAAGCGCCAGAATTCCTTGAGATTTATGGTCTTGAAGTAGTGGTGATTCCAACACATCGCCCAGTACAGCGTAAGGATTATGGTGATTTAATCTACCTCACGCAAAAAGAGAAGTATGAAGCTATCGTAAAAGATATTTTAGATTGCTATGAGCGTAAACAACCTGTACTTGTGGGTACAGCGTCAGTTGAAGTTTCTGAGCTCATTGCGGATCTTCTTAAAGCGCAAAATATTCCGCATGAAGTATTGAATGCAAAACAACATGAACGTGAAGCCTATGTTGTAGGACGTGCAGGTATTCCGGGTGCTATTACGATTGCAACAAACATGGCAGGTCGTGGTACGGATATCGTATTAGGCGGTAACGTGAAGTTAGAAGAGCATCTCTTACTTGAAACAAATCCAAATGCGACAGAAAAAGATTTAGAAGAGATTCGTGAACGCGCGAAAGAGCGTCAAGCACAAGTTTTAGCACTTGGCGGGCTTCATATTATTGGTACTGAGCGTCATGAATCGCGCCGTATTGATAATCAGCTTCGTGGTCGTGCGGGGCGTCAAGGAGATGTGGGTTCATCACGTTTCTACTTATCACTTGATGATCATCTCATGAGAATCTTCATGAACCCGAAAATGCGTGGTTGGATGGCAAATCTCGGTATGGGTAATGGCGAAGCGCTTGAGCACAAGATGATTACGCGTTCTATTGAGAATGCGCAACGTAAAGTAGAAGGTCACAACTTTGATATTCGTAAAAATCTTCTTCAATACGATGATATTGCAAATGATCAACGTAAGATTATCTACCAGCAACGCGATGACATCTTAAAAGCAGATGATATTACGAATGCAGTTAATATGATGCGTGAGCAAGTATTTGGTGATTTAGTTGCGAAATATGTACCGCCACAAAGTTATGCAGAGCAGTGGGATCTTCCAGGTTTAGCAGAAATTTTAAAAACAGAATTCAAAATAGTGTTGGATTTTGAAAAAATGCTTGCAGATAACCCGAATCTTACGGAAGAAGAGATCTATGATGCGGTGATGGCGGAGAGTTTACGCCAATATGCAGAAAAAGAAGCGCAAGCGAATGTGAGCGCGGATCCAACCCAGTTCCGTAGATTTGAAAAATCGGTACTGCTAGAAGTATTAGATGGTCAATGGAAAGAGCACTTAGCGGCGATGGATTACTTACGTCAAGGTATCCAACTTCGTTCATACGGTCAGCGTCGTCCTGAGCAAGAATATAAGCGTGAATCATTTGCACTCTTTGAAGCGATGCTTGAGCAGATTCATTATCGTACGATTCGTTTCTTAAGTAATATCGTGATTCGCGTTGAGCAACCTGCTGAAGAGATGTCAAAAGTATTGGGCGCGCCAGAAGAGGCTGAATCTAAAGTAATTGCGGGTTCAATTACGAATGAAGCAGATGTTGAGCGTTTAGTAGAAGAGATTGGTGCAATCAAAGAAGAAGGCATCGCTGAAACTGAGAAAGAAATTAAGGCGGCATCGCCAATAGTGTATCAAGTCGGCCGTAATGAACCATGCCCATGTGAATCAGGTAAACGTTACAAAGATTGTCACGGTAAGATCTA
>CAZPIQ010000052.1:0-5939 GCA_964586665.1 uncultured Ignatzschineria sp. | reverse complement strand
ATTAAAGGGCTTTAATATGACTTGTTAATTGTCCACGTGCTTTCTCAATAGTCATTTCGCCATCAAAGAATGCCGGGTCCATTACTTCAATCTTGCTATATGGGATTTTATGCATTTTAAAGAGATGTTCAAGGCGCTCAGTAGTGAGAGCGTATGTTTCATAATCTTGAACATAATCTTTCATTGCTTCATCATAAATCGAAGGGTGTGCAGCATAGAGGGCAACTTCATCGAGTTTCCAGTACATGATATGTCCGCTACCGAGAGTATTGAGTTTCTCAGATTGATCAAAGATCACTGATTGCATAATCTCCCAAAGCTCTTCAAGACCAATTTGAATCAGTTGAGAAGCGAATAGGCCATTTAAGTCTGCCAATGTTACGATCGACATATTCATGATTTTTTGATCAAAATATTGCTCGAAATCTTGTACGATTTGACCATTTAAATGCGCTTTTGTAATGAGTTCTCGTTCAAGCGTTGCAATAAATGCATCTGCTTCGGGCGTATCCGGCATTACAACTGTAAAAGGAAGAACTTCTAATACATCGGCAAAGTCATTGAGCTCTTTATTAAAAAAGTGCACTTCAAATTCATCTTCAGTCGTGCCAAGGCCGATAATAGAAGGCTTGAAGTTTTTCTCTCTAAAATGAATTTTCGAAAGCTCAAACAGTTGGCGATAGATCGGAAAACCGGGGCGGATAATCTGATGAAGATGGTAGATTGAGCCTACGCCAATTAATCCAAAATCACGAATCTGCGGGAAATGCTCGGCAATATTCTGACCAATTGTCTGCAATAACTCAGTGGTTTGATCTTTATCGAGATAAAACGGTTTTTCGTCTTTTTTAGAAACATGTTGAATCACGACGGCAAGATCAATCGTACGAAGTCTGTTTTCCATGATGTCCTTCTAATTTCAGTGAAATAATTGAAATTGTAAAATGATTAAGAGGGATTCGGCATCGATATTGAGTATCTATCACTAGATGCCGGAAAAGATTAAATTTGATAAGCATCAATTGTACGACTTTCATTAGGATAAAAGCAAAGATTGCACGCTAAAATGGCAAGCTAAGCTGATAAAGCAGGGAAGGTTATTGATTAGTAGGATAGAAGAGGCGAAGACTATGAAAATAGGAGTGAAGGCATTATTTCTTCTTATTAAATAAACTAGCATTCAAAATATAATTTAATATAATGATTATTTGGTTTAGAGGCCTAGAAGCTAGAAGTTTAGAAGGATAAATTCGTATTCTTCGCTCGTATTTTTCGCAATATAAATGAGAATTGTGATCAAATAGGGATGATTGCTATTCCTCTCCTCTCAAGGCTACTGTATACTATTGCCTTTGTTTTCGGTTTATTTATTACTTAATTGTTTATATCATTTAATCCATATCGATCATTAGCAAATAAGCACTTTAATCGTAATGCTTCTAATTTTGCATCAATTTAATAATGATTTTATCTGAACGAGTTCAACAGGACATATGAAAAAATATCGTAAATATTTTCTAGGCTTAGTGAGTATTGCTATTCTTCTTGGCGGTGCTTATCTCTATTTTAAGCCTGATGCAAAGGTCTACTATTTAACATCAAGCGCCGAGCGTGGAGATCTTGAAGTCAATATCTTAGCTTATGGCAAAATGCAAGCATCAGAGCAAATTGATGTGGGTGCACAGGTTTCAGGTCAAGTAAAAAATATGTATGTGAAGCTTGGGGATGAAGTGACAAAAGGGCAGTTGCTTGTCGAAATTGATGACTTGCCTCAGCAAAATGCTGTCAAAGATAGTGAGGCTCGTCTAAAAAATATGATTGCTTCGCAAGTTGCGAAACAAGCACAATTATTGAATGCTCAAATTAACTATAAGCGTCAGCAGAATTTAATTAAAAACGGTGCAACAACGCATAATGAAGTCGATCAGGCTGAGGCTAATCTTAAAGTATTAGAGGCAGAAGTTGAAGCATTAACGGCGCAGATAGCTCAAGCGCAGATTGCGCTGGATACAGCTGAATTGAATTTAGATTATACAAAAATCACAGCACCGATTGATGGGGTTGTTGTGGCGACTGTTGTAAAAGAGGGGCAAACCGTTAACTCAACCCAAACAGCACCAACAATTGTGAAAGTCGCTGATCTCTCTGTGATGACGATTAAAGCACAGATTTCTGAAGCAGATGTGACGAAGCTCCATCCCGGAATGAAAGCATACTTTACGATTTTAGGAGAGCCGAATCAGCGTTATGAAGCTGTTTTACGACAAATCGAGCCAGCGACTGAAACATTCCAAACAACAACCGGTAACGTTGTCACGAACTTCAATGAAGCTGTTTATTATAACGGATTATTTGATGTACAAAATCCTTATAATACTTTCTATATCGGAATGTCGGCGCAGGTCTATATTGTGTTAGATAATGCTGAGGATGTGTTACAAATTCCTGTCTCGGCACTTCGTTTTAAACCAACAGAGGCTGGTGACTTTAATCCGACTAAAGGTAAGCGTACAGTTTGGGTGCTAGAAAATGAGGCGAGCGGGGAAATTGCGCCTCGTGAGATTGAAACGGGCATTACTAATAATGTGAATATCGAAGTGCTTTCGGGTCTTGAGCCAGGTGATCTTGTTATTACAGCAGAATCGAGAGGCGTTAAACCCGCACAAGGCGGTAGTATGATGGGTAGAAGACGATAATGAGTATTTTAGCGAGCCGTACTAATTTAGAATCCTCTACTTCAAAACCATTAATAGCGTTGACTGATTTGAGACGTTCATTTCAAACGGGTGATTTAGAGGTCGAAGTATTAAAAGGAATCTCGCTCACGATTGAAAAGGGTGAGTTTATTGCCATCATGGGTGCTTCAGGCTCAGGTAAATCAACGTTGATGAATATCATTGGCGGATTGGATTACCTCAGTGCCGGCAACTATTTATTTAATGGTCGAGAAATTGCGAATTTTAGTGAAGATGAGTTAGCAGAGCTTCGCCGGGAACACTTTGGGTTTATCTTCCAGCGATATCATCTTTTAAATAGCCTTACCGCTGAAGGGAATGTTGAAATGCCGGCCATCTATTCAGGAATGCCGGGATCTCTTCGTCATGAACGTGCTTCAAAGCTGTTGGGGCGCTTAGGATTAGGGGAGAGAATCGATTATTACCCGACGCAGCTTTCAGGTGGTCAGCAACAACGCGTAAGTATTGCGCGTGCGCTCATGAATGGTGGCGAAATTATCCTTGCGGATGAACCCACAGGCGCGCTTGATAGTGAAAGTGGCGAAGCGGTGCTTGAGATCTTAAAAGAGCTTAATAGTGATGGACATACCATTATTATGGTTACGCATGACCCTGATGTTGCAGCACATGCGGGGCGGGTGATTGAAATTAAAGATGGACTCATTATCGGGGATACTTTAAATCCGAAGCATGAAGTGGATACGCTGGTCGATGAAGTCGTCGATGAAGCGCTTGATAAGGGTGTGATTGAAGTGACGGATGTACCGGCAACGGTTAAAGCCCAAAATTTAAAGACGCTCAAAAACACCCTTAAGAATAGATCCACGGCTAAATCGACAGACAGGTCTACAGAGAGATCTACTGAGGGATCGACAGGAAACAAGCAACAACCCACTTGGAAGCGAGCAACGGGTTTTTCGCATTTTTGGTTGAGATTATCGAATGCGTTTAAGATGGCGATTGTCTCAATGATGATGCAACGTCTTCGAACATTCTTAACGATGCTTGGGATTATTATTGGTATTGCAGCGGTTGTTCTTGTAATTGCACTTGGACGTGGCTCTACGGATCAAATTATTGCCGATATCCGTCAGATGGGAACAAATACTTTAACCGTCTACCCAGGTACGGGATTTGGGGATCGTCGTTCTCAAAGTGTACAGTCGCTTCGGCCAAGTGATGTGGAAGCGTTAAAGCAGTTACCGTTTATCCATAGTGTGACACCGGTTGTATCTACAGCGGTTGAAGCGCGTTATGGCAACTTTTCAGCGATTAATACGCAGGTGCAAGGCGTTGGGGCGCAGTTCTTTGACGTACAAGGCTATGAAATCACCCAGGGAATCGCTTTCGATGAAGAGAGTGAGCGATCACTCGCGTTAGAAGCAGTCATCGATGACAATACCGTTAAAACGTTTTTCCCGAATGGAAAGAACCCGATTGGTGAAGTGATTATCGTTGGACAATTGCCTGTGAAGATTGTGGGTGTTGCAAGCTCTAAATCTCAAGGGATGTTTAGTAGTGACTCAATGACTGTATGGATTCCTTATTCAAGTGCAATGTATCGTATGACAGGAGGCACCTCTTTTAGAAACATCACCATTCGGATTGATGATGGGATTGATATGGGATTAGCCGAGACGAGTATTACTGATACGATTGAGCAGCTTCATGGTAAAAGGGATTTCTTTGTCTATAATGCAGATGCGATTAAAGAGATGGTTGAATCAACGACTTTAATAATGCGAATTCTCATTACAACGATTGCGCTCATCTCATTACTCGTTGGCGGGATAGGTGTGATGAATATCATGTTAGTCTCAGTTGCTGAGCGAACGAAAGAGATCGGCATGCGGATGGCTGTTGGTGCACGAAAAAGTGATATATCACAACAATTTTTAATTGAATCGGTATTGGTTTGTCTTTTTGGGGGGATTATTGGTTTAACATTAGCGTTAATGATAGGGTTATTACTATCCCAGCTAGGAGATGTTATTCCGCTAAGTTTTTCAATTCCTTCGATTATCTTCTCATTTATTGCAGCATTTTTAATCGGGATTCTCTTCGGATTTTTCCCGGCGAAAAAAGCCGCTGAGCTTGCGCCAATTGAAGCATTAGAGCGATCTTAATCTGATCTAGGTAAGAATATGCACAATATCTTGCCTAATTATCAAAGGGAGATTGAAATATTTGTCATAACTTGGCAAACTGATAGAACTTAGGTTTAATCTGTATGTAATATTTTATTAATAATTTGGAGTCTTTCTATGAGTCAAAATAAACGGCCTATATCGCCATTTATGCTCGGAAGCGGCTATAAATGGCAAGTTACTTCGGTAATGAGTATTTTACACCGCGCATCCGGCGTCGCTTTGGTGCTTATCTTATTGGTTATTGGGGCATGGTTATGTAGTTTAGCAGCAGGTCCTAGTGCATTTAAAACAATGACGGCATTCTTAACGAATCCTATCGTTGCGTTTTTAGCGATGGTTGCAGCGTTTCCTGCGAGCTACCATTTCTGTAACGGTATTCGTCACCTTTTCTGGGATGCTGGTAAAGGCGTTGATATTCCTTCAGCGAAGAAAAGTGCGAAAATGGTACAAGTAGCAGCGCCTGTGATTGCTGTTTTAATCATTATTGTTGGCTTTGTTGCATAAGGAGCAATCATGAAAAGATATCAAACACCCCTAGGCCGCGTTAAAGGTCTTGGTTCAGCGCATGCTGGATCAGCAGGTTGGCTTGCACAGAAAGTATCAGCCGTTGTATTAGCGCTCTTATTTCTCTGGTTTGCATTCTCATTTGCATCGCTTTATGGCAAAAGCTATATCGAAGTTGCAAGCTGGGTTGCGACACCTTACAACACCGTATTATTAATTACTTTAGTTGTAGCGGGTTTCTATCACGCGATTTTAGGTCTTCAAGTTTTAATCGAAGACTACGTGAGCAAAACATGCCAGCGTATCGTCGTACTTTCAGCTATGCGCGTTATCCTAACCGTTTTAGGTTTAGGTATTGTTTTAGCGATCCTTCGCGTTGCAATCTAATTGCATTTTTGAGAATTCAATATATTGACAGATTTTAGTGACAAATTACTTCTATGGATTAACTGAAAATAGGGTTATCAAGTAATTAACGCATTAAAGTCTCGGAGTCTTAATCGATGAGTAACTTAAAAGAGTATAAAGATTATAAAATTCAAGAACACGT
>CAZPIQ010000051.1:0-12939 GCA_964586665.1 uncultured Ignatzschineria sp. | reverse complement strand
GAAAAGAATTATATAAAACAAGTTTGTATTAAAAATCCCACAAATTTGGAATTTTGACGCAAATATGTATCAATTCTAATAAAAATGAGATATGATTGACCCGTTAGTTTGTATTATTTGAAGGTAACTTGTTACAACTGTCTGTAATACATTTATTTTAATTAGTAATTAAGTGGAGACTTATATGAAAAAGCAATTAACTATTGCTGCATTAGCAGGTCTATTTGCGACTTCTACAGCTGTAGCAGCGACAGATTCGTTAATCGATAGACAAGGTGATTTCGTAAGAGATCGTCAAGGTGACTGTGTATTAGTGAAAGATGGCGTTCCAGGTTGTGGCGTTGTTATTCAAGATTTAACTTTCTCAGCAGATACATTCTTCGCATTTGATAAAGCAGAATTACGTCCACAAGGTCGTGAGTTACTTGATAAAGTAGCAGCTGAGCTTGTTAAGCATGCAAATGATGTTAAATCAATCGCACTCGTAGGTCATACTGACTCAGTAGGTAGCGAAAAATATAACTTAGGTCTTTCTGAGCGTCGTGCAAACTCTGTGCGTACTTACTTAGTAGAGAAAGGCGTTAACCCAGCAATCATCACTGCAACAGGTGAAGGTATTAGCTACACGTTTGATAACGCAACAGCTGAAGGCCGTGCTAAAAACCGTCGTGTTGACGTGAAAATTGAAGCTACAAGAGAAGTAACTGTACAATAATTACAGTTCTTTAAGAGTTTTAAAAAAGCACTCTATTTTTAGAGTGCTTTTTTTATATCATTTTTTTGTTAGGTAAATTGAACTATTACAATCACATAATTAATTGTAATTCATAGCATCTACTTGATTATTTTTATTTTAGACAAAAAAAGGATGCGCCCCGTAGTAGTCGTTTGCAAGTCACCAAGACTCTTGAACGCGTACGTTCAAGTGGATACCTTGTAGACCTCTTTAGGCTTCTGAACTAAATCAGCTTGCACACCAAGATCTAATATCGGCGATCCAAAGTATTAAAATTAGGATCAAGAGGTGTATGGTGAAAAACACGCTCGTACATAACAGGTACGCATCAACTACAGTGTTGCATAATGTTCGTAAAAATACAAATTAAGTTTGTGCAATAAAAAGGCCAAATATCTGTTTTGTATGAGGATTATTCAATGTTTCTATTGCTTTTCGAAATGATGTTCCGGTCGTAACAACATCATCTACGAGGAGAATGCTCCTATTTTCTTTGTATGAATGGGCTTTATTGTTAAGGTAGAAGCTTTGTTGATGATTACTAAGGCGCTCTTCTCTTGATAATTGTGTTTGAGCAATCGAAAAAGCCCTTTTTTGCAGGTAAGTAGCATTGTAGAGAAGATCACTACGCTGAGAGAGCTTTTTAGCCACCAAACCAATAGGATTGAAGCCTCGTTTAGCCATGCGCAGTCGTCCGCTTGGCATGGGTATTATCTCCGTTGATAACGGTAATTCTGCGAAAAAGTCTAAGCTTTCTTGCCACATTAAACGTGCGATTGTCTGTGCTAAATAGGGTTTGAGGGAAAATTTATATTGTTGAATAAGTTTTTTAGCGACTTCTTCATATCGGAAGCAAACATGAATATTCTTGAGAAAAGGGTATTCTTTTTTGCATAAATGACACAAAAAAGAATCATATGTATCGCAAAAGATACATTTTATGACAGGGGGTGTTAAAAGTTGCCAGCATCTATTGCAGAGATTTTCATCCGCATTGGCGGAAATAGTTTGGTTGCAATTAACGCAAGTGCGAGGGAAAAGTATCCGAAAGAGAGACATGTTTAATCTTGAACCTTTGCTGTTGTGATTCAGCGTCAGTTTAACGAATTATTTTAGGTCTCTGATATCGTCTTTATAGTAATATCTCGACAGATATGGGATCGTGATCAGAGTATCTAAATGGATAGGTAAGATTAGTATTAATATGATGAACTTCGGAATTTTTAAAAGTGAGTTGTCTGTCGATTAAAATGTAATCGAGTGTGACAGGGCAGTTTCGGTGCTTTGTCGTAAAAAGTCGGCCTTGGTATTGATCCCAAGCGGATCTAAACCGATCATTAGTCATCAATTTTAAAGTGTCGCTGTTAGGAAAATCATTAAAATCGCCAAGTATGATGATGTTTTCGTTTTGAAATTGATTACAGTATTGTGTAATCACTTCTACTTGATGATGTCGCTGTTTTTTAGCTAATTTTTTATCTTTATTCGTTGGGCCATTTTGTGATTTTAGATGGCAATTAATTAACGTAATAAAATGGGATTGCTTTTGTACTTTGATAGCAAGCGGATACCTTGAAGGATGATATTGCAACTCATCATTGCCGGTAAAAGCATGATGATTGATGCCAATATTTTCAACATTTAAGAGTTTGATGGTGTCTTTAAGTAAAAATGCCGGGCGAATATTTAAACTATTTGCACCGCCCGTTGAATTGATCAGAGGTGCAATTTCTACATAATGATATTGGGTATCCATAGTGCGTTTAATCTCTGAGATTAAACGCGTTGCAATTTTAGCCTTCGCTGTTGTTTCAGCGGAATCAGATTCAGCACCGATCTCTTGAAGTGCGATAATGTCCGGCATTTCAAGTGGATCAGAGAGCGCTAAAATAAAGTGCATGATCTTATGTTTTGATGAATGTTCAAAAAGATTCTGTAAATTACAAGAAGCAATTGTGAGTGTATTGTTAGAAGCGTTAGTCACAGATAAAGTGTCTCAATGGATAAAAGGAGCTCAATTTGAGCTTCATTATTATTCTCTTTCGCAACCTCAAGTAGGTCTTTGAAAGATTGCTGGTATTTTGCTTTGAAATACTCACGTTTCATCAGCATGTAACGCTTCCATTCTTCTTGTTCATCTTCAAAGAGCGTTTCAAAGAAATTACGGGCGCGATAGATAAAGAGTAGAGGCTCAAGTCTTGGATCATCAAAGTAAAAATCATAAGCCATAAGCTCCTCGCCATTTAGATGCGGAATTCGATCCATTTGTTGGCGATCTTTCCGTTCAAAAAAGCCTTGATATAGTAATGATTCGACAGGTTCACTATGACTTACTTCATCAAATGGGCGAGGCATTGCATATACTTCGAAGAGTTTGGATTGTATTAGATCGCGCGAAGCGAGAAGGGTCTCGTAATTTTGATAACATAATGCTGAGTCGACAGAAGTGTTTTTCGGCATTGTCTTAAGAAGGCTAACAGGTGCGAGAATAGGGCATTTATTGAGATGTATCCCTTTTACAGGTGGGCGAATATTATCGCCGAGTTCCTCTTTTGAGCTATACATTCGGGTTTTTAATGTCTCGACATCGAGTTCTAGGATTGGTGAAATATCTCCCATAAGATCGATGGTTACTAACTCATTTTTATTATGCGGACTAAATAGAATAGGCATAATCATCGAAAGATTATTGCGTGCCATGCCGAACATACCGGAAACATGCAGGATAGGCGATAATTGTCTGAGATCGATAAGATTATTCAGATCGCGAGCTCTACGATGTTGGAAATAGTAGTCAAATAGGCGAGGTTGTTTCTCTTTAATGAGCTTTGCCATACCGATTGTGGCGTAAACATCACTCAGTGCATCATGCGCTTTCTCATGAAGAAGGTTATTGGCCTTAGAAAGGTTTTCAAGCTTAAGGCTTACAACACCATGCTCATCTACAGGCCAATGAATGCCTTCAGGGCGAAATGAGTGGGTTGCTCGAACTACATCTAAGAGGTCCCAGCGTGAATTGCTATTTTGCCAGCTATAAGCGTAAGGATCGATAAAGTTGCGATAGAAGAGATAGCGAATCATCTCATCATCAAAACGAATACTGTTATAGCCCAAGATACAGGTATTAGGGACTGAAAACTCTTCGTGAATACGAGAAGCAAAAGCAGGTTCTGGAATGCCTTTTTCGAGAGCCTCAGTGGGTGTAATGCCGGTAATTAATATTGCACCGGGATCTGGAATATAGTCTTCTGGGGGCTGGCAATAGATGTTAATGGGCTCGCCAATAATATTGAAATTTTCATCGGTTCGAATCCCTGCAAACTGAGCAATACGATCTTCCTTTGGATTGAGACCAAAAGTTTCTAGATCATAAAAAAAGAAAGTGGGATTCATAAGCTAACCTCTCATCACAGTTATTCGTATCAAAGACTCGTAATCGATAGATGAGAGTATAGCATGTACGCCACTCGCTCACTTAGAGAGAGAAGTTTTCTCCAAGGTATACTCGGCGAACATCTTCATGGTTTAGGAGGAGCTCTGTATCACCTTCAGCAATCACAGTGCCGGCGCTTAAAATATAAGATCGCTCACAAATAGAGAGTGTTTCCCGAATATTATGATCCGTGATTAAGATGCCGATGTTGCGCTCAGAGAGTTGAATGATGATCGATTGGATATCAGAAACAGATAACGGGTCAACGCCGGCAAATGGTTCATCTAGCAGTAAAAATTTAGGATTTAATGCAAGGCTTCTTGCAATCTCCACCCGACGTCTTTCGCCACCTGAAAGAGAGATTCCTAAGGAGTCTGCGATATGTGTGATTTTAAAATCTTCGAGAAGCTCATCCGCTAATGCTTCCTGTTCGATCTTTGAGAGATCTTTACGGGTTTGGCAGATCGCTAAGATATTATCGCGACTTGTCATCTTACGGAAAATGGACGCTTCTTGAGGAAGGTAGCCTATACCGAGTTGGGCTCTTGTATGCATGGGGCTTTTAGTAATATCTTGATTATCTAAAAACACTTCGCCTTCATCTGGCGTAATCAGACCTACGGTCATATAGAAGCTTGTGGTCTTACCTGCGCCATTTGGGCCTAAAAGACCAACAATCTCGCCTTGGTTAATATGGAATGAAGCACCATTCACCACGGTTCTATTTTTAAAACGTTTGATGAGGTTTTGTGAGGTAAGACGCATAACAAGAAGTTCCTTGGAGTCGAAATATTGAGTAGATCAATAATATTTAAGTGCATTTAAGTATGCATAAGTATGTATAAGTGTGCAATAAAGAGAACTCTTTAAAACTACTTGTTTTGACTATCCATTTTTATAGTGAAGTGCACACGCTCATTATCGCCACGCTCAGCATTCACTGTACGAGTTGTGAGATTGTAGATGATCTTATTGGCATTCACGATATCTTGTTTCTGTTCAACTTGTGCCTCTGTTTCAAGGATTAAGACCTCTTTTTTAGGGTAGTAGCTAAGTTTTAAACCTTCACCATATACCCATGGGTCATTTAATTGTGGGAGATCTTCGATTTTGACAGGGGCTCCTGTTGCGATGATGTAATCAAGCTCACCTTCAACTAACTGGAAAGTGGCCTCATCAGCATGAATCGTGAGATTACCTTGATTCATTACAACATTGCCTCGATAGATACCGGTAGAGGTTGTGTTGTTGAATTCAGACCAATCTGCTGTGATATCAAGCGGAAGTTCTCGATCTTCTGGCGTTGCGAAAGCTACGCTCATACATAGTGATCCTAACATTGTGCTTGTTGTCGCAAGTTTTATGAGTTTTAGGATAAATTTATTCATCAGCGGAACCCTGTTTGGTGATAAAGGTGGATTTTACATCTCTAAGAATAGTGAATTGTTCGATAGGCGGAAAACCCTCCAGTCCTAGCCCATTAATTTTACGAGAAGGGGTACGAATTTCGACAAATAGATCCGTCGTCACTCGTTCACCTTGGTCATGTACATAAAGAAGCTCTGTTTCGACGGTTAGATTATTTTCTGGTGCCATTAAATCAGGTTTATGAAGGACGACATCCTCAATTAAGGTTAGAAGAGTTTTATCTTGGGTGTAGGATGCGTAACGACTTTTAGCAGTCCAATCAATTGATTTCTCTGTTAGCCCATGGATCTGGATGCTTTCTGGGTTATAGTGCGTCAGAAAGGGCGTTGTGAGATATCCACCTTCATCGTTATCATACTGAATGAGGACATCGCCAACTAATATATATTCCAATGTGCCTACAGGGTTATATCTTAAAATTCGATAATCATTGAGAATGAGAAGCGGGTCTGATGATTCAATAGGTGGTGTTTCACGACTATCCCGATAAATAACCCATGCGAAATAGACGAGTACTGCTAGGACAAAGAGCTGTAGAGCACGTTTGAATATGTCAGTGATCGTCATTCAAAATTCCTCATGAGATAGATAGGCGGGATACATACAGGCCATGGCCATATTTTAACAAATATAAAGTATGTTTTTATTTAGTTTAAAAATTACTTTGTCATTGTTTTAATATTGAGATCTTTATCAGCCATGAGTAAAACATCTGCGCCACGAGCAGCAAACAATCCGTTTGTGACAACGCCGGTAATTTGATTAATCGAAGCTTCTAGTTGAATGGGGCTGGTAATTTTTAGACCTTTTACATCGACAATCAGGTTCTGGTTATCGGTAATAAATCCTTCACGGATTTGTGCTTTTGCACCCATTTGTTCCATTTTACGAATCACATAGTGAGCCGACATCGGAATAACTTCAATCGGGAGCGGGAATTCGCCTAATACCTCAACAAGTTTTGATTCGTCTGCAATACAGACAAAACGAGTTGCATGCGCTGCTACGATTTTCTCACGTGTTAATGCTCCGCCACCGCCTTTAATCATTGCTAAATTATGGTTAATTTCATCAGCACCATCAATGTAGGTATCGATTGTTGTAATGTCTGCAAGATCAACGATAGGGATACCAAGAGCTTCAACCTGTTTGGATGTGCGTTCAGAGCTAGAGGCAATGCCTTTAATTTTAAAAGGGAGTGTTGGTAATAATTCAATTAAGCAATCTACAGTAGAACCTGTACCTAGACCTAAAATTTTTCCTTCAGGAATATATTGAAGAGCGGCAGCTGCAACAGCTTGTTTTTGACGTAATGCGTTCATAGTATTTATTTGATATTTAGATGAAATAAGGGATTTAATGAGTGCGCTCAAAATATGAGGATTTAATCATTTATCTAGTTCGCACTTTACTGTATAGTGTTAAGCCATAATTATACTCGTAAAATTGATAAAGGGAACATTCAATGACAGTTGCAAAAGATAAAGTAGTAAGCGTATTTTACACCTTAACGAATGATCAAGGTGAAGTACTTGATTCTAACGTTGGTCAAGAAGTGTTAGATTTCATCCAAGGTCACGGTATGATGATTCCTGGTTTTGAGAAAGCGCTTGAAGGTGCTACAGAAGGTCAAAAGCTTTCATTTAGCGTATCAGCAGCTGATGGTTATGGCGAAGCAAATGATGATTTCGTTATCGAAGTGCCACGCACAGCATTCCCTGAAGATGAAGAAGTGCAAGTGGGCTGGCAAGTAACAGGCACAACGCCTGATGGTCAGATGCAAGCATTCCGTGTTCTTGAAGTAAGTGATGAGACAATTAAGCTTGATGCAAATCATCCATTAGCAGGTCAAAACCTCAACTTTGAAGTTGAAGTTTCAGCATTACGTGATGCGACAGAGCAAGAGCTTGCTCACGGACACGTTCATGCAGATGGTCATGATCACTAATATTGGCACGATAAATTAAAAGTATCTATGTCACAAAATAAAACTTTTCAAATTAAGGGAGAACTATCGCCAATGATGGTTCTCTATCTTAAAGGGATTGATCTTAAAGCATTAGAGGAGGAGCTAGCAATACAGCTAGAGGCTTCTCCAAAGCTACTTAAAGGCGTTCCGATGGTTGTAGATCTTTCCGCAATTGATAAGGGAAATAATCTAGATTTGCAGTGGCTGAAAAACCTTCTTCAAACGCGAGACCTTTTACCTATAGGGCTTCGGAATGTAAATGCAGATCTTACTGTGAAAGCCGAATCTGCTGGTTGGGGCATTATAGAAGGTGGAGTTAGGGCAAAACTTCCTAAAGAAGAAGCTGTTGCTACAGAAGTAACAACGACAAATGTTGTTAGAGAAGAAGTGATAGTTAAAGAAGCAATAGAATCTACGATGCACGTTCAACAAATCCGTTCCGGACAGCAATTAACTGTTGAAAAAGGGGATCTTGTTGTTGTAAATTCTGTTAACGAAGGCGCTGAGCTTTTAGTTGATGGGAATATACATGTATATGGTGCTTTGAGAGGGCGAGCTTTAGCGGGCATTCATGGGAATCGAGCGGCTCGTATTTTTTGCCAATCATTAGAGGCGGAGCTAGTATCTATTTCTGGTTTCTATCGAATGCAAGAAGATATTCCTCAAGAACTTCGCGGGCGTATGGTTCAGATCTATCTAGATGGTGATGAATTAAAAATTGAAGCGTTGATTAAATAGAGCTATTCATTATTATTTGATGGAACATGTTGCTCATAGCCAAATATGCTGGCAATGGTTTGATCTAATAATCATTATAGAGTCTTTCCTTAGATTGGTATAGTAACGTGTTATTATATGCGTTATAACAATAAGTTATCGGGGAAAAGATGTCTGATAGTTTATGAATATCATTATGTGTTTGGGAATACGGATTGACTCAATTTTTAAAAGAAGTATATTTATTATTAATGCGTTATTAATTTTAAATTCAATTAATATTGAATCAGTATATAAGGATAATTGAATTGGTCATCATCAATATATGTTGATGGCATTGGGGGCACGAGTGGCAAGAATCATAGTTGTAACATCCGGAAAGGGTGGTGTTGGGAAAACAACAACAAGTGCGAGCATCGCAGCAGGGCTTGCAAAAAATGGGCATAAAACCGCTGTGATCGACTTTGATGTGGGTCTTCGTAACTTAGATCTAATCATGGGCTGTGAGCGTCGAGTCGTATATGATTTCGTCAATGTTGTGAATGATGAAGCAACATTAGCGCAAACGTTAATTAAAGATCGACGTTTAGATAATCTTTACATTCTTCCGGCCTCTCAAACTCGCGATAAAGATGCGCTCACGAAAGAGGGTGTTGAGAAGGTAATGAAAGAGCTCATTGATATGGATTTCGAATTCATTTTATGCGACTCTCCTGCCGGTATTGAAAAAGGTGCGCAACTTGCAATGTACTTTGCAGACGATGCAATTGTAACAACAAACCCAGAAGTTTCATCTGTACGCGATTCGGATCGTATTTTAGGTATTCTTGCGAGTAAAACGAAGAAGGCGGAAGAGGGTAAGGAAGTTAATCAACATCTTGTGATTAATCGTTATAATCCCACCCGAGCAGCTAATGGAGATATGTTATCTGTCACGGATGTTCTTGATATTTTAGGGATTCCTCTGTTAGGGGTTGTACCTGAGTCGCAAGCGGTTCTTCAATGTTCTAACTCAGGTGAGCCTGTAATTATGAATGAAGAATCTGATGCAGGACAAGCATTTAACGATATCGTTGATAGATTCCTTGGAAAAGATCTTCCGCACCGCTTTATTGAAGCGCCTAAGAAAGGGTTCTTTGGGCGTATTTTCGGAGGTTAGAGATGTTCCAGTTATTATTTGGTAAGCGTCGTAAATCAAATACGGCTTCCATCGCAAAAGAGCGACTACAAATTATAGTCGCACATGAGCGAGTTAAAAATATGGAAGGGAATCCAGACTTCATGAAAGATCTCCAGAGAGATATCTTGGAGGTTGTTAGACGTTATTTACCTGTTGAGTCAGAGCAAATTAATATTGCCATGGACCGCGATGGGGATTGTGATGTGCTTGAGTTAAATATCGTTCTTGGAGAAGAAGATCAAAAAGCATGATATTCAGATAAATTCTGACTTGAAGTATCATGCAATCGCTTGAAGAAAATTTAGCCGTATTGAAAAATACGGCTATTTTTATGTTAAAGCTTGCAATTTTTTTTTCGATCTAATATAACAAAATAGAGTGAAGAGAGCTTATGCGTCTAGATAAGTGGTTATGGGCAGCCCGATTTTATAAAACTCGTCGTCTTGCGACGGATGAAGTAAACAAAGGGCGCGTGAAAGTAAATGGTATTGAAGCCAAACCTGCCAGAAACTTAGTCATAGGTGATTTAGTGACGATCCGGAAGTTGCAAATGATCTATGAAGTTGAAGTGTGTTTGCTCATTGAGCAGAGAGGTCCCGCATCTGTTGCGACGACCATGTATCATGAAACGGAAGAGAGTGTCGAAAGAAGAGCTCGAGAGAGTGAACTTCGAAGATTATCACCTTCGCCTCACTCTGAAACTGTCACCAGTCGGGATAAAAAACGTCTAAGAGACGTTAAGCAAGGAAAATATTTCAATTCGTAATTTTAGTGCGTGATGCACATATATAGTGGAGAAACAGAAAATGGGTTATCGGTTAGAAGTTGATTTGTTAGGGGAATTATCAGTACCAAAAGATGCTTACTTCGGCATCCATACCCAGCGAGCAATTAATAACTTCACCATTTCAACCCAGAAGAATCGAGATAATCCAGAGTTTATTTATGGTTTAGCAGCAGTTAAAAAGGCGGCAGTTAAGGCGAATATGGATTTAGGAAGTATTCAGCCAGAAGTAGGTAATGCAATCGTTAAAGCTTGTGATCTACTTTTGAAAGATGATACTTATTATGTGCATTTTCCAATTGACGCATTTCAAGGTGGTGCCGGCACTTCACTTAATATGAACGTGAATGAAGTCGTGGCAAACCTTGCGCTTGAGACATTAGGTCTTGAGAAAGGGCGTTATGATGTTATTAACCCCAATGATCATGTCAATGAATCTCAATCGACGAATGATGCGTATCCTACAGGGATGCGAGTGGCTTTTTATCAGGTGTCTGAGGCATTAATCGAAGCGGCAGATTATCTATATCAGGGATTGAAAGTAAAAGAGCAGGAGTTTGCGGATGTATTGAAAATGGGTCGTACCCAGTTACAAGACGCAGTACCGATGACTCTCGGAATGGAGTTTGGCGCATTTGCCTATCAGATTAAATCAGGGATTGAATATATTAAGTTAGCACGTCAAACGCTACTTTCAATCAATCTAGGTGGTACAGCAATTGGAACAGGAATTAATACCCCAACCGGTTATCCTGAATTAGCAGCAAAGTACTTATCTGAGATTACAGGATTTGAATTTAAACCAGCTGGTGATTTAATCGCAGCAACATCGGATCTTTCTGATTTCGTTTACTTCCATTCAGCTTTGAAAGGTTTTGCAGTAAAACTTTCTAAAATGGCGAACGACCTTCGCTTACTTTCATCAGGCCCTCGTGCTGGTTTAAAAGAGATTAATCTTCCTGAGCTTCAAGCGGGTAGTTCAATCATGCCGGCAAAAATTAATCCGGTACTCCCTGAGGCTGTGAATAACGCATGTTTTAAAGTATTTGGGAATGATACCGCAGTATTGACTGCAGCAGAAGCTGGTCAGTTACAGTTAAATGCAATGGAGCCAGTGGTTGCGCAATCAACATTTGAGTCGATGACGCTTTTAATGAATGCGTGTCGTTCTCTTCAAGACCGTTGTATTGAAGGAATTACCGCAAATGAATCTTATTGCTTGAACTATATTCTTAATTCAATCGGTATTATTACTTACCTCAATCCAATTATTGGCCATGGTGAAGGTGATATTGTCGGTCGTATTTGTGCGAAGACGGGTAAAAGCGTACGTGATGTGATTTTAGAGCGTGGCTTAATGGAAGCTTCTAAGTTTGATGAGATGTTTTCAATTGAAAATCTTCGAAAAACATTAGGTCTTAACTAGTTTAGTTTTTATAGTAAAATCAAACTGATGCAACAATATATAACTTTAAACTCGCCTCTGATCTCAGAGGCGAATCTTTTTTTAAATCACTATGCAACGATGTACGAGGTGCATAGTGTTCGCGTAAAGCAGTACTCTTTAACGCAGTTAATTCAATTCCTATCTGAAAGGGAGATTGAAGATTGGTGTGATTGCGATGATCGGGTTTTACGAGAGTATATTATCGCTAGAGCAAAAAAGCCGATTGCTGGTAGCAAGCAAAAACTCAGTAGTGCAAGTTTAGATACACAGCTCGCTTCTATTCGTATTTTTTTTGAGTATCTCAAAGAGCAATCCATCATCAGCCATAACTACGCCCGATTAATTACTCCGCCGAAAAAAAATAAACGTCTGCCTAAGGTGGTAGAAGCAGATCTGTTAAATCAGATCTTAGATCGAAAGCCAGAGAATGACTTGGAATGCCGGGATCTCGCTATTTTAGAACTGCTCTATTCGAGTGGCTTGCGATTAGCCGAGATTACGGATTTAAATTTAGAGAATTTGGATCTCCATGAGCATATGGTGAAAGTGATTGATGGTAAAGGTGGTAAAGATCGATTAGTGCCTGTTGGCGAGAAGGCAGTATCGGCTATTGATCAGTGGCTGTTGATCCGCACGAGTTGGGGGGTTGAGGGTGGTGCACTCTTTACATCCCAAAAAGGCGGGCGACTATCGGATAGACAGATTAGTCGTAGGGTTAAAATGTATGCCGAGAAGAGTGGTGTAAACATTAATCTTCATCCTCACTTGTTAAGACATTCAATGGCGACACATGTTTTAGAATCGAGTCAGGATATTCGCTTAGTACAGGAGTTATTGGGACATGCCGATATTTCGACAACGCAGATTTATACGCATTTGAATTTTAACCATCTTGCCAAAGTTTTTGATAAGGCACATCCTCGGGCTAAAATGGTACGAAAAAAGGATAAAGAGGGCAAATAGCACAACGTACTAGTTAAATAGTACAATAGTGCACTCAGAGGGGGATTTGATGCCTTCTTTGTCAATATAGAATAAGAAAAGCCCGCTGAATCTCAGCAGGCTTTGCATTTATACTTTTAAACTTCTTAATTTCATCAATGATGAATTAGAGAGTGTCACCACCTACTGGGCGGTTGCATGGGCAAAGTTCGTCAGTTTGAAGCGCATCAAGGATACGTAAAACTTCAGGAACGTTACGACCAACGCTGTCTGGGTTTACAGATACGTGTTGGATAACGTTGT
>CAZPIQ010000050.1:0-13102 GCA_964586665.1 uncultured Ignatzschineria sp. | reverse complement strand
TTTGCAATGGTTCGCGAAGCCCTCAAAGCACGCGGTTGTACAAGAGCGATTCTTGTGGGTCATAATGCGCATTTTGACTTAGCTTTTTTAAACGCAGCAATCGAACGCACCGGCATTAAAAACTCCCCTTTCCATCCATTTTCTGTCATTGACACTGTGAGCCTAGCTGGACTTGCTTACGGCCAAACAGTGCTTGCCCGCGCAATTATGGCTGCTGGCATTGAATGGGATCATAGCAAAGCGCATTCAGCACTTTACGATACTGAGAAGACAGCTGAGCTATTTTGTAATATCGTAAATCTATGGCAAACAAAAATAGGCTTTAATTTAGACCTTTTCCAACCGAATAATGACCCAATTGATGAGCGCTAAGCATTTCTCAATTCACTAAAGTAGATCAAATACCGCATCGACTAAGATTACTGTTTAAAAGAGAGTTTGTATGGATAATTTATTAAATCGTTTACAGAAAAACCTCACGCTTCTTAAAGAAGATATCGCATTAATTGCTGACGTGAATATAGGGCTTGAGCGAGAAACTTTAAGAATTAACAGTGAAACTGGTGCAGTTAGTGAAAAAGATCACCCTAAAGCGATCGGATCTGCTTTAACCCATAGCAATATCACAACGGATTTTGCAGAACCGATGCTCGAGTTTGTGACTAATCCATCACCAAGCCCTGAAGAGGCACTTTCAGATCTCAGTGATATCCAACGCTTTACTTTAAGCCAACTCGACAATGAGATTTTTTGGCCCAATTCAATGCCACCTGTGATTGAATCGGAAGATGATATCGTGATCGGAAAATATGGCACTTCAAATGATGCAAAGATGAAGTCTCTTTACCGTAAAGGTTTAAGCCTACGCTATGGAAAAATGATGCAGGTGATTTCGGGCATTCACTATAACTTTTCACTCAAAGATCATTTCTTTGAGGCTTTCCAGAAATCACTCGGAAATAACGATTCTCTTCAAACCTTTAAAACGGATCGTTACCTTCATGCTTGTCGAAATGTATCTCGTTATGGATTTATCATCCCTTACCTTCTAGGTGCATCACCTGTGATGGATAAGAGCTTCTTAGCAGGCAAAGAGAATCATTTTGATGCGCTTAATGCCACTGATAGTTATCTTAAAGAAGGTGAGTCACTCCGTCTTTCTGATATCGGTTACGGTAATAATAAATGTCATTTTGATGTCTCTTTCAATAGTATTGAAGAATTTACAAAGAACATTCAATTTGCAGTTTCAACACCCTGTAATATTTTCTCGCAGATTCCTGTGATTGAAAATGGCGAATATAATCAGATCAACAATCATATCTTGCAGATTGAAAATGAGTACTATGCAAGCGTTAGACCGAAGCAGATTATGCAAAAGGGTGAAAACTTCCTCACGGCGCTTAACCGTAGAGGTATTGAATATATTGAATTACGTTCTATCGATATCAATCCTCTGTGTGCAGAAGGGATTGATATTGATTCTATGCGTTTCATTCAACTTTTTTTAACAGCTTCCATTTTGACAGATGCGGATTCATTGTCTCAAAAAGAATATGAACATAATCAGAAAAATATGAAGATTGTTGCTAAAACGGGACTAGATCTTGCGCAAAGATTTACAGTTTCTGAAAAAGAATTTTCATTAAAAGATGCTTTATTAACTACACTTAATTGGCTTGCGCCTATTGCTAAACTTTTGGGTGAAAAATATGAACAATCCCTTGCGCAAATGATTAGCAAAGTCAATGACCCTACAAAACTGCCTTCACAGAAAATTTTAACGGCATTAAAAGCAAGTGGAAAGCCTTATCAAACCTACTTCTTTGAGTATGGCAAAGCGCTATATAATCAAACTTATAGCCACCTGAATACCGAAAAAATAGATAAATTTAAGGCACAAGTTGAGGACTCTTTACACAAACTCGAAATAATTGAAAACCAGCCCCAAATTCCTTTTAAAGAATATCTAGATAACTACTTCAAATTCTGATATTTTAACCTTTTTTAAACACCCAAGAGGTATTCTGAAGTGACAGATTCAGTCGCACAAACTATTGAAACAACAGGTGCTGTAGCGCATGAGATTCATTCGCTCGGCTCCCCTACGCTCTACACGATTTTTGCAATCGTTGTAGCAATCATGATTCTAATCGATATGTTTGCGCTAAAGGCAAGTGGTGACCATAAGGTTAGCGCAAAAGAAGCTTTAGTTTGGACAATTATCTGGATTACCGTTGCCCTACTCTTTATGTGTGGTCTTTGGGCTTATATTAATTACATGCTTCCTTCTGATGTGATTATTCCCCATGAGTTTGCATCAAAAAGTGCTTATGCAACGAGTAAATCACTTGAGTTTTTAACAGGTTATGTTGTTGAAAAATCCCTTTCAATTGATAACATCTTTATCTTCCTCCTCATCTTTAGCTTCTTTAAAGTGCCGAATATCTATCAGCGCCGCGTATTAGTATATGGCGTACTCGCTGCTGTATTCTTACGTGTTGTGATGGTCTTAATCGGTAGCTTCTTGATCTCTAAATTTGAGTGGATTCTCTATGTGTTTGGGGCATTCCTTCTCTTTACAGGGATTAAAATGTGCTTCGGTCACGATGAAGATGCCGATCTTAGTCAGAATAAAATCGTAAAATTAACGAAAAAACTCTTTAAAACCACTGATGAATATCACAAAGAGCACTTCTTTGTCATTGAAAATGGTATTCGTTATGCGACGCCCCTTTTCATCGTTTTAGTCTTAATTACGATTTCTGATATCATCTTCGCAGTAGACTCAGTACCAGCAGTCTTCTCAATTACATCAGACCCCTTTATCGTCATGACTTCTAACGTCTTTGCAATCTTAGGGCTTCGTGCAATGTACTTCTTACTTGCTGATATGGCGGAGAGATTCCACTTATTGCAGTATGGTCTTGCGATTATTCTAATCTTCATCGGTATTAAGATGCTTGTGATGTATTTCGATTATCACTTCCCAATTGCCATCTCCTTATCCGTGATTTTAGGAACATTAGTCGGGTCGATTGTCTTATCCCTAATTATCCCCCCTAAAGATAAAAAAGCATAACCCCTACAAGTCTCGTACTACCCTACGAGGCTTTTTTCATTCTCTTCGCACAAAGGACAAGCGCTATGTTAGAGAAACTGTTTAACCTGAAGGCCCACGGCACCAATCCTCGTACCGAGATTCTTGCCGGTATCACCACCTTCTTAACGATGTCATACATTATCTTCGTCAACCCATATCTCCTTTCTAAAACAGGAATGGATCATGGCTCTGTCTTTATGGCGACCTGTATTGCAGCTGCAATTGGTACGGTCGTAATGGCGTTTGTCGCAAACTATCCTGTCGGTCTAGCACCAGGCATGGGATTAAACGCATTCTTTGCATTCACAATCGCAGCACCAGTTGCCGCGGGCGGTTTTGGTTACACATGGCAAGAAGCGTTAGGGGCTGTATTTGTATCAGGGGTGATCTTCTTTATCCTTACAGCAACGGGAATGCGTTCATGGATTATCAATGGAATTCCGAAATCTCTTCGCGCGGCAGTCGGTGCTGGTATCGGTCTTTTCTTAGCATTCATTGGTTTATCGAATCCTGAAGTTGGTATTATCAAAGCAAACTCAGCTACCTTAATTAGTCTAGGCGATCTCTCTTCACACGGTGCGCTCTATGCAATGCTCGGTTTCTTCTTAATCGTTGTCCTGGATAACTTCCGCGTAAAAGGGGCGATTCTTATCAGTATCCTGATCGTTTCAGCACTAAGCTTCACGTTAGGACATACTGAGTTTAAAGGCATTGTTTCAGCGCCACCTTCAATGGAACCCACCTTCTTCAAACTTAGCTTTGAAAAAGTCTTAAGCGGTAGTTTCATTCAAATTTTAATTGCGCTTGTGTTAGTAGAACTTTTCGATGCAACTGGCGTTTTAATGAGTGTTTCAAAACGTGCAGGACTTTTAGATGAAACAAAAGTTCCACAAGCTAAAAAACGTTTTAACCGCGCACTTTTTGCAGATAGTACAGCCATCCTTTCGGGCAGTATGCTGGGTACGAGTTCTGTAACAGCTTATGTTGAAAGTACATCAGGTGTGCAAGCTGGTGGTCGTACGGGTTTAACAGCTGTCGCAATTGCCGCATGTTTTATCCTTGCTATCTTCTTCTCACCGCTTGCAAGTTCAATTCCGCCCTATGCAACAGCGCCAGCACTTGTTTATATCGCAGGTCTTATGCTTCGTGAACTCACAGAAGTAGATTGGGATTCACCAACAGACTCAATTCCAGCAGCGCTTTTAGTATTAGGGATTCCATTTACCTACTCAATCGCAGAAGGATTTGCCTTTGGATTCATCAGCTTTGTGGCACTTAAGATGGGAACCGGGAAATTTAAAGATATTCACCCAGCAACCTATATCATTGCTGCACTATTTTTAGTAAAATTTGCACTCTTCTAATTGTCTCGTATACTTTAAATAGAGTGATATTGGCGCCATATTAGGGTTTTCTCTAATATGGCGTTTTTAAGTGAGGGAGGTTTATTCGTGAATCATTTCATAACAGCGACATATCGATTTTTCTTCAGTAGTGATTTTGCAACGGGTGTACGCATGGCACTCGGCATCTTCCTGCCTGTTGCCATTCTCGCGCTATTCTCTCTACCACTCGAAATATTAATGATCGCCGGCTATGGTAGCCTAACGATGTCGATCGCCGATCAAACCGGCACATTAAAACATAAGCGCAATGAGATGCTCGGCACATTTGTGGCGATTGTCATCATTACCCTGCTATTTGTCTTTCAAACACCAGGACTTCATTACTTAAAGATTATTTCGCTCTCTTTAATATCCTTTGTGGTTGCCTTTATTTATGCCTATCGGGTTAAATTTATCGCGCTTGGTTTTATCGTTGGCTTTACAGCACTCCTTGCTGGGGCGAATGATAAAGTTCCGGCACTTCTTTATCTGGCTTATTTCTGCTTTGGTGCACTCTTTTACTTTGCCTTCAGTATGATTGTCTCAAAGATTTTCCAAATCTATATCGTAAGACAAAACCTTTCAGGCATCTATTTCCTACTTTCGCGCTATCTTAAAGCGCTTTCTAAATGTTATCGTCAAAATGTCGATATCGAGAAAGAATTCAAAAACTTCATTAACTCACAGACGGAGCTTCTCGAAGAGCTTCAATTGATGCGCGATCTCCTCTTTCGCCTTGATTATGATAAAGACCATCGCCTTAATCAGATGGTCAATGAACTCCTCTTATTGATTGAAACTAGAGAGATCGCGACAATCCCGCTTCAAGATTTTGTCGTTATTCGTGAGAAATATCCCAATAGTGATCTTCAGATCTTCTTCCGTGATAGCTTCTCAAAAGCTGGGATTAACTTAGAAGAGATGGGAATGTATTCACTGCGTGCGGGGGATATGTTAAAACGTCTTGGCTTTAAAGCTGAATTGCGTGCGCTTGAATATGAGCTTGAACTTCTTCGCCGTAAAAATTTAGAAGGGGAAGACCTTGAAGCCTATCAAATCGTTGCGAACCATTTCCGAAAAGTATGGTCACTCTCTCGTAACTTAGAACGAATTCGCTCATTCTTAGTAGATGATGTTGAGCTTGAAGGGACTTACCCAAAAGAGAAACTCAAAAAATTTCTCTCGCACTCACACTTTTCATTTGATTTCATAACCAAGAACTTAACGATCCAATCGCCAGTCCTTCGTTTTGCAATTAGATCATCACTTGCGATGTTCTGTGCACTGATGTTTGTAAAATCATCACACCTACTCTCTCATGGTTTTTGGATTGCCTTCACACTCTTAAGTCTTATGCGACCAGGATTTAGTCTCACAAAAGAGCGAAGCCGAAATAGAATTATCGGAACTGTGATCGGCTGTATTATTGGCGGTGCGCTTATTTCAATGGAAGTATCGACCATTGGACTTTTGACGATTCTCTTTGTCTCAGTCATTCTCAATAATGGGCTTATCCGGATTCACAATCCATTAAGTGTGACTTTTACTACTGTATATGTCCTTATTATCCTTAACATTAGTAAAGATCTCTCAACGCTTGAGGGTTTCTCTATCTCACTTGAAAGAACCGTCGATACATTAATTGCGGCCGCAATTGCCCTTGGCTTTAGCCATGTGTTACCGAGTTGGGAAAAAGTCAATTTACCAAAATTAATTGCAACCGCTCGCAATGATCTTTATCAAGTTTTAATAGAAATAGAACGCTGGAAAGTGAGCTGTGACACAGAAGATGATGGCGAAGTTAAACTTGCATTACGCTCAGCGCAAGCATCAATTGTCTCACTCTCAAACTCTTTAGAACGGATGAAAGATGAGCCGGCTAAAAACAGACAACATAATATTTCAGAGATCAATGATGAGCTGATTGAGATGCAGTCTATTTTATCGCAGCTCTCTTATCTTGCGAGTCTTTTAGAAAAACAAGATGTCAGTAATCTTTATGAGTTTAATGAAATCCTACAACTTGTAAAATTGCGGATGAATCCTATTTTACATGAAGAGACAAAAGGACGTTATCGCTTTATGATGCGTGAATTGAAACCGCTTATATGGCTCGCTGAACCAAAATAGTTTAGCAATTATTGTCAATAAATCGTATCATATTTAAACGCATCATTAAATTATAGGTATTAGCGCTATGTACCAGTTTCTAGGCGAATATGAGTTGAAGGTCGATACGAAAAATCGTATCGCGCTTCCTGTTGCGCTTAGAAAAGAATTTGATGAGATGAATCATTTCGTCATTAGCCGTGCACTTGATAAATGTCTTAACTTCTACCCGATTGATGCATGGCGTGAAGTGGAAGCTGAGCTTGAAAAGCTAAACCCTTTCGTGAAGAAAGAGCGTGATTTTGCAAGATTTGTGCGTGGGGGTGCCACTGAAGTGATTCTAGATGGTCAAGGTCGATTGGTGTTGCCTAAACGTCTAATGGCTTATGCGGACATTAGTTCGGAGATGATTCTTCTCGGTAATGGCAATCTCTTTGAAATGTGGGATCTTGCAACGTATGAAGCAATGCTCTCTATTGATCCGGAAGACTTCTCTCTGCTTGCTGAAGAGGTAATGGCTAAAGAGCCCGAGGAAGAGATGCCAATACTCGATCCATCCATAGTTGTGCCTCTTGCACGCAGCTAATTCTCAATTAATATTGAGCAGGAGAGAATATTTATGCTTCGAATCGGTTTAGTTGATTCAGGTATTGGCGGCTTTTCAATTTTAAAAGCATTTTTAGAAATGCCTCAGCCGGCAAATGTAGAGTTTATCTATGTTGCTGACTCAGGGCATCTTCCCTATGGCTTAAAAAGCAATGCGTATATTCACGATCGAATGCTCAAAATTGCCCGCTTTCTCATCAATATCGAAAAAATTGATGCGCTTGTGATTGCCTGTAATACAGCAACAGCCGTCAGTGCACGAACACTCAGGGATCTATTTCCACATATTCCTGTCATCGGCACTGAGCCTGCTGTAAAGCCTGCAAGTCTTGCAACAAAAACAGGACATATCGCAGTGGCAGCAACCCAATCAACTTTAGACAGCGATCGCTTCAATCAACTCATTAAAAGATATGCTAGTAATTGTACTGTGCACAAAATAGTCGGCTCATCATGGGTTGAGCTTGTGGAAGCACAGAGAATCCTACCTGATTCAAATGTAGAGGTTTTACAAGAAACTCTACAGGCGTTTCAGCAATATCCAATTGATCAATTAGTACTGGGCTGCACACATTTTCCCTTTTTAATGCCGGCATTAGGTGAAATTTTAAATGAGCGCGTGACGATTATTGATCCTGCAAAATCGATTGTACAAGAGTGCTATAAACGTTTAGAAAATAGATATGATATCTTCAATCATTCACATCAAGAAGAGGCCTTTAGTGAAAGTCGTACATTAAAGACAGATCAAGTTTCACTATCCCTTTATACAACAGGTGTACTTTCTCATTTTAAAGCACAATGTCATTTACTAGATCTTACGACGATACCGCATACTATTCTTTCATTAGAAGCTTAACCCTTCAAAGCGAATATGTTAAAATGGACCAACACATTTTAAACATGCAACTCGCTTTGATTCTTCAATCTCTATTTAAGATAGAAGCTGATTGCAGCTGATATCAATTCTTCTGCACTGATCTTCGCATAAGAAAACGCAAGCTTTATGATAAAAAGCTTATATTGAAGGGTAAATTTAATCCATGCATAAATTACTAAAAGCATCTGTTGCCATTGCAACTATACTTATTTTAGCGGCTTGTGGTGAATCGACTAAAACAGTGCAATCAAAAGATGGTTTATTTGAAATTATAATTAGCGAGCAATATCAAGATGTCATGGATAAACGTGATGCAGCTGTTGCAGTGCGTCTTGAATCGGCCCCCGCTGAAAACATTACATTATTGCAAGCTAAAGAAGGTGATATCACAAATGATCTTCTTTATGCGGTCACTATCGAGATTCCTGAGGATGTGCAAGTCACATTACCAGACTTTGAAAAAATGATGTATGAGCAGATGAATCAAATCAAAGAAATAGTTGATTTTAAAGTAAAATCAATCGAGGGCAGTAACACTGAACTTCTCTATACAGCACAAACAAATGTGAGCGAATCACCCTATTATGAGTTTTGCCGAGTATCTGTTGAAAATCAGATAACCACTATTTGTATCGGCACTAGACAAGATCCTAAAGGCGCTGAAAAAGCCATTGAGAGTATTCACTTTCTGAAGTAATGCTATTTCTTTCTTAAAAAAGAGTGTTCTAACACTCTTTTTTAATTTCTAAGAGAGCTTATTGCTTATTTTAAGAATAACTGCCTAATCGCTCACTCATATCTCTCAACATCATTTTCTAAGGATTTTACTTATGCCTTTTAAGTATCAAGCTGATCATCAAATTTATCGCTTAGATTACACAGCGCCTAATTTTAAAGTTTCACAATTTGAACTCACATTTGATCTTCACAAAGAACAAACAACAGTTACTACACGTTTTATTCTTGATGTGCTTCCTGAAGAGACCTTGCCAATTGAAGTAAAATTACATGGATCGAATGAGTTACTGCTAAAAAATATTTCAATCAATAGCAACTCGCTCAACTCATCGGAACTCATCTTCGATAATAATGACCTGATTCTTGTTCTAGAATCACAATCCCAAGTCATCGAAATCATTAATACGATTAATCCTTCATCGAATACAGAATTAAGTGGTCTTTATCTCTCAAATGGGATCTTCTGCTCTGATTGCGAGCCACAAGGGTTTAGAAATATTACCTATTTCCCTGATCGCCCCGATATCATGACCACATATAAGGTCACGCTTATCGCAGATCAATCATTGCCGGTGCTTCTTTCAAATGGTAATTTACTCGAAGAAGGATTATTAGAAGATAATCGTCACTATGCGATTTGGGAAGATCCTTTCCCTAAACCAACCTACCTATTTGCCATTGTTGCTGGCGATTTAGCTTTTATTGAAGGCGAGCATATTAGGCCCGATGGAACGCCGGTGCGTTTACGTGTTTACGCATCAGAAACGAATATTCCACGCTGTGATTTTGCCCTTAAGAGTTTAAAAAAGGCGATGAAATGGGATGAGAAACGTTTTGGATTAGTGTGTGATTTAGATTATTACAATATCGTAGCCGTTGATGATTTTAACGGCGGTGCCATGGAAAATAAAGGCTTAAACCTCTTTAATACGAGTTGTATTTTAGCAACCCCAGAAACAGCCACTGATAGTGAATTTAACTTCGTAGAAGCCGTTGTAGGACATGAATATTTCCACAATTGGACCGGAAACCGCATTACTTGCCAAGACTGGTTTAATCTGTCGCTTAAAGAGGGACTTACAGTATTTAGAGAACAAGCCTTTATTGCTGATGAACAACATCCTGGTATTCGTCGTATTGAAGATGTGAATTTTTTACGAGTGCATCAGTTCCCGCACGACCAAGGTCCTCTTTCACATGCTGTACGCCCTGATACATTAGGTGCTGTTGAAAACATTTATACAACAACCACTTATGAAAAAGGCGCTGAAATTATCCGCCTCTATCAAACGATCTTAGGGGAAGAAGGATTCGATAAAGGTTTTCAGCGTTATATCCAAGAATTTGATGGAATGGCTGTGACCGTTGAAGATTTCTTTGGGGCGATGAAAGCGGAAAATCCTCGCCTTTTTGATACTTTCCCTCTTTGGTACAGTCAACGTGGAACGCCTGTCCTTAAAGTTGCAACCACCTATGATGCCGATAAAAAAGAGCTACGCTTGTCATTGAAGCAATTCCTGCATGATCCCATCACGCATGAATTACTCAAGCCCATGCCAATTCCTGTAAAATATGCCCTTTTTTCACAAAAAGGCGAATGCCTTTTAGAAGAGATCTTTACAATTACAACGGATCAACAATGTTTAGTCTTCCACAACATTGAGGAGATGCCGGTAATTTCCCTCTTAAGAGATTTCTCTGCCCCTGTACTCGTTGAGTATGAGCAGACACTTTCAGATCTAAAAGTACTCATTGCCCACGAAACAGATTACTTTGCGAAATGGCAAGCTATGCAAACACTCATTACAAGAGCTGTTTTAAGAGGCAATCAAGATAGTGATCTTATCGCCCAAGTGATTGGCGATGCTTTCGAGCCTCTATTTGAATTTGCCTACGAAGATCCGGGATTTTGCGCCCTTCTTTTAACCATGCCGGAAGAGGGTTATTTCTTAAGCTTGATGGAAACAGAGGATATCTTGGCCTTTGGTTCACTTCGTAAAGATATTGAAATAGCACTTGCAACACGATTTGAAAATCAATGGCTAAAACTCTATTCGGACTTCCAAGATGATAGCGTATTTGCAAGATCCATAAAAAATATTGCACTCCAATTTTTATCATTCCTTGATCCGTACCAAAAGCTAATCACAGAGCAGTTTTATAATAGTCAAAACATGACGGACATTAGTGCTGCGCTTAAATATGCGATATGGGGGGAAAATCCTGATGCAAAACGTATGATAGATGATTTCTATAACCGTTATCAATCATACCCTACCCTCGTTGATCGATGGTTCTCTCTTTTAGAAAGTAATCCGAATCTGACTTACGAGATGCTAATGGAAATTGTAGACCATCCGGCATTTAATCTGAGTAATCCCAATCGAGCCCGCGCCATTGTCGGGGCTGTTGGTAAAAATCGCTATGCATTAGCAAGAATCGGAGCGCCACTTTACGAATGGATTGCTCAAGAGATTCTCGTCATTGATAAAATCAATTCAGTCACAGCCGCTAGACTTGTAACACCCTTTACCAAACTTACAAGACTTCCTGAACCGCTCCAACTTGAAGTTCGTGCTATTATCGAGAGTATGCTTAAAGCCCCCAATATTTCTAATAATCTATTTGATCAATTAAAACGTATTATATAAGGAGTATCAGATGACTGAATTTACAGAAATAGTGCATCAACGCCGGACTATCCATCATTTTAAACCTGATGCTGTTCCAAAAGAGTTCATTGAGAAGGCGCTCGCTCTCTCTATCTATGCGCCGAATCATCATCACACACATCCTGTGAAGTATTATTCATTTGGGACTGAGACTAAAGCGCATTTTCTAGAGTATGCAAAAACAGCATTCTCAGATCGTGATCCACAAACAGCTGAGAAAAAACTTGCACGTTGGGCATCGATTCCGGGTTGGATCTTAGTCACTCGTAAAATTGCCGATAACCCTAAAACTGCTCACGAAGATTATGCGACTTTAAGTATTGCGCTCTATATCATGATGCAATCACTTTCGATCGATGGTATTGGCAGCAAATGGTCCACAGGTTCTCTCTTATTTGAATCTGAAGTATATGAACTTCTCAACATCGACCCAGAAAAGGAGGCGATTGAAGGGCTATTTTGGTATGGTTATGCTGATAAAGTGCCACTGCCATTTCCAAAACCAACTTTAAATGATTACGTAACAGAGCTCCCATAATGATTGATACGACTCAAAAACCCTATATTGGCGAAATTAAGGATGGCACAGAGGTTTCCATTGTGCTCGGTTTTGATTTTGGTACGCAAAATTTAGGGATTGCCGTGGGTAATCGTCTTACGAATACTGCTCAGCCAGTTAAAATCATTAAGGTCACCCATAATCAACCGGATTGGCTTGAGGTGGAAAAAATTCTAAAGGAATGGGAGCCACAAGCTTTTATTGTTGGAATGCCATTTACTAAAGATGGTACGGTAACAGAACATTTGAAAATTATTCAAAAATTCATTAATCGTCTACATGGTCGTTTTGGGCTACCCGTATATATTGTTGATGAGGCTAATAGTTCCATTGAGAGTACACAATATGTGAAGCCCTCAAACCGCAATAAGAAAGGGCAATTAGATGCAATTTCAGCTGCGATTATTATCGAACGTTGGCTAAATAACAGCTTTTATAATTAACCGCTTGTAAGCCTATCTCTCTTGCGCTATTCTCAGACTGTCACACTATCATAGGACAGTCATACAATGAATGCATTATTTAAACTTATCAACCGCTTTAGTCTCGTGCAACAGATCCTTATCGGACTTGTTCTCGGGATTTTAGTGGGATTTTTCCTCCCTACTCATATTGCTGAAAGCGTTGGCATTATCGGTGATTTCTTCATCGGTGCATTAAAAGCAATCGCTCCTCTTTTAATCTTTATTTTGATCATTGCCGCAATCTCGAACTACCAAAAACAAGAAAATGGTACGAGTGCAATGTCCAAAATTATCATGCTGTATATTATCGGGACATTCTTAGCTGCGCTCGTTGCTGTAACTTTAAGCTTCCTTTTCCCCATAACTGTACCTTTAGAGGTTACTGCCGCTGAATCTCGAGCACCTGCTGATATTCTTGAAGTCCTTCGTACCTTATTTATGAATATGGTCGATAACCCCATCAATGCGCTTGTTTCAGCAAACTATATTGGCTTAATTTCTTGGGGAGTTCTCTTTGGTTTTGCTCTACGCTCAACGAATCAATCGACTCGTAATCTTTTCCAAGACCTTGCTCAACTCGTGACTA
>CAZPIQ010000049.1:0-13615 GCA_964586665.1 uncultured Ignatzschineria sp. | reverse complement strand
TTGTGAGTTTAATTTGTGTCATGAGTAATGAAAATAGTTCTCGAAATAAAGAGATAAGCGTATCACATAACGACCAGCTTCGTCATCTTTTTAAAAGTTTGAAAACCTTAGCGTTTGGGATGTTGCTTGCCGGCATTATATTACTCGTGGTGGTTCACTTTATGAATTTAACGCCGGGTGTTGAGCTTGCGATCTTACTTTTCTTTGGAGTATGTGCGGGATTATATCTAGTGGGACGAGGTCGTTCCTTCTTGCTTCAGTATCATGAAGTAGTTGCAAGAATTGAAGCAAAAAAGCTCGCTGAAGATAGTAAAGACTTGAAAGAAGAGAAAGATGCTGAGTCTAGTATGGATCAATAACCGATATTTTGGATTAAGTTTTATGTGAGTAGGAAGACTCTAATGATTCCGTGTTGATCTATCTTTATCTCTATTTTTATCCCGATCTTTCTAGTGGTATATCTTTTTCATTTACATAAAGCACGATTGAACATGTTAGGTAATATGTAAAATGATACGAGATGATGCGGTTTTATAGTAAAATCAGAGCCTATCATTAATTGGCTGGTATAAAACAACCAACAACCAACGATCAACAACCAATAACGAATAACCTCTAGAAGTAACTTTGAGAAAAATTCAATAAAATATTCATCAAGGATTTTGGTGCGAGTTGAATAATAAGCAAGAACTAGAGAAGAACAGATCAGATCAAGCAATCAAGAACCAAACAAAAAACCTAAAATCCAAAAACAAATAATCAAATAAATATTATCTAGCGATCATGCTAGTCAACATTCCTACTTTTGTATGGTTGCAATCGAGCAGTCGTTGCAAATGCAGTAGGATTTAAAGAATAAAAGTAAATATAAAAGTTAATATAAGAGTAAATGAATTATGGCTAAAAAAAGAAGTGCAAGTAGTACAAGATGGTTAAAAGAACATATGGATGATGAGTACGTTCTTCGTTCAAAGCGCGAGGGGTGGCGTTCACGTGCGATCTATAAAATTCAAGAGATCGATGAGAAGGATAAGCTCTTTAAACCCGGAATGACGGTGGTTGACCTTGGTGCTGCGCCGGGAAGTTGGTCGCAATATGCGATGCATCGTATTGGGCATAATGGTGTTGTGATTGGACTTGATCTCCTTCCTATTGATTCGCTCGCAGGCGTTCACTTTATTCAAGGGGATTTTCGCGATGATGAAGTGCTTGATGAGTTATTAGAAGTATTAGATGGACGATTGGTTGATGTTGTTCTTTCGGATATGGCGCCGAATATGAGTGGTATTAAAGGGGTTGATCAGCCTAAGACAATGTATCTTCTTGAGCTTGCATTAGATTTTATTCAAACGAACCTGAAACCAGGCGGAGATTACTTATTGAAGATCTTCCAAGGCGAAGGTTTTCAAGAGTATTACAAAATGCTTCAACAGAACTTTACGAAGGTTGTAACAAGAAAGCCAAAAGCATCTCGTGCAAGAAGCGCGGAGATCTATCTGTTAGCAAAAGGCTTTAAGGGCGGACGAACAGGTGCAAATGCGGTAAAAGAGAATGAGTGATCTTTGATGATGCTCTAATAAGTTTTTTGCGTTTAGAGGTTAGAATTTATAGATATCATTTATAGCTATCTTGACCGGATAATTTAGTAGAGATGAATGTTTAATATACTATTTTATTAAGTTTGAATAGGGATCTCTATGAGAGAATGATTGTTAATAGAGAGTTCTCTCTTGAAATCCAGAAAACTGCCCTCAAATTAGGAGGACAGTGTCATGAAGCTTGATAGACTTCTTCATCGCTTTTTGGTAAAAGGGTACAACAAAAGCAATGCTAAATGTTTCAAAAATCTATGATGATTATACTATGAATCTCTCGAGGATTGGGGCATAATGGAACGCTTGCTATTGTTTACATGTTATAACAATTAGATTTCAACTATATAATCGAGGTTAATCTTTTGAAGTACAAGGGAAGAGATATAGCTTTATGGCTTGGAATAGGTATTTTTGTATTTATGCTATTCCAGGGCTTTGGCGGTGGCGGGGGCCGAGAAATCCCCTATTCAGATTTTCTGAAGCAGGTTGATAGTGGACAGATTCGTGAAGTCAATATGAGCGGACCTGCAAGCGCAAATATTGAAGGTGTTATGTCTGATAACACTCGATTCTCAACAATCAATCCTGAAACGAATAATGGTCCTTTGATCCAAAGCTTAATGGATCAAGGCGTTAAATTTACGGGTAAATCACTTAGAACGCAGAATATGTTCCTGTCTGTCTTCTTGAATCTTTTACCTATCTTACTTCTTTTAGGTTTCTTCCTCTTCATGATGCGCCAATCTGGCGGTGGTGGAAAGGGGGGTCCTATGAGCTTTGGTAAGTCTAAAGCGAAGATGCTCACGCAAGATCAGATCAAAACAACATTTGCAGATGTTGCCGGCGCTGATGAGGCAAAGCAGGAAGTAGGCGAAGTTGTAGATTTCTTACGTAACCCTGGTCGATTCCAAAAGCTCGGTGGTAAAATTCCCCGTGGTATTTTGATGGTCGGTTCGCCAGGTACAGGGAAAACGCTTCTTGCTAAAGCAATTGCCGGCGAAGCGAAGGTTCCTTTCTTTACGATTTCAGGTTCTGACTTTATGGAGATGTTCGTTGGGGTCGGTGCTTCACGTGTTCGTGATATGTTTGAACAAGCGAAGAAACATTCCCCATGTATTATCTTTATCGATGAAATCGATGCGGTAGGTCGTCATCGTGGTTCAGGGATGGGCGGCGGACATGATGAGCGCGAGCAAACACTTAACCAGCTTTTAGTTGAGATGGATGGCTTCTCAGATAACTCAGGAGTTATTATCATTGCGGCAACAAACCGTCCTGATGTACTTGATCCTGCACTTCTTCGTCCTGGTCGTTTCGATAGACAAGTAGTAGTGCCACTTCCGGATGTTAAAGGACGTATTGCGATCTTAAAGGTACATTTACGTAATGTTCCGGCAAGTGGTGATGTGGATATTGAGCAAATTGCTCGTGGTACCCCAGGCTTCTCAGGTGCTGATCTTGCAAACCTTGTTAACGAAGCGGCACTTTTTGCAGCGCGTAAGAATCAAACACAAGTAACGCTTTATGATCTTGAAGAAGCAAAAGATAAGATCATGATGGGTGCGGCGCGTCATTCTATGCAGATGACAGATGATGATAAGAAATTAACGGCTTATCATGAAGCGGGTCATGCAATCATTGGTTATCGCTTGAAATCAGATCCAGTATACAAAGTGACAATCATTCCTCGAGGCCGTGCTTTAGGAGTGACAATGACACTTCCTGAGCGTGATCATGTGAGTGTGCCACGTATCTGGCTTGAGAATAAATTAGCGATGGTATTTGGTGGTCGTATCGCAGAAGAGTTAATCTTTGGTTATGATGCTGTAACAACGGGTGCTGCAAGTGATATTCAGCATGCGACAGGATTAGCGAAGAAGATGGTCACTGAATGGGGGCTTTCTGAAAAGATGGGCTTTAGATCATATGCTGAGAGCAATGAATCTTACTTAGGTGGGCATTCAGGTAATGCGGCAGGCGTTTCGGATGAAACTGCGAGACAGATTGATCTTGAAGTGCGAGCGATTATTGATCGTAACTACGCTAGAGCCGTTGAGGTATTAGAGACTGATCTTGATAAGCTTCATAAGATGGCAGAAGTGCTTCTTGAAATCGAAACAATCGATGCTGATCAAGTTGAAGATATCATGGAAGGGCGTCCTGTTCGTGGTATGGATCAAAAGCACGATCATGATAATGATCCCGCTTCACTCGATATCAGTGCACCGCCAAAAGTCGATATTATGTAATCAAGAGATCATAGGTTGTGAGATTCGTTATTAGATTCAATTAACCGAAATGATTTAATGAGATGATTTAATGAAATAATTTAATGAAATGAAAAATAGAGCTACTTCAGTATTGAAGTAGCTTTTTTTATGGACAATTGTGTTGTTATAGTGTGATCTAGCGTAAAATGCTTTAATTCAAAGTTGCCGGCATATTCATCGGTTTATTAACAGATCGTAATCGTGTGAATTGTTAGGGTGAATCATTTTGTGGAGAGGGTTCTCCTAAATAAAATAGGCATAGCGTTATTTTTATCTAGGGATTAAAGTAGGGCTACGAGAGTATTGAGATAGAGAAGAGATGTCAGAGAAGATTAAAAATATTGCGGTTGTGACTGATTTAGGCGTCGCATCAAGCCCTGCGTTAGCAGAAGAGAAAAGAGCAGAGAAAGAGACATTTGAGAAGCTTCAAAAGCGTCTTCGCCATCAAGTGGGGAATGCTGTGATGGATTATAAGATGATCGAAGAAGGCGATCGTATTATGGTCTGCCTTTCAGGTGGTAAAGATTCCTATACAATGCTTGATCTGCTCCTTCTTCTTCAGAAGCATGCGCCGATCTCTTTTGAGATAATGGCAGTGAACCTTGATCAGAAGCAACCTGATTTCCCAGAGCATATTTTGCCGGCATATTTAGAGAGTATTGGTGTTAATTACCATATTATTGAGCAAGATACCTACTCGATTGTGACTTCGAAGATTGATCCGGGTAAAACGATGTGTAGTCTCTGTTCTCGTCTTCGTCGTGGTTCTCTTTATACTTATGCTAAAGAAAATGGTTTTAATAAGATTGCATTAGGGCATCATCGCGATGATATCGTTGAAACGCTCTTTATGAATATGTTCTTTGGTGGCACGATGAAAGCAATGCCGCCAAAACTTCAAAGTGATGACGCAGATAATATCGTGATTCGTCCACTCAGCTACTGCTCTGAAGATGATATTCAACGTTACTCTGATTTAAAAGCATTCCCCATTATTCCTTGTAATCTTTGCGGTTCACAAGAGGGGCTTCAGCGCCAAGAAGTGAAGAAGCTACTTCAAGAGTGGGAAGCAAAAGTGCCAGGTAGAATTGAAAATATCTTTAGAGCCACGAAGAATATTCGTTTATCGCAAATGTGCGATACCTCACTTTTCGATTTTGAAACATTTGCGAATAATGATGAGTATGTAAAATCGTAAAGCGGATAGAAGAACGATGGTCATCACGTTTGAATCTAAGCATTCATAATAAAATCGCCGGTAAATAGTTAATTTGCCGGCGATCTTATTAAATAGATGTTTTATTATTAAATAGATATTTTATTGAATAGGCTCATTGGAGGATGAAATACTTCCTCTTGCAAGCGTCCAAGAACTTAAATAATGAGATAGTAAAAGAGCGGTACCGTGATGAATGAGAGCGGAATACCGATTGCGGTCATGATTGATGCAAGCTCTCCATCTAAACCCTTCTCTAAAGCGATAATAACGGCAATCACCATCGGTGCCATCCCCGCTTGCATTAAGACGATTTGGTTGATGTAAACATTCGGCGAAGCATAGATAAACATCAGTGTACCCAATACCGCAAGTGGCAGAATAATGAGTTTAATGACAAGCCCGATCGTCAAGTAGCCAACGAGCTTTTTGTTGCTTGGAAGCGCGAGACTTGCACCTACAGAGATCATGGTAAGTGGCGTAATCAGTGAGCCTAAGGATTCTAGCGTAAAGGTTAAAAATTCTGGGTATTCAAAGGGTTTAAAGAGAAAGGCAAGTACGAGAGCGATAATTGGCGGATACTTTGCTAAAACCCGTAAATTCTTCGTAATTGAGACTCTCTCGCCACTATAAAAGTCAGCAATAAAGGCACCGAGCGTGAAGAGGAGAATAAAGTTTGATTGATCCACCCAAAGTGCTATTCCGAGATACTCTTCGGTTCCCATCATAGCTTGAATGAGCGGAACGCCGACAAATGAGGTATTCGCAGTACCCGCAAGAAGAATGAGTGTTCCGACTGTAATGCGAGACATCGGCACAAAGATCTTCACAAGATAGACAAGGCCAATTGTGAGGAAAAAGAGAAGCCATGGGGAGAGTAAGGGGAAGATTGCATCAAGTGAGAATGCTTGAGAGTGAACCTTGTCGAGAATGAGTGCCGGCAGGGCAATGGTAATAGCGACGCGGTTTAACGAGTAGATAAACTGTGTTTTACAAGTGATAGAGTGCGTGACGATTTTTCCTGCTATTAAGCACGCGAGAATAAGAATGATGCCATTCATGGGGCGACCTTATGGGGTAACTGTTTCAAAAAATACGGGAGATATTTTACCACTTCTGAACTCATTGATAAAAGCCTTATATCCTTGATGGATCATACCATACTGTTTTGTTTGAATAATTTGTGCCGGAATAGTTGTGCCGAGTTCGATGGCTTCAGGGATAGAAATATCGAGTTTTTCAGCAGAATTGACGACACATTTCGCCATATCCACATGTGCGCCAGCAAGGGTTCCGGCACTATTTGTTAAACGTCCATCACGCACATAGATGGTTTGATCATCTAAGATAAATTCCGTTTGATTGCTACCGATAGAACTCATGGCGTCACTCACTAAGAAGAGAGAGCCTTTTGGTTTACTCTGATAGGCAAGCTTAACCATCAGTGGATCGACATGGAAGGTATCGTGAATGATAGAAGTGTAAGTCTCTTTCGATTGAATCGCATATCCTGTTGTGCCGGGATTACGAGACTCCATCTGTGGCATCGCGTTATATAGATGTGTAAAGCCTTTTAATCCGGCATTAACCGCTTCTGCTAAAATTGCCGGTGTGGCTTCTGTGTGTCCTGCGAATACAATGACGCCGGCATTGGTCAGTTTTTCGATCAGTTGTAATGGCACCATTTCTGGCGCGAGCGTTACTAAGCGCGTGAATTCAGTTGCTTCACAGATTTCATCGATGATCGTCTCGCTCAATGTGCGGATATTCTCAAGCTTATGAATCCCCTTGCGTTTAGGATTAATCATCGGGCCTTCGATATGAATACCGAGTAGCCCCGGCATTTTTTGTGTAATGCCGGTTTTAACCGCATTTAAGCCTTTTTGAATGGTGAGATCATCAGCAGTAATAAGCGTTGGAAGAATCGCTGAAGTTCCTAATTGTTGATGGGCAGTAATAATAGTCTCAAGACCCTTTAGATTAGGTTCATCATTAAATAGAACGCCACCGCCACCATTGACTTGTAAGTCTAAAAAACCAGGCAGTAGCATGCCGGAGAATCGCTTTGTTTGAGCTGTTACCGGCACATCATTTTGAGGAATGATTGCACTGATGATGCCATCATCTATCAAAATTGCCTTGTCGTGATGGAGCGTTTGGCCATCAAAAATTTCAGGAGCAAGAAGGGCAGTTAGTCGTGTCGTCATAGCAGAATCCAAAGATTAAAATGGCCAGTATCAAATCAAATCAAATCAAATCAAATCAAATCAAATCAAATCAAATCAAATCAAATAAAATTTTATTTATCTCCAACAGTATAAGCCTATTATCAATATAACTCTATGGCAGTTTAAGTTGAATAATACGGTACAGATTTCTCTATGGGGATTCATCTTTTAATATTGAGCAGCATAAAAAAATCTTCTGAACTTGCGATCAGAAGATTTTATGTTTGTTGTTAAGCTGAGTGTTTTCTCTGCTTAACTTTACTTGATAGGACTGAAGATTTTCAGTCTGATTTTAGAGCGTTTCAGTCACTTTTTTAAGATTAGGTGGAACGTCTGGATTTAAACCGCGATGATTTGAAAGCTTCTCAATAATACGGTAGTAAGCAGTGATTTGCACCAGTGGTTGTAAAAGAGGGTGAACCTCTGGTACCACAAGGGTAAATTCATCTGCTGGTTTTGAAGCAACAGAGAATACTTTCGCACCGTAACTTTCTAGTTTTTTATTCACTTCTAAGCAGGATTCTCGTGAAGCATCTGATCCTACAAAGCTAATAATTGGATAGTTTGGCGTGATAAGTGACACTGAACCATGGAAAATCTCTGAAGCGGAAATCCCTTCGGCATGGATTTGACAAGTCTCTTTGAGCTTGAGAGCCGCTTCAACTGCAGCACTTAAACCAACGCCACGCCCAATTACGAAGAGGTCTTTAGCGTGAGATAATGCCTCAATGAGCGCAGGCCATTCACTATTGACAACTTGATCAAGTGAGAATGGCAGGTTCATTAATGCGTCTGCTAATGCACTGTCTTCACTCCATGCCGCATAGATCGCAGCATAGATAGAGAGGCTTCCCACGAAACTTTTGGTAGCAGCAACACTTTTCTCTTCGCCAGCGTGAATACCAAAGAGGAAGTCGCACTCTTTAGCAAGTGGTGAATTTGTATCATTAATAATACCAACGACTTTTGTACCCTGTTCTTTCATCATATGTGCAAATCGCACAAGGTCAGGGCTTTTTCCTGATTGTGATGTGACGATTAAGATCGCATTATCAGCCTTAAGCGGTTGCTCATAGATTGTTGCAAGCGAAGGTGCTGCAACTGATACAGGAATACCAAGGCCTGTTTCAAAAAGATATTTTCCATAAATGGATGCGTTGTGAGAACTACCACGACCAAGCGTAATGACTTGAGTTGGTTTTGCTTTTTTGAGGTAATCCGCAAGCGCAATAAGTGTTGATGCATTTGCTTCATGTTGGCGCTCAATTGCATTCGGGATATCGAGGATTTCCTTGGCCATATAGGTCATCATTGTTCTGTTCCTTTTGCTTAATTCAGATTGAATTGTGGGATTGTGCTGTTTGAAGTCGAATTTCGCCTACATAGTTTTTGATAAATTGGTAGGCAATACGACCACTTCGAGAGCCTCGAGCTTGTGAGAACTGGAGTGCTGCGCGTTCTGTCTGTTCTGTAAAGGGAAGGTCAGGGGCAAATTCATGCAACCAACTCTTCGCAATATTTAAATATTCTGTTTGTGAATATGGGTAGAAACTAATCCAAAGACCAAAGCGCTCTGAAAGCGAAATTTTCTCTTCGATTGCTTCTTGGGGGTGAATTTCTCTAGCTTCATATTGCCCGATATTATCTTGCATTGATTCTGGTAATAGATGGCGTCTATTAGAAGTTGCATAAAGAAGGATATTCGGCGCAGGGCTTGAGAGGGAGCCATCTAACATTGCTTTAAGTGGCTTATAAGATGCATCGCCAGCCTCAAAGGAGAGGTCATCACAAAAGATAATAAAGTAATGGGGCGCTTTCTCTAAGATGCTAAGAAGTTCAGGTAGGTCTGCTAGATCGTCACTATCAATTTCTACCATTTTGAGGTTGTGAGAGTGGTATGTTGCAAGCACCGCTTTTACAATAGATGATTTACCTGTGCCGCGAGATCCGGTTAATAGAACATTATTCGCAGGAAGCCCTGCTATGAATTGTTCCGTATTTTGTTGAATTTGAGCAACTTGGCGATCAACTCCTTTCAGTTGCGAGAATTCTACAGAGGCGGGCTTTTGAATCGGTACAAGCGTGCCAAATGGAGAATGGTTCTTTTTTAACCATCGAAAAGCATAAGCATTTTCAAAATTAATCTCTCGATGATCTGGCGGAAGAAGCGGATCTAAGCGATCAATGGCTTGCGCAATTTTTTCAAGATAAGGCAGAAGTTTATCCATTTTTGACATACCTCAAGGTTCATTATTAACCATAACTGAAAAGACGATTTTATTTGCATAAAATCGTCTTCTAATCATTTTCAGTGATGCTTATTTAGTCTTAAATTGACCATAAGCCATGATTTTTTCATAGCGTTTTTCAAGTAGTTCGTCTACTGAAAGCGCGCTTAAAATATCAAGCTCTTGATTGATCTCTTTTTTCATACTATCAGCCATCGCTTGATAGTTACGATGTGCGCCACCTTTCGGTTCTTCAATGATCGCATCAATAAGCTTCGCATTCATATTCTTATCAGCAGTCACGCCCATTGCTTCAGCGGCATCTTTGTTTCGCTCAGCGCTCTTCCAAAGAATTGATGCGCAGCCTTCAGGAGAGATGACTGAATAGATTGCATATTGAAGCATCATGACTTTATCGCCTACAGCGATCGCAAGTGCGCCACCTGAACCACCCTCACCTGTTACTGTACAGATAATCGGTACACGGAGTTTACTCATTTCAAGTAAATTACGTGCAATGGCTTCACTTTGACCGCGCTCTTCAGCACCGATACCAGGATAAGCACCAGGTGTATCGATAAAAGTCACGATAGGGACATTAAAGCGCTCAGCAAGTTTCATAAGACGAAGCGCCTTACGATAACCTTCAGGGCGTGGCATACCAAAGTTACGTTTAATCTTCTCTTTAGTATCGCGACCTTTTTGATGACCAATGACCATGACAGTACGGCCATCAATACGTGCAAGTCCACCAACAATAGCGGCATCATCGGCATAAGCACGATCACCGTGGAGCTCTTGGAAGTCATCACAAATAAGATTAATGTAATCTAGTGTATAAGGACGAAGCGGGTGACGTGCAAGTTGAGTCACTTCCCATGAAGAAAGTTTTGAGAAGATTTGCTCAAGCTTTGCATTTTTTTTCTTTTCTAAAGCATCAATCTTATCAGCAACATCGATATCTGCATCTTGAGCCCAATTTTGAAGCTCATTAATTTTGGTTTGAAGCTCATAAATCGGCGCTTCAAAATCGAGGTAATTCGTATTCAACACAATACTCCTAAGAAAATCGGTATGCTCTATAAAATACCATATATTAAGGTAATAGTAAGCTAAAGAATTATACGCAAATTATCCGCGAGCAGGAACTTTTTCACGATGCTCTTTGAGTTTCGATGAGATCTGGAATGCAAGCTCTAGACTCTGCTGTGCATTAAGACGAGGATCACAGTGAGTATGGTAGCGATCTTCAAGATCTTTTGAGGTGATATTCTGTCCGCCACCTAAGCATTCTGTCACATCTGTACCAGTCATTTCAAAATGAACACCGCCCGCATGAGTGCCTTCTGCATTGTGTGCATCAAAGAAGTTCATCACTTCTGCTAAAATACTGTCGAATGGACGTGTTTTGTAGCGGTTTTCAGTGATGGTGTTGCCATGCATAGGATCACAGCTCCAAACAACATTACGGCCTTCGTTTTTCACAACGCGAAGTAGTCTTGGGAGATGCTCTGCGATATTATCTGCACCCATTCTTGTGATTAAGGTCAATCTTCCGGCTTCATTTTGAGGATTTAAAGCATCAATTAAACGAATTAATTCATCATCGCTCATTTTTTGGCTAACTTTAACGCCAATAGGGTTCGCAATCCCTTTTGCAAATTCAATATGTGCGCCATCTAATTGACGTGTACGCTCACCAATCCATACCATGTGCGCAGAAGTATTGTACCAATCGCCTGTAGTTGAGTCGGTGCGGGTCATTGCTTCTTCATAACCTAAAAGAAGCATTTCATGTGATGTGAAGTATTCTGTTTCACGAATTACCGCATTATTGGGGTCAACGCCACATGCTTGCATAAATTTAAGTGCATCTTGGATACGTGTTGCAAGATCAATATAGCGCTCTGCTTGTGGTGAATGCTCTACAAAGCTCATTGTCCAGCGTTGTACACGATGAAGGTCCGCATAGCCCCCTTTTGCAAATGCACGAAGGAGGTTTAATGTTAAGCCTGATTGTGCGTATGCCTGCCATAAGCGCTCAGGATTCGGCTCACGTGCTTCAGGGGTAAATTCAATCCCATTGACAATATCGCCTCTGTAGCTTGGAAGCGTAATCCCATCAATCGTCTCAGTATCTGATGAGCGTGGTTTAGCGAATTGTCCGGCGATGCGACCGACTTTAATAACAGGGCAACTTGCAGCAAAGGCAAGGGTTACAGCCATCTGTAGGAGTACACGGAATGTATCACGAATATTATCAGAGCTAAAATCAGCAAAGCTCTCAGCACAGTCGCCACCTTGAAGTAAGAATGCTTTTCCATATACTGCATCAGCAAGGTGCTCTTTGAGCGATCTTGCTTCGCCTGCAAAGACGAGTGGCGGTGCTTTACGAAGACGATTTTCAACATTCTTGAGCGCTTCTTGGTCTTTGTAGTTAGGCATTTGTACTGCTGGGAAGTCTCTCCAACTTGATGGGGTCCAAATCTGGCTCATAATTTATATTCCTATTATTCTCTTTATTTGATCTTTAAATGGATATGTTGGCAGTATCGATTGCCCAACATATTTTATGATTCATGGAGGCTTCATGGTTGAAGCTTATCTTATTTTTATGACAGCTGTATTACTATACTACTTCAATAATACTGCAAGTTTACATCTATTACTATTACGCATCCTAAGACAGAGCGCAACCTCTAAATAAAAATCTGATTGATAGCCTTCTATCTAAAATATTGTGACCTCAATTATTCGAGTTTACTATCCGGAAAATGAATATTAAAAGGGTCAAAAATTGATGAAAATGGGTCACTTACTGAGAAAAATCTCGATAAAAAAATGCCTTAAGATTTTACGCTTAAGGCATCTTGTTCAAACTTATTTTAAATTCTTACTGTGAAGCTAAAGATATTCGCTTAACAGAGAATTAAATTAGTTTTTAGATTGGTCAACAAGGCTGTTTTCAGTAATCCATGGCATCATTGCACGGAGTTTAGCACCTGTTTTTTCAATCGGATGTTCAGCGTTTAAACGACGAAGCGCAGTCATTGAAGGGTAGTTTGTCATGCCTTCTTGGATAAACATCTTCGCATATTCACCCGATTGGATACGGTAAAGCGCATAACGCATCGCGTCTTTAGTATCTTCAGTGATGATTTCAGGACCAGTCACATACTCACCATATTCTGCGTTGTTTGAGATTGAATAGTTCATGTTCTCAATACCGCCTTCATACATTAAGTCTACGATGAGCTTTAACTCATGTAAGCACTCAAAGTATGCCATTTCTGGTGCATAACCTGCTTCTGTTAATACTTCAAAACCTGCTTTAACAAGTTCAACTGCACCACCACAAAGAACAGCCTGCTCACCAAAGAGATCCGTTTCTGTCTCTTCTTGGAATGAAGTCTCGATAACACCCGCTTTACCGCCACCATTTGCGGATGCATATGAGAGAGCGATATCACGCGCTTTGCCTGTTGAGTCTTGGTAAATTGCGATAAGTGTTGGAACGCCACCACCTTTTACATATTCAGAGCGAACAGTATGACCAGGACCTTTTGGTGCAACCATTACAACGTCTAAATCTTTACGCGGTACGATTTGGTTGTAGTGAATGTTAAAACCGTGTGCAAATGCAAGAGTTGCACCATTTTTAAGGTTTGGCTCGATTGAATCACGATAAACAGCAGGTTGGTTCTCATCTGGGAGAAGAACCATTACTAAGTCAGCTTCTTTCGTTGCATCTGCAATTTCTTTCACGTTATGGCCAGCATTAACCGCTTTATCCCATGAAGCGCCGCCTTTACGAAGACCGACAATAACATTTACACCTGAATCTTTAAGGTTTTGCGCATGCGCGTGACCTTGTGATCCATACCCAATGATTGCAACTGTTGTGTCTTTGATTAACGAGATATCAGCATCTTTATCGTAAAAAACATTCATCTTAAAATATCCTTTTAGTAATTTTTTCTTAAGTTTTCTCAAAAATCTGTCAAAGAGACTGTCAAATGATGATTTAACTAAGTTCGTCTTTTATGTGACTCATGTATTTTTGAAAATTTATTAATTT
>CAZPIQ010000048.1:0-13673 GCA_964586665.1 uncultured Ignatzschineria sp. | reverse complement strand
TCACTCCTGATGACGGTGGTGCAGATGTATTCGTACATTTCTCTACAATCCAAGGAGATGGCTTTCGTACATTAGCAGAAGGTCAAAAAGTTGAGTTTGAAGCGAAAGAATCAGATCGTGGTCTTCAAACAACTGTTTGTAAGCCTGCTTAATATTCTTAAGTAAGAGAGTCGAAGAGTTTAGTTGTTCCATTGAATTGTTAGTTATGCAGTAATTAGTAAACCAAATAGAACAAAATAACCGGACATAAAAAAAGCCTCTAATTTTATTAGAGGCTTTTTCCTTATCTGAAGAAATCAGATATTACATATTAGAGATCATTACATCGCCAAATTCGCTAGTAGAGACTTGTGTTGCATCAGTCATCATCTTGGCGAAGTCTGCTGTGACTTTCTTCGAAGAGATCGCACCATTTAGCGCTTTAATCACGAGATCAGCTGCTTCTGTCCAACCAAGGTGACGAAGCATCATTTCTGCTGATAAAATCATTGAACCTGGGTTTACAATATTTTTACCTGCGATATCAGGTGCTGTTCCGTGAGTTGCTTCAAAGATTGCAATTGAATCAGAAAGGTTCGCACCTGGTGCAATACCAATACCACCGACTTGCGCAGCTAGTGCATCTGAGATGTAGTCGCCGTTTAAGTTTAATGTTGCAACAACCGTGTATTTTTCTGGTTCAAAGAGAATACGTTGTAAGAAAGCATCCGCAATACTATCTTTGATCGTAATCATCTTCCCTGTTTTAGGGTTTTTGAATTCACACCAAGGGCCATTACCGATTAATGTCGCACCAAATTCTTCACGTGCAAGCTCATATCCCCAATCACGGAAGCCACCTTCGGTGAATTTCATGATATTGCCTTTGTGAACGAGCGTGACGTTTGGTTGGTCATTATCGATTGCGTATTGAATCGCTTTACGAACAAGGCGTTTTGTTCCTTCGATAGATACAGGTTTGATACCAATACCAGAAGTCTCAGGGAAACGAATTTTAGTAACACCCATCTCATCTTGTAAGAAGTCGATGACTTTTTTCGCTTGTTCTGATCCCGCTTCCCACTCAATACCCGCATAGATATCTTCAGAGTTTTCACGGAAGATTACCATTTCAACTTTTTCAGGTTCTTTCACTGGTGAAGGAACGCCTTTAAAGTATTGGACAGGGCGCATACAGAGATAAAGATCAAGTGTTTGACGCATCGTTACGTTTAATGAGCGAATCCCACCGCCAACAGGCGTTGTTAATGGACCTTTGATTGAAACAACAAACTCTTTTAAAGCATCTAATGTTTCAGCGGGTAACCATTCATTTGAACCGTAAACTTTTGTTGATTTTTCTCCTGCATAGACTTCCATCCATGAGATTTTACGTGCGCCGTTATAAGCTTTCTCAACAGCTGCATCAATCACTTTTTTCATTACAGGTGTAATTTCAGCACCGACTTCATCGCCTTCAATAAAAGGGATGATTGGGGTGTTCGGAACATTGATTGAAAAATCTTTGTTAACAGAAATCTTTTCGCCAGTAGGCACAACAATATGTTGATAACTCATACAAACCTCCAAAAAATAATTAAAAACTAAAAATGAATCTCAATTAAAAATTAACTTTGCGAGATGATGCGTTTGGGGCCAATTGATGTTGGCGTATTTGGCGCACCGATCCCTAAAAATTGGTTATCGTCACTATAAAGGCGATATAAGTCATGCTCGAGTGTACCCTCAATATGTATCCTTTGTCCATGAAGAATGCGTGTTGATTCTTCTTCATTGAAAGTTAGAATCGGTAGATCGATCACAGCCCTATCAATGGGAAGTAGAAGGGCATCTAGGTTATCTAATTGATTCTCTAGTGATTCTAGTTGTTCAAATGGAATAAGAGTTTCATTTTCAAAGGGATGGATCGTGGTGCGGCGGAGCATAATAAGATGACCAACAGTTCCAATACTTTGGGCTATATCTTCCGCAAGGACACGTACATAAGTACCTTTTGAGCAGGTAACAGTCGCCGTAAATGAGGAAGGAGTTACTTCATCAAGTGTTAGTGAAAGGATGGTGATTTTACGGGCCTTTCTTTCAACTTCAATTCCTTCGCGAGCGAGTTCGTATAAGCGTTTTCCTTCATGATGAAGCGCAGATACCATTGGCGGAATCTGTTCTATTTCACCCAAAAACTTTGAAAAGATCATTTCAAGATACGCTTTTGTGAGTTGTTCTGAAGTGGGAAGTGCAGCATTTTCAATAACTTCACCTTCAGCATCGCCGGTTGATGTTTTTTCACCAAGCTTACAAGTAAATTGATAACTTTTATGATTATCAAGGAGTTGTCCGGCAAATTTAGTCGCTTCACCAAAACAGATAGGAAGCATTCCGGTTGCCATCGGATCAAGCGTGCCACTATGGCCAGCTTTTTCCGCATTGAAGAGACGCTTTACACGTTGGAGGATATGATTGCTAGTGATGCCTTTAGGCTTATCTAATAGCAAAATGCCGTCAATATGACGGCGTTTATGTTTAATCTTTTGATTCTTCTGATTCATTTTTTCGGCTTTCTTCCGCTTTCTTTTCATCGGTACGAATCGCCTCATGAATGAGAGAGGTGATTGCATTACTCTTTTCAAGGAGATCATCGTAAACAAAATGGAAACGAGGAATCGTTCTAAGACGAAGGATCTTTCCTAATTGACGACGGAATTCTTGAGCATATTCATGAAGAAGGGCAATAATCTCTTTGCGCTCTTCTTCAGGGCCAAGATAGGTCACAAACACTTTTGCCTGTGAATAATCTCGAACCATCTCGACGAGTGTGACAGAGACCATTAATGCTCTAGGATCACTAATATCTTTACGAATCAAAAGTGAGAGCTCCTGGCGGAGCTGCTCATTTATACGTTTTAAACGTGAATTATTATTACTCATTATAGTTTTCGTTCTACTTCTATAGTTTCAAATACTTCGATTTGGTCCCCAGCGCGAACATCATTATAGTTCTTCACGCCAATACCACACTCAATGCCGGCACGAACTTCGCTGACGTCATCTTTAAAGCGACGTAATGATTCAAGTTCGCCTTCATAGATAACGATGTTATCACGAAGAACACGGATAGGATTGTTACGTTTAATCAGGCCTTCAGTTACCATACAGCCAGCAATCGCCCCAAGTTTTGGTGATTTAAAGACATCACGCACTTCTGCAATACCCATAATCACTTCTTTGAATTGTGGTGCAAGTTTACCGATAAGCGCTTTTTTCACTTCATCAATCACATCATAGATGACGCTGTAGTAGTAGAGTGAAAGACCTTCATCTTCAATAATCTTACGCGCAGTGTTGTCCGCACGAACGTTAAAGCCGACTACTAATGCATCAGAAGATACTGCAAGGTTCGCATCTGATTCAGTAATACCACCGACACCACTTGCGATGACTTTTACAGTGACTTCATCATTTGATAATTCTTCAAGGGCATTTACAAGTGCTTCAACTGAACCTTGAACGTCTGCTTTAAGAACAATGTTAAGACGTTTGTTTTCATCTTCGCCCATTGAACTAAAGAGATTCTCAAGTTTCGATTTATGCTGTCTTGCAAGTTTCACTTCACGGAATTTCCCTTGACGGAAGAGTGCGATCTCGCGTGCTTTACGCTCATCAGGAACCACCATTACTTCATCACCGGCATTAGGAACACCCGATAAACCGATCACTTCTACAGGAATCGATGGTGATGCACTATCAACTTGTTGTCCATTTTCATCGATTAATGCTCTAACGCGACCATATTCATAACCGGCAAGAATGATATCACCTTTTTTGAGGCAACCTGATTGAACGAGAATAGAAGCAACAGGACCACGGCCACGATCGAGCTTAGATTCAATGACTGAACCGCGTGCAGGACCTTCAGCAATCGCTTTAAGCTCAAGAACTTCAGCTTGAACAAGAATTTGATCAAGAAGATGATCAATCCCTTCCCCTGTTTTAGATGATACAAACGCAAAGAGGTTTTCACCGCCCCAATCTTCAGAAACGATGCCATATTGTGTCAATTCAGACATAATACGATCTTTATCAGCAGTTGGTTTATCTACTTTAGTCACAGCAACAATCACTGGCGTATTAGATGCTTTCGCATGCTGAATACCTTCGATAGTTTGTGGCATGATACCGTCATCAGCTGCGATAACAAGTACAACAATATCTGTCACTTTCGCACCACGTGCACGCATTGCTGCGAATGCACTATGTCCTGGTGTATCTAAGAATGAGATAACACCTTTATCTGTTTTCACATGATATGCACCAATGTGCTGTGTAATACCACCGGCTTCACCTGATGCAACGTGTTCTTTACGGATATAGTCAAGAAGTGATGTTTTACCGTGGTCAACGTGACCCATAATTGTTACAACAGGCGGGCGTGGCTTAAGAAGGCCTTCACCGCCTTGCTCGATAGAAGCAATTAATGCATCTTCAAGTGGGTTTTCGCTTACAAATTTGTAAGTATGCCCCATCTCTTCAACGATAATTGCCGCTGTTTCACGGTCAAGAAGTTGGTTAATAGTCACCATTGAACCAAGGTTCATAAGGCCTTTAATAACTTCAGCAGCTTTAACAGACATTTTATGAGCAAGATCCGCAACGCTAATTGTTTCACCTAATTCTACTTCAATCTGTTTAGTAACAGCAGGCATTTGGAAACCATGTTGCTGTGGCGCTTGATTACGTTTTGTAGTACGACGATTACCACCACGTTTATTTTCACGTTTAAGTGAAATTTCAGCACGATCATCCGCGTCATCACGGCCACCACGACGACGTGATTTACCACGTGCAGGTTTTGCATCCGTGCGATTTTCTTCAGTTTTGGCCGGACGTTTAGTTGCAGCAGCAACGACTTCATCAACAACTTCAATCTTTTCAGCTTTTTCAGCGACAGGTTCAGGTACAACTTCTTCTTCCTGTGTTTGGAATTGAATTGCAACTTTTGATACCGGTTTTTCAGATGCTGATGCCATACGGTTTAAGCGAGCAATTTCTTCTTGCTGTGCTTTTTCACGTTGTGTACGTCTTGATTTTTCAGCTTCTTTTTTCTCTTCCATCTCACGTTCCGCACGTTCTTTAGCGATAGCTGCTCGATTTGCTTGTAGCTTTTCGGCTTCAAGGCGTTTAGCTTCTTGATCAGCTTTTCGTTTAGCTTCTGCTAATGCCTTTTCATCTACTTTAGGGGCTTCTTGTGCAACCGCAGGTTTCGATTCTATAGTATCTACCGGAAGTACTTCTGGTGTAATTGCCTTATCAGAAATAGTTTCAACAGCTGTAGTCTCAAGATTGTTTTCTTCAGGCATTACAGTATTGTTCTCACTTTTCTGTTTCACATAAGTACGTTTACGGCGAACCTCTACAGGAACTGTGCGTGCTTGCCCCGGCGCTGTTTCAACTTTTAGTTCAGTGCGGGTTGTACGTTTTAATGTAATTTTTGATGGGCTTTTTGTTTTGTCTTGTTCAGTCATTCTTATCTTCCAAGTAGACGCTATAGGTCTATCTAAAATTTATATATTCATAATTATTCAAACCAGCTCTGTCTTGCTGCCATAATGTATTTGCTTGCATCTTCCTCATCGATTTCAGCGAGCTCACATAACTCGTCTGTTGAGAGTTCTGCTAAATCATCAAGAGTACGAATCTCTTTTTTAGCAAGAGCGATTGCAAGTAACTCGTTATCTTCGAGTAGTGCAATAAGTTCAGGAGTTGGCGCAGAATCACCTAAGTTTTTAAGCAATTCTTTTTTGTTTTGTAGAGCTTCAAGAGCTGCGCTACGAAGTGCTTCAACAACATCTTCATCGAACTCTTCGATTTCGAGCATCTCAATAACAGGTACATAAGCCACTTCTTCAATTGTAGTGAAACCTTCACGAACAAGGATTTCAGCAACTTCTTCATCGACATTAAGACCTTCAATGAATACATCAAGAATACGACCTGACTCTTTTTCATATTTCTCTTGAGCATCCGCATTACCCATCACATTCAATTCCCAACCAGTGAGTTTTGATGCAAGGCGTACGTTTTGACCACCACGGCCAATTGCTTGAGAAAGCTTATCTTGGCTCACTGCAATATCCATCATGTGACGATCTTCATCTACAACAACAGAGAGCACTTCCGCAGGTGACATTGCATTAATCACGAACTGTACAGGATTCTCATCCCAAAGCACGATATCAACACGCTCGCCTGCGAGTTCTTTAGTAATATTTTGTACACGAGAACCGCGCATGCCGACACAAGCCCCAACAGGATCGATACGTTGGTCGTGTGTTTTTACTGCAATTTTCGCACGGCTACCAGGGTCACGGCTAGCATCAATGATTTCGATAGAGCCTTGGTTAATCTCAGGCACTTCAATCTCAAAGAGCGCTTTAATAAGGCTATCACTTCTACGAGAGAGAACGATTTGTGGACCTCTTGGATTATCCATACTGATCTCTTCAAGTACAGCGCGTACTTGGTTACCAATACGTAGTGATTCGCGTGGAATCATATTCTCTTTAGGAAGGAATGCTTCATCGTTATCGCCGATATCAACATAGAAATTACCACGATCGATACGTTTAATTGTACCGCGAATGAGTTCGCCAATACGATTTTCATAACGACGAGCCATCTGCATTCTTTCAGCTTCACGAATTTTTTGGAAAATGATCTGTTTTGCAGTTTGTGCACCAATACGTGCAAAAGGAATATTCTCAATCTCATCTTCGATAAAATCACCAGGTTGAATTTCTGGGTCATCGATTTGCGCTGCCGAAAGTGTGATTTGACGTGTTGGAACCTGTTCTTCTTGAGGAAGGTTATCTTCAACAACCATCCAGCGACGGAATGTACGATATGTACCATCCGCTTTATCGATCTCAATGCGAAGATCAACATCAATGGTATAAGTTCTACGAGCAGCCGCTGCTAATGCAAATTCTAATGCTGCAAAAATCTCATCACGAGAGATGCCTTTTTCATTAGAGACGGTTTCTGCAACGAGCATGATTTCTTTATTATTCATTTTGAGAACTCTCTTTATAAATTAAAAGTCGATCTCGAGCTGTGCTCGGTCAATATTAGAAATAGGTACGATAATAACTTCTTCAGCAAATTGATTATTTTCAAGCTTCATGATGATGCTAAGATCATTATCGATCACATCTACCACTTTTCCTTGGAAACGACGACGATTATTGATCGCTGAACGTAATTGGAAAGAAATCAATTGATCTTTGTAAGCCGCAAATTGTTCTGGGTAGAAGAAGTGACGATCAAGACCTGGCGATGATACTTCTAAGGTATACGCCATAGTTATAGGATCATGAACATCTAAAAGACCAGCAACTTGATTACTAACGATTTCACAATCTTCAATGCCAATACCATTCTCTTTATCAATAAAGATGCGTAAAATCGCATTTTTGGTATTAGGATGAAATTCGATCCCCCAAAGCTGATAGCCTAAAGCTTCAATCGAGGGTGAGAGAAGTTCTGTGAGGTTATACGGATCTTTACGCATATAGAGTGTTTTCCATAAAAAATATTAAATATGCAAAAAGCCCGTTTAAGAACGGGCTTTTATTATTATTTGGTTGCGGGGGCCGGATTTGAACCAACGACCTTCGGGTTATGAGCCCGACGAGCTACCAGACTGCTCCACCCCGCGTCAATGAAGAAGCTATTATATACACCTAATCATATAAAGCAAGCCTTAAATTAAAATAAGTGAAAAAGTAGGTGCTAAGTCCTTTTAAAAAAAGAGGTAAGGTATGTGTATGCCTTCTACTTGAGTGTAAATCTTCATTAAAATTCGATATAGAACACAATAGATGTCAAAAAGTGTGTAGAATGTCAGCTAATTATTTGTAAATGATCGATAGAAGGGATTTATGCCAGCGGGATTATTAATGTCGATAGCAATTTGTTTTGAAGTCTTGGGAACAGTTTGCATGAAATTATCTGATGGGTTTAGTGCCATTTTACCATCTGTTTTAATGTTGGTTTTTTATGGTCTTGGCTTTGTTGCATTTGTTGCATGCATTGCAAGAGTGCAAATATCAATTGCATATGCACTATGGACGGCGATCGGTATGGTGGCCATTTCTATTATTGATATATTGTTTTTTGATGCGCATCTATCGAGTTTAAAGATTATTGCTTTTATACTTATTAGTTTAGGGGTTGTTGGTTTAACCTTTGAGCCTGCACCAAAGGATTCACATGACACTACTCATTGATTTTTTAAACACAATTAATGTTTGGCTCTTATTAATTTTTGCAATTTTTTGTAGTGCGTTTGCCACAACAAGTTTAAAATTTTTAGGTGGCGGCTCCTCTAAAATCGTTTTATTAGGCGTTGTAGTCGGCTATGCGCTTTTCCTTTTTATCATTACTCTTGTAATGAAACGAATAGATATGAGTATTGGTTATGCTGTTTGGGCAGGGCTATCGACCGTTTTAATGACGATATCAGGATTTGTCTTTTTTAAAGAGCACCTGAGCTTTCAAAAAATTATTAGTCTAGCGCTTGTTGTTGCTGGGGTTGTTTTATTAAATCTTGCAGGTGGTGCAATTTAAGTACTTTGAAAAGTTTTTAAATATTTCATATCAGCAATTTATATATATGATTCATCAATTCCACAGAGGATTGTTACATTTAACATGTAAATGTATATAATTTATATATAAATTAATGTGGTTTATCGGTAGTTATGTTAAAATCCGGCTACATTGAGATACCCCTTAATATATTAAGAAGTATAGAAAAATTCTGTTTTGAGGTAATAGCATGCATAAAAAAATTAAAGTCGCATGTGGGAACTGTAGTTTACAGCAACTCTGTTTGCCTGTTGGGCTTGAAAATAATGAGTTTGTGAAACTCGAAAAGATCGTTCAAAGAGGTAAACCTTTATCTCGCGGTAAGCATGTTTATTATCCTGGTGATCAATTTACATCACTTTATGCGGTAAGGTCTGGTGCTGTAAAAACATATAAGGTTGCTAATGATGGTACTGAATATGTTACAAGTTTCTATCTGCCTGGTGAGATTATCGGTTTAGATGCTTTAGGTTCAGGTATTCATTCATGTGGTGCCAAGACGCTTGAAACTACTAGCCTTTGTGAGATTCCTTATAATCAATTAGACACAATAGCAGTCACTATTCCGAATATCTCAAGACAGCTTTTAAAAATCATGAGTCATGAGATTAAATGTGATGAGCAGATGCTTACGATGATTGGCTCACAGCCTGCTAAGTCTAGACTCATTGCACTTTTCTTGAGTTTATCAGCAAGACTTAAACGTCGTGGTTATTCTGAAACTGAGTTTTCACTGAGTATGTCTCGTGCAGATATTGGTAGTTATTTGGGGTTAGCTGTTGAAACTGTGAGTCGTTTATTAAAAAAACTCCAGGATCAGGAGTTGATAGAAGTTAATCATCGTCAAATTAAATTACTGGATATTGATAAACTTCGTGAAATAGTGAATTTAGATATTCATTAATCTCAGTGAAAACCACCTCATTTTAACGATTAAATGACTGATAACCTTCTGGGATGAGTCTTGATAGGATTGTCATAAACTGATCATAAAAAAACGAGATCTAGGTAAAACTAGATCTCGTTTTTTTAGTTGTTTCAATTGTTCTAATTGGAATGTATTAAAATTATAAGCTTTAGCCAACGATACTAGGAAGGTTAAGCATTTTAGGGAAAGCGCCGACAAAGATAATGATAATGGCAAAAATAACCGCGAGAATAAGTGCGATATTTCCACCGGGTGCTCTATAACCTTTAGTGTTTTTAGCGCGCGATTTAAGGGCAAGAATGACGGGTAAAATAACACCAATAAAGGCAAAGATAACGCCGGCAAAACTAAATGCACTCAAGAATATATTAGGGTAAGTAAAACCGACGATAATAGGTGGAATAAAGGTAATAGCACCTACCATGAGATTATTTTTACTCATATTAAAGTGAGATAAAAGATCTTTTACCGCATTAGAGAGACCAAGAGATACGCCAATATAAGAGGTTACGAGCGCTAGCAGTGAAAATACACGTACTATTTCACTAATGGTTTTACTACCCGTTGTAATTTCAAATGCAGTAATAAGACCATTTAGGCTAGGATCTTGATTAAGAACCATAATAAGATCTTCTTGCTTTAACACACCATGTGTTGCCATTTGCCAAATAATATAAATTAAGAAAATACCGGTTGAGCCAAAAATACAAGCAAGGCGAAGACGACGGTTATCTCCTTTAAGATATTCATTAATGGTCGGAGTGCAGATATGAAAACCGAAAGTCATAAAGAAGATGGGGAGCGCTGAAAACATCAAAAGATTATTTGTGGGTGCATAGTGCAGATTATTGACTTCAAATTTGCCAAACAAAAGGTATAAAATCACGATAAAGCTAATCACCTTTAGACTAAAGAAGAGTCTGTTTGTAATATCTGCGAGGGCTATTCCGATTGTAATAATCACACCAAAGAGAATCGCAAAAGTGAGGGCCGCAATTTTTTGAGCCTTTTCAGGATCTAAATTGAAAGATTTAGGGATAAAGCTAAATAGAAGATTGCCACTTCCTGTGATGTAAGCAGTTAAAACAGCATACATAAAGAAAAGAAGGATAAAGTTAACGATTAGTTTGCCAGTAATCCCTAGATACTGTTCAGTAATACTAGCAATGCCGGCATCGCAAGGACTATGCTGATGAACCTCTGCATAAAGTAGTGCGGTGTAGGTCAATAATACCCAAAGGGCAAAGAGTATAATAAAGGTCATTCCAAAACCCATTTGGGCTGAAGTGAGGGGCATTGCTAACATCCCGGCGCCAACGGCAGTTCCAGCGATGATCAGCGTACTGCCAAATACACGGTTTTTCACGGTTAAATCCTTTGATAAATGAAGGTGTTTTGATTGTGTAAGATTGCTCTCAGGGGGGATAGAGAACCTTAGGATTAAGATCATAGTGGAGAATAAATCATAAGTCTAAGGAGTTTTGTGGATATTCACTGATAGTTTAAAACGAATGTTATATTTGAATATTTAAAGTATGTTTAAGAATGATGTTGAGTGTCTTTTTAGTAGATTTCGAAAACTGTTTTGAATTTTTATTGTTATTCTTAACGTTTGTTTTTATTGGATATTTCGGTTTGTGATTGTATTTGTTTTGGTCAAATAGAAAAAAAGTGTGAATTAGAGTTGACGCAAAAATAAAAAACTCTATAATGCTAACTCTTCACGGGTCATTAGCTCAGTGGTAGAGCAGTTGGCTTTTAACCAATTGGTCGAAGGTTCGAATCCCTCATGACCCACCATAGAATTTAAAAAGCCTCCACTTAGTGGAGGCTTTTTTGCATCTGCACTATTTATCGTTTTATTTTTACGTATGATAAATAATACATCCTCGAATAAAAGATCATTCAAAACTGAGTGATAAGTTATTTTTGAGAAGGAGTGTCTTTGTCGTTTAAGTGCTATCCTTTTTTCTAAAAACTTCATGAAAAAATAAGGTAGAAGATGTTGATGGAGCAATTACAAACAATTCAAAATGAGCAACAACGATCAGTTATCGTGATTGATGCGAAAGATAGGGGCATTTCCTGTCTTATTTCTGAATTTTTAGAGCTATTTCCAAAGGGGATCTGCTTTTCAGATGAACAATCCCTTGCGGATTCTAAAGCAATCATTTTGCCACTTCATAAAACGCGAGAATATTTAGGATTAACTACAGAAGCGGTATTGCTCGATATTCGAGAGGGTTTTCCTTTAGATTATTTTCTCTCTATCGCGGCAACTATCGGTACAGGCGGAATCTTAATTTTATTCACACAAGATTCTTTGGGATTGAAAGAGAGCGAAAGATTCCATTCAGAACCGATTACAACGCCCTATTTTCATCAATATCTTCAAGCGATGTTGGCGCGTTATGCGTATCATTTTAAAAATGAAGTGATTATTGCTCCAACAGAAGTTGAGGCGTTATCGATAGCTATTCCCGAAATTATTTCAAAATCGCTAGAAGCGCCAAAATCTCAACAATATTTGTTAGAGTTAGATGATTCAGAACAGATCCAGATTAAGCAACATTTTCTACAGCAATCTGCCGGCATTTATACGCTATTTTCCGCGCGCGGTTCTGGCAAGTCTTGGTTGGGCGCTTCTATGATTGAAGAAGCGCCGGAAGCATTTGTGTTAACAGCGCCTAATCAAAATGCGATTACTCAATATCTTCATATTGAAAATTTACCTTTCAGAGCGCCAGATGCGCTTTTTCTGAGTATTGCCGAGCATGATCGACAACCACAAACCTTGATTATTGAAGAAGCTGCAAAGATGCCGTTAGCGCATTTAGAGCGGTTATGCCGAAGATTTCAGAAAGTATTAATGATTTCATCGGTAGAAAATTACGAAGGTACAGGGCAAGGATTACGAGAGAAAATCGGCGATCTAGTATTGATTGGTCATTCCTACCAGCTTCATCAACTTAAAAGATTCTCAGGTAACGATGCGCTCACAAAATTGTGTGATGCATTGAGGTTTGAGTTAAAGGAAGATGAATCGAAGGAACCGTTAACTGATACGGCATTTTTTTCAGAGATAGAATTTTTCCAAACGGCAATGAATCAAGTTATCAATCTAGAAAGCAATCGGGATTGTTTAGATGCGAATATTTCTGATGAATTTTCTTGCGCATTATATGACGAAGTTTATTACGAATTTTATAATGATGAGAATATCCATGCGCTTCGGGAGAAGCTTCCGCAATTAATCGCTCTATATAAGTTATTAAATGACACGCATTACCAGACAAATATTCAGGATTTACGGCGTTTAATGGATGTGCCGAACCAGATATTTGTGCTCGCTTATTATCAGAAAAGATTAATAGGGGCGATTTGGGCGATGGAGGAAGGGGGATTATCTCCGGCATTAACAGAGGCGGTATTTAATGGCATCCGCAGGCCGAAAGGAAATTTAGTCGCACAGATGTTGGTTGGGCAAAGCTATTTTCCTGAAGCAATGTTACAACGATCGGTTCGGATTTCGAGAATCTCTGTGATTGCACCGTTACGGCGTTTAGGAATCGGGCACAGCATGGTTCGGTTTTTAGAATCGAAAGTAGAAATGTTCGTCAATTTTATATCTGTAAGCTTTGGTTTAACGCAGGATTTGCTATTTTTCTGGGAATCGATTGGTTATCAGATTGTGCATTTAGGCTTTCATCTCGATAAAACAACAGGATTGCATTCGGCAGTTGTTTTGAAATCTTTAGGAGATGAAATGTCGCAAGAATGGATTCAGGAAGCCATTCAAAAATTTGGCGTAGATGCTTTGTTAAATCTTTCTCATCGTGAATATCGAGCGGAAACTACGAAGATTTTGCAAGAAAAGGCTCAAGAAGGAGTATTTGATGTTCGAGATCAAGCTGTGATCGATGCGCATCACAATGGGAAAAGAGCGCTTCATACCGTGAAAAATGCGTTTTTACGAGCAGAACTCGCCAAGGAATAGCGGTAAAACAAGAAGGTTTGAGTGATTGTTGCTCAATGGTTGACAGTCCTTATCTTCCTCCCTATAATCCTAATTCTGAAATGTAGTTCAGCCGGCGTAGCTCAGTTG
>CAZPIQ010000047.1:0-13926 GCA_964586665.1 uncultured Ignatzschineria sp. | reverse complement strand
TTTTATAGTATCACAGTGGGACAATGCCTAACGTTAAATATGGGTAATATAGATAATATGGACAATATGGATCATTGAGTACTTATAAAAGCGCTTCAGTTAATAAGCACGAATATACGGCAACATGCCGACAACCTTGTCGAGTGCAACGTAGTAACGTTTAGGGTTTTGAGGGTCAATATAAACGGGAATGTTTGTTTCAGAAGATAATACGCCTCGTGGATCATAATTTACCGAGTAGCTTTTAAAATGATAAATAAGATTATTTTGCTGATCATACCACTGCGCAGTGACGATAAAAGGTCGCCAGCCAAAGAGATCATAATAAGCAGGATTCACATCCACACATTGCGCCATTATCAGCTCACCACGCTTTAAGACCGATTGCTTCACTAGATATTTGCGAATATTCATATAAGCAGGAATCAAAGCGACTAATGCCATAATCGTGCCGAATACAAGCATCACGGGCTCTGCGAGATAAACACCAAATGCAAACAAGGCAATACCGGGAACACCAAATAGAAAGAGTATAAAGATAAAGAGAATTTTGACTCTTAAAGGAACATTCATCGCATCATCGCCTTTTAATCGTAGATTCTGCCTCACTATATGACGAGAATCGAATAGATACAAAAAAACCTGCTAAACAGCAGGTTTTCTGATTTGGTTGCGGGGGCTGGATTTGAACCAACGACCTTTGGGTTATGAGCCCAACGAGCTACCAGACTGCTCCACCCCGCGCTAATGAAGAAACAAGTATATAGATATCTCTCAAATTTGCAAAGGTTATTTCATATAAAACCTTATTTGCGCAACATATAACCAAAAATATCATCATGAAGGCATATACATAAAGGCGTATAGTTAATCGCATAATTCTCTACTTGAGCGCTTTTAACCTACTGTAAAACATCCATAACAGGATGAAGATCGACTAATTTCATATCAATCGCCTCAAATGCTGAACGAAGAAGCGCTTCATTGTCGCCCATTGTTTTGCCGAAATAGTGCAAAATAGACTCAGCGGTATCAAGATTCCCGATTGCTTGGCCTAGTAGATAAGCATACTCCCAGTGCTTTTGCTCATGTTCGTCTGCTTCTTCTATCTGATCAATCATATTTATCACCGCCTGCAGATCTTCTGTAAAGATCATACTATAGAGATCAAAGATCCCAATATCTGTCTTTGACTGAGCGACTCGCTCTGCAATCATCTGTTTTGCTGTTTCATAATCCATATCGAATCTTTCCCCTGCTTTTATGCTCTAAAAAATTTTCCTTAAATCTCTTTAATAGAATACAAGATAATCTACGCTTAGCATTCGTTTTGAGAACTATTATAGCGTTAAAAATGAAGGCAAAAAAATTCCCAAGCGAACTTGGGAAAAGAAAAGATACAAAGAAAGAATGCATTTATTTTTAATAAATGATCGAGCTATTGTGGGATAACTCGAGGGAGGAGGAACTTAAAACATTCATATGAGAAATAATCTTAACAGCTCAATTGTAAAGATATTCTATAAAATTAGAGATTTACATTAAATATTAAATTAGTAGCTAATTATAGATTCATCTAGATATCTATTTATGCGTGTATGTTTTTATATGTTTATCTACTCATGTATTTATGTATTCATGTACTTATATAATTATGCACTTATATAACATTAGGTTTTGATGTCATAGTGCCATTATATCGTATACATTATATCTAAGATCGCCCAATAAACTGCGTAAGTGCCTATTCCCACAAATAAGATACCGCAAAACAATAAAAACACTCTCTCAAATATACCTTTAATAAAATGCTTCGTTAAAAACCCATATAAAAAGAGCAAAGTATAATCCAAGATACACCATACAATAATAAGGATTAATAGACTCATTGGCAGTGGCAAACCCAGTTGCATTAAAAATGGCGGGAAGAATGCCATAAAAAAGATCACATCTTTCGGATTAGAAATCCCTATTGCAAACCCACTGATTGCTAATTTTAGGGGCGAGAAAAGCTGTTTTTCACCGATCTGTGAATCAGTTTTACCATCCGTTTCTATCAGATGCTTTTCTTGGTTAAATCCCCCTACCTTTTCAGATTCAGCAACTAAGGTATTAGTGGTTAATGTATGCGTTTTTAACCCATCTCGAATCTGCATAAAACCATAATAAAGCAGGAAAAAACCTCCTAGAAGCGTAATGGTATCAAGCACCAATGTACTTACAGACTGAGCACCCACCAGAAAAACCCCTGCCACGATTATTAATACTAAAGATGCAAGGTTTGTGCCAATGATTGCCCATAGCGTTCCTTTAAATCCGTATCTAAGTGCAGAGTTGGCCACAAATAAATTTACAGGACCTGGCAATATTAAAAATGTTGTCACTGAGATGATATAAGTTATTAAAACAGAGATTAGCATTATGATGATCCTATGATATATTCCCTAATTATATGATTAAGATCATTTAAACAGCTTTAGTGTTAAATTGTGTAAACGACACCATATTTTTCGTAATATTAAAGGGTTTTACCATCACACTGCAACTGTCATATTTTAGAAATATGCCTAATACATAATTACGACGACACTAAGTGCTAAAAATTACATGCAGGTTGCTGTTAATAGCAAGATTTTAATTATACTAGCTCAATATTATTAAGCAATCGATCTTAAACAAGGCGCGTCATCTGCGGATTATAATTTTTAATAAAATGCGATAAACAAGGATTATCATTCACTTTTCGCCACACTATTTCTAAATCTAGTTTCATGCTTAATTCTGGCATTTCATACATCGCGACATTATAAATATTAAGATATTTAGTCACCGCCGGTACAAAAGTATAGCCCTTGCCAGCAGAGACTAAGCTTAACATCGAATTATAATCACAGCCTTCATGCGTAATATGCGGTGTAAAATCATGTTTACGAAGTTCATTCATCACCATTTTATGAAAGTCATATGCCTGACTTTCTGAAGGCCAAACAAAGGGTTCCTCACTTAATTCATGAATATCTTGAGGCGGTTGCTTCTCGTATCTTGATTGTTTATGAATTGCTAGCAATAAAGATTCCTCATACAGAAAACGTCCCATAAATTGATGATCTTCAAGCGGTCTTAAAAACATAATTCCAGCATCAATCTCTCCATTACGTAGCGCCATAATTTGCCGGCGAGAATGCATTGTACAGACATTAAGTGCAATATCGGGGTGCGCCGCTCTAAATGCCGCAAGGTGTTGTTGTACCTCTGTCATCCATAAATGTTCAGGCGTAATCGCAATTTTAAGATAACCAATATCCCCTTGGTCAGCTTTGATTGCTTGCGCTCTTGCCCTCTCCATTGCATTAAGAATCTTCACAGAATCCTGATATAACTGATTCCCTGCTTGTGTAAGCGTAACGCCCCGCGCATGTCGGTGAAATAACTCAACCCCTAAATCTTCCTCTAAACTCTGTACTTGTCGCGTCAGTGCTGGCTGAGCAACATGCAATGTTCTTGATGCAGCGGCAATACTCCCTAATTCAGCGATCGTGACAAAATAGTGAAGCTGTCTATTATCCATATTTGATCTCCCTCAACTAATCCTATAATTATCTTTTACATGGCCTTTTAGCAATGAATATATAAATCACGATAATAATTGATTCTACGCCATTATAAGGACATATACCATTTAAGTATATGATCTCTACATTAAAGGTATTATCAGTAAATATATAATATTGATACCATTGAAATCATGCGGTTTATCTTACATTTAGCAATATTCAATGTATCAGCATAGGTTCGAATTCATCCTCATTTCATTGACAATATTCTATACATTAAGGATGAATGACCTCGTCAATTTAACTAGATAGTGGAGTCATTTATGATGGATGCAGTCTTACTTGCGCGAATACAGTTCGCGTTTACTGTTTCATTCCATATTCTGTTTCCGGCAATTACCATTGGCCTTGGGATGTGGCTTGTCACACTCGAAGGCTTATGGCTAAAAACCAAAAAACAGGTCTATATGGATATTTATGAGTTTTGGGTCAAGTTCTTCGCAATCGCGTTTGGAATGGGCGTTGTTTCAGGTGTCGTCATGGCCTTCCAATTTGGATCTAACTGGAGTGAGTTCTCCAAGTTCTCAGGCTCAGTCACGGGGCCACTGCTCATTTATGAAGTAATCACGGCATTCTTCTTAGAAGCTGGTTTCCTCGGCATTATGTTATTTGGTCGTAACCGCGTCGGACCAAAGATGCATTTTTTTGCAACCGCAATGGTCGCACTAGGTACAACGTTCTCCGCTTATTGGATTTTAGTATCTAACAGTTTCATGCAAACCCCGCCAAGCCTTGAGTCAGGCGCTATTGAAATTGTCGATGGCGTTGTGGTGGTAAAAGATTGGCTTGCGATTCTCTTTAGCGCATCATTGCCGGTTCGTATGGTGCATATGCTCACAGCAGCGCTATTAACAGCAACCCTTATTATTGCCGGAACGGCGGCTTGGCATATGCTTAAAGGCAATAAGAATGCAGCGGTTAAAAAAATGCTTAGTATGTCGGTAGTCACCCTTTTAGTGGTTTCGATCTTCCAAGTCGTGATTGGTGATATTCATGGTCTGAATGTTCAAGAACACCAACCTGAAAAATTAGCCGCAATTGAAGGTCACTGGGATGCACCGATTCCTGGCGAAGGAACAAGCTTTATCGTCTTTGCAATTCCTGATTCTGAAAATGAACGTAATCTCTTTAGCTTAGAGATCCCTCATGCTGCGAGTTTAATCCTCAAACATAGCTGGGATGGTGAGGTTGACTATCTCAAAATGTTCCCGAAAGAAAATCGTCCGCCGGTTGGCTGGGTTTTCTGGTCGTTCCGCGTAATGGTCGGGCTTGGTTTCTTGATGGTACTACAAGGTATCTGGGGTACTTGGCAGCGCCATAAGAAGACACTCGGTGAGAAGAAAGGCTTACTTCGCTTAGCGGTATTGATGGGCCCTTCTGGCTTAATCGCAGTGCTTGCGGGCTGGTTTGTGACCGAAATTGGTCGTCAGCCTTGGCTTGTCTATCATATGATGCGCGTGGAAGAGGGACACTCCTTTATCCATACAACAGGCGATCTCACCATGTCATTATCGCTCTTTGTCATTGCTTATCTCACCATCTTTGCTTTTGGATTCACATTCCTTATGCGGATTATTCGCAAAGGTCCAATGCCTACGAATCCTACAAAAGCCATTGAGAAATAAGGAGACTATATAATGGATTACAATACATTAGTACTGATCTGGACTGGAATTATCCTCTTTGGTGTTGCGGTCTATGTCATCTTAGATGGCTTTGATCTTGGCGTTGGGATGATGTATCCCTTTGTCGAAACAGACCTTGATAAAACCATCATCATGAATAGTGTCGGCCCTGTTTGGGACGCTAATGAAACTTGGTTAATTTTGGGCGGTGCAGCGCTCTTTGGCATCTTCCCAATCGCCTATTCCGTCGTCCTTTCTGGACTCTATATTCCGGTTATATTACTCCTGATGGCACTGATCTTCAGGGGAGTATCATTTGAATTTAGAGGCAGATCTTCCGAGAAACATCGCCACATCTGGGATAAAGCCTTCTTCTATGGCTCACTCTTTGCGGGATTCTTCCAAGGCGTTATTGCCGGCGCTTTAGTACAAGGTTTTGAGTTTATGCCCGCAAGCGATGCCATTAATGCACCCGCAGGTTATGTCTCAAAAGGGGCGCTGGATCTTGTGATGGCTGGTGGCGCTTGGGGTTGGGTTTCACCCTTCACACTTCTAACAGGGATTGGCTTAACAATGTTCTATGCGCTCTTAGGTTCAACATGGCTCATTAAGAAAACGCAAGGTCGTCTACAAAGCCGTATTCGTACTTTAGCGAAAAAAACGGCTTTATGGTTCTTCCTGCTTGCCACACTCATCCTCATTTGGACGATTGGCATATGGAAAAATGAGTTATTTGAAGCCGCTAACATGTGGAAGATCTATCTCTTTGCCGGCGCATTCATTCTTGCCATTGGCATGGCTTTTGTTCTCTTAAGTGCAATCAAACGCTCAACAACGCATTGGCAACCTTTTGTCTATACGTTGATTCTTACGGTTCTAGGTGCTGTCTGCTTGGTTGGCTTCCTACTCCCATACATCGTTCCCTTCCAAGTGACGATCTTCCAAGCCGCAGCACCTAGATCCACCCTTACCTTCTCATTAGTGGGGGCTGTGATCTTTATACCCATAGTGCTTATTTACACCTGTTATATCTACTACGTCTTCCGCGGCAAAGTCCCTGAAGATGTTGTGGGATATTAATAACTAGATATTAATAACAACAATGGATAAAGGAGATTAATGATGATGAGTATGCATCACAAAGTATCTGATCATAAAGAGAAACAAGATGACAACACAAAACCCGGCAGCCTCAAAAAGCAACTAGCATGGATGCTAGGGCTTTGGCTTGGCGGTGTCATTGCACTTTATCTCTTTGTGAAGATCTCTAAAGCCATCATGACTTATGTCGGCTTTGGCGGATAAGATTCCAGAAATAATCTTATTCATTTATCACTTAACGAAGCGCTCTTTTTAGGGCGCTTTTGTTTTATAAGTATTGGAAGATAAGTAAATATCAAATACTTATTTTATTTATTAATGGACAAAGCCTTTTAAAAGTCGTAATAATGAAGATGCCTATGATTTATACAGGCTCGTTGAATGACAAAAGGAGGATTCAATGAAAATTAAAATAAATGATAATAATATTAATAAAACTAGCCTCGATGAAGGCCAATCGTACTTAGAGATCTCATACGATATCCAGATCTCAGTACCGGTTAACAAAACCGATTATGCAGTTTCCACAAGAAACGTCCAGAACAAAATTAGCTATCCGAAGCTCTTTAGTCACGATCTATACAGCGATCTCAAAGAAGCAGTATTAAGATACTCCAATTGCAGAGACGCCAGCTTCGCAGTCAGCAACATCAAAGTCAAACAGATCCAAAAAGATGGGTCAGAACTAGCAAACTACACGATCTTTGATGATCTTAAGCTTCATCCAGTTGGGATGAATTAGAATTTCGATGTAGTGTTCTATCTATTTGATAGAGAGAGCCGCTTTACTTCATTTTTGGGGTGAGGCGGTTTTTTTTATTTAACTGCGGTATCAGAAACCTTATCTTTTTGTTAATTGACAGATCCAGATTCATATCAATCGGTATTTTCATATATCCTTGTTAGACTCCACAAACCCCGGCGCCATCTTCATCGAGGGAATATAAAGTAGCTCTTCTCGGTTCTCTAAACAGAGCGGATACTCAAAAGGATTGAGCTTTCGAGTTTGGGAGCAATCCACTCTTAAATCTAACAGTGCAAATCCTAATAATGCTTCTGAAACGAAGAGATCCTTATAGCCGCCATGTTTTAAACCTAAATCAAGCTCTTGGCTCTCTGGATGTTTCATCTTCGGATGGGCTGTTAATCGTAAGGTTCTCTGACGATTCCACTCATCATCTCGCTCTTTACCAATCTCGCAATCGCTAAACATTTCGGTATCTTTTACACTAGACACTCGCGTGAACTTAAATGTTTTAAAACTGCCGACATATTCATTATTCTCAATCGCTTGCTTCGATATTTCAAAAGCCCGGAAATACCAGGCATTACCGGCTTTGAAGATACTATGAGGCTTAAGGTACTTCATGCTTTTACCCGATGAAGTAGAAACATATTCAATTGAGATACAGCTATTTTCCGAACGAGCATTCCCCGCAATTGCGCGGGTAATCGTGGAGACGATTTTAAGATCAAGATCCACATTCATCATTAAGCAATTGGTGCCGAATGTTTCTACCTGAAACTGCTGACTAATCACACCATAACCGATATAACGAAGTGCTTCTTCCACAGAATGCGGGAAATAAAAAGTCGATTCCGGCGTAATACCATAACCCACTCGCGCCCCTAAAAAGTGCATTTGACTTGGGAACTCTTCTAAATAACTCGCGATCAAACGACTCGCAGTAGCCTCTCCAATCGAAAAACGCTCGACGAGCTCATTGCGCGTCACTCTGCCCTTAAATAACAGCAGAAACTCAATAAAAGCGAAGCGTTGTTTTATGTTTTCATCCATGTATCTTCACCTTCAAAACTCTATCTTTAGTATCAAACGATATTAAAATTATACATTATATATTGACATTGTCTATTTTTATCACTAATAATAAATAAGCTTTCATATCATTTGATATAAAAAATAATCATTGTATCCATCCTATTAGTGAGATCTCAAAGTCATAATGTTATTTAAAAAACTCCAAGAAATAGAACAAGGCAAAACACTGCAATGGCCGAAGCTGAAAGAACGCTTAATACGCCGCGGGATTGCGCCTGCTTTAATCGATCAGGCTTTGATCGATCAACGTTATGATGAGTCAACATATCTGGTCACAATCACGAATCAATCAGCCTTTGATGAGATCAAAGCCTTATTACAACCCATTGATAAAACAAGCCGAAAGATGGCGAGCCTTAGTGGCAATAGCCATCAAGCAACCGTCGAAGGCGCCTTACTGATTGCCACGTCAATGATGGCAGAGAAGCCTTATACGCATCTCTTTATGCAACATTTATCAACTCCAGAACCACAGCATAAATTTGCCATAATTATCGAGAATCTTGAATGCTTTCTGCATTTTCAAGAAACTTTTACCTTTATCAGTAAATACTGTTTTCATGCATCTCAATCGATATCATTTGAGACCAATCAATTTCAAACGCTTCCTGAATTACATAATATTGAATTCATCTATGCTGCCGGCAATAGCATTACTAACCGGCAGATTATTCCTTACCTAGAGCAATTTGAAGGCGGATTGTGGTGTTTATTAGATATCGATTTTGGGGGTCTTCAGATTTATCAAAACCTTTTAAATAATGGTCTTTCGAGCGACAAAACGCACTTTCTTATTCCCAATGATATCGAAGCAAGACTCCTTAGATCACGCAGGAAAGCCCCCCAAAAGACATTACAAGAACTGAATAAATTTCTCAATATAACCCCCAATATTAATCAACTCATTCGCCTTATCCATCATTACCAAACCATCATCGAACAGGAGAGTTATCGTGAAAGATAATCTATTGTCATTAGCCCTTCAGAGCCAATATTCCATTAAAGAACTGATCTTTATCAACGCCGGTTCAAATTATTATGTGCGTCTACCGATCCATCTATCGGCAGCATTATTTGCCGCAAATAATGAGGGAAAAACCTCTTCATTATCAGCACTTAAACTCTTTTTATTGCCGGAGATTAACTTTAAAGATAGTCATGCTAAATTTAAATTTTCCTCAGGTGGCGTTGCTTTTCGTAACGAGGAATCCTTTAATTACTACTTTCCAAGTAGCGAATCTTATATTATTTGCGAAGCAGAAAATCCCCGCTTTCCTAATGGCTTTTGTTGGATACTTTATCGTGATCTTGATCTGCATTATCACCGCATCGCAGTACCCCACCCTTATAGCGCTATTGAGCATCTCTTTTGGAATGAGGATTCTACCCGTAATTCCGGCATTGGTGAATTACACGATGACATTACCATCAAGCGAATTAAATCGAAGCTATTAACCACACCTTTTAATGGGCTATTGATGACAGATCGCACTGAAATTGCCGAAGCAATCTATACTCGTACCTCTGCAAAAGAAGATCATACTCGCTTTTGTTTACTACCGATGGTTCAACGCTCATCAGATGCAAGTATTGATACAGTGAGGGCACTTCTCAATATCGCATTTAATCTCGGCAATGCGGCAACTGATTCACTACCAAAAGCGATCGGCGCGATTATTGATAGTATGAATCTCAGTGTTGTCGATGAAGGCGGTGTATTTTTAGATTTAGATGAAAAAATCAATGAATGGCGACAACTGCAACTACAACAAAATCATCTTTCAGAAATTGCCGATAATCTCCCTGCTTGGCAACAATTTAAAGACAATAATCAGCGTTATCATCTCCTTAAAAAAGAAGCTAACAGTCGCTTTACGGAACTCTATCACTACATACAAAGTGCACAGGAATGTTTTAGCAGTAAGCATAAAATAGTGTCAGAATTACTCAAAACACAAGAGGAAGAATACAACAATGCAATGACAGAAAAGTCTAAAGCTGAAGGTGAGCAAATAATTCTTCGCACAAAAATGGAAGAGGCGGAGAATACCACTAAGGACCTTCGCACGTCTTTAGATTCGCTTCAAAAGCTTCGCCAGCACATGCGAAGCAACTATGGGATCGAGACACCTGCCGGCATTATTGAGAAGCTCACTGAATTGATACAAAATAATCAAAACCTCTTACAAGATGACAAAAATAGAGAGGCGCAATTACAAACATGTATTACAGATCTCAATGGCAATCAGAAAAAATTACTCAAAATTCAACAAAAACTTGACCAAGTCTCTCGATCAGGTGGTTTTTTAGATCAATTTGAAGCGCACTCAAGCGCAGTGCTCTACAGCATCAATAAAAATTTAGCACTCTTCACAACTCAGCTACCAGCTACTTATCAAGCGATTGTAGATGACTTTGCTGATATTTTTGCAAATACTGATAACTGCCTAACACTTCATGGTGAATCTCTTAAAGAGATTCCCTTCATTGACTATACAAATGAAAAGATTATTGAAGAGCTTCAAGATGATTTAGAATTACTGAAGATAAAAAACCAGCGACTTACTAGACTACGGGATCAACTCAATGCCCAAAGTAAACTATCGCCTGAACAGAGAGCACTACAAAATCAAAAACGCATGCTCGATAATCAACAATATCAGGACCAAATTACATTTCTTGGCGCTGAAGCTAAAATGCTCCAAGACCTCAAAACCATAGAAGAATCATTATTGATTCTCACTGAAAATGCCGAACAAACGGCACTAAAAGTCGTAGAAATGCTTCATCTTGTAAATGAAAAGAAGCAACTTTTTTCGGAAACACAGTCAAACATCAAAGACATTGAAGATCGCATTCGATCAATCAACTTAATTACCCGCGATATTGACCAACTACCGACGGAACATCGTGCTTATCTTAAAGTCGATCCATCATCTTATGAAGAGATTAAACCACTTAAAGCCGTTGATCATTATGATCACCGCTATGTTGAAGAGAGTCGTGCATTTCTTTCTAAGTCTATTAACAATCTCATTTCGCTCAAAGATAAAATAGAGCAACAACTTAAAATATTCATGGATTATGGATTTATCGATGCAACCCCAGAACAAAAGCACCGAATAACACTACTTGGCAAGGATTTTGCACTATTTTATAGTGGCCTTGAAACTACTTTTGAGAATTTAGATAAGCATCGAGCGAAATTTACAGCTCAATTACAAGCACATAACGATACAGTGATTACTTCAATTAGCCTTATCAAAAAGACGCAAGATGTTATTGATCAATTTAAAAACCGTCTTAACAACAAACTAGCCGAATATAAAGTTTCAAACCTCGATCAGGTCGAAGTGGATTTCAAGTTTAACCCCCAATTTACCACCGCGTTAAATGCGATGAACAGCATTAAAACCACTTACGACAATACATTACCAGAAGCGCTTTATGACAATATTTCAAGCTTCCAAAGTCATTGTTATGATAGTAAAAGTTGCAAAATCAATATTGCGAAGATTATCCAAACAGTGAAATATCGTTTTATTAGGGATGAATCCCGGGAATCCATTCCACAATCAAATGGTACAAACTCCATGGTCAATGCAATTCTCTTATCAGTGCTCTTTAAAGAGATGATCCCAGAAGATTTATCACTCAGTTTGCCTGTTGTTTTTGATGAAATTGGAAGCTTAGATTCTAATAATTTGAATGAAATTTATAAGGCAGTAACGGCACAAGATCTCGTTCTATTTGCGGTTCTTCCGACAAACTCCGGCACGATTGCCAGTGTTTTAGATATTTTCCATGATCTTTCAACTTTCCAAGTCATCGATACCCCCATGCATGGAAAGGCTAAATCTATCTACTTTCAAGGCATGGAAGAGACATTATTTGATTTACTCAATGAGGAGGCTGATGCAGATGCAAACTAATGCCCCTATCACCGCTTCTTTTATCTTTGCACATGTCGATATCTTCTTTGAATTACTAGATTCTCATGCAGATGAATCTAAGAATAATGCACGTGGCTTTAAAATTTCCACTTATGAGTTTATTTTGCAAAAATATGTCGCTCATCACACTGCAGATGAGAATGATCGAAAGCGGATCTTAAAAACACTCTCATTAGATAATCTCAAACATTGCGAGTTATTAGCGTTCATTAATCCGCAAAAAGGGAGCTTTAATTTACGTAAAGATCTGCTATCCATGATTGTCGGCTTTGACTCCAAAAGACTGCGCGAACTCGGTCAGCCGGATCTTGATATCATCTACTCTCAAATCAAGACCTTTTACGATTACTTTCAACAAAAAAATGGCCATTTCAGTCATCTTGATATTGAGTTTATGGAGAACCTCACCGCCCTTATTGATACGCTTCAGGAGATCTTTGCGAAAATTCAACATAATGTGCGAGCATTAGAAGGAAGCTCAAAACGTCTCTCTGAAATCGTCGATAGCCACGATCTTACAAAGATTGCACCTACCCTACAACTCAATGAAGCATTTGCGGAAATCTTAAAAATATACCAACGCAACATTATGCCGACGTTGTCATTTCTGAACGAGCAAGCAATGGCGCAAGATTCCTCCGCGATGTATCTCATCAGAAAGATCCGAGAGATGTTGGAAAATACTACATTCTATGAAGAGGTGAGCACTATCTCAACGATCGAGATGCGCCTACTATCCTTTACAGAAGTTATTAGTGATATACGCCGAAAGCTCCACCGCTATATCGATATGAATCGCGAGCAACGCAAACTCTATAATGCTATAGAAAGGCAATATAATGAACTCAACCTTCTTGTCATTAACGAGCTAGACAGCAAATTAACCGGTAAAATACTCTCGTCAACGCATTCTTTCTTTAATCCTTCCCTGCCCATTGAACATCTTGTCACTTGGTCTAGAAGCCTTCATAAGAAACAATTAATGTCTCTACCTCAAGATGGCAATCCTTCTCTTGCCTATGAACTTATTAGAACAAAACTTGAACAAGTCAATGCCTTTGAACGCCCTAAAACAACGCCAAAAGAAATTTCACTCGAGGAACATCGGAGTCGTCTTTTAAAAAGACAGCATGTATCACATATCAAAAAACTAATGGAAAGTTTCATTTTTCCAGAAAATAGCGATCTCTATCTGGCGATTCATGAACATTTAATAGATCACCTACCAGATTATCGACTGCAAGATATCTATGATGCAAAAGCCTTTATTCCTAAAGACAAAAACATCATTACTCACTTACAGCGCAACACGATCGAATACAGACAACAAGCGCTCTCTTACCCCATTAAATCTCTTCAAGGATAAACCCTTATGTTGCAACTTCCTTTTGATAAAATCGCTAGTAAAACAATCTACAAAGAATTTATGAGCGGTAAAACGATTAATCAATACGAGCTTCTCAATGGGCAATGGATGCCTTCGATTCTCTTTGCAGAGCTCGTCAAGCATTTCGAAAGCTATCAAACCTTCTACGATTATTTAGGATATAAAATGATCGCTATAGGTGATAGCGCTTATTATCTCTCAAGACCCGATCGTGAAAGCCTCAATGACATTGGCGCATCTATTCAAGTCATCTTGATCCTCCTATGCCGTGGGCTTGCTAATCATGGTATTTCCCCAGAAATTCTCAATGACCCTAAAGGCGGTATTAATGAAAGAACGATCAACGATATCGGTGAAGAAGAAGAGACTCTAAGAATCCTCAAAACCTGTAGCATCGCAACCCCAT
>CAZPIQ010000046.1:8770-14120 GCA_964586665.1 uncultured Ignatzschineria sp. | reverse complement strand
TCGGCATCTAATGCTTGCTTTACCGATTTATCTCGGTGCGCTTGATGTTTTCGCTTAGACTGCTCTTTTTGAGCCGCCTTTGCCTTATCTTTTGTAACAATACCCGCCTTCACCAACTGATCTCTTAATGACATCTTTTCTCTCTTCTCTCTTGTAAGTTATTAGATGTAATAAAAAATGGACTTAAAGCCATGCAATAAGTCCATTATATTTATATATTGTTGATATGACCAATATTCTTTATCCTATCAACCTTATACACCTTGATTAGTAGAGAATACGGCACTTCAAGGTACCTTTAATCTCTTTCATATCATGATGAAGTTTAATCGCGTTCTCTTCTTTGCCTGAAACATCAAGAACAACATAACCAATATCACCAGAGGTTTGAAGATATTGCGCATTGATATTGAGATCTAGATTTGACACCATCTCATTCACAGCACGTAAGATTCCCGGCGTATTCGTATGAATATGAAGAATACGATGACTGCCTGGTTGTTTTGGTAGCATCACTTCTGGGAAGTTAACAGCTGATACCGTTGAGCCGTTATCTGAGTAAAGCACAAGTTTCGATGCTACTTCTACACCGATATTTTGCTGTGCTTCAAGCGTTGAGCCACCAATATGGGGCGTTAAGATCACATTTTGAAGCTCACGAAGTGGCGATTGGAACTCTTCCTTATTCGATTTTGGCTCAACTGGGAATACGTCTACCGCCGCACCTAAAAGATGTTCGTTCTTAATATTATCCGCTAAAGCATCAAGATCAACGATCGTACCACGCGCAGCATTAATCAAAACTGAACCTTGCTTCATCTTTTCAATGCGCTCACGGCTCATCATATTCTTCGTTGTATCATCTTCAGGAACATGAAGTGTCACCACATCTGATTGTGCTAACAACTCATCAATCGTCTCTACTTGATGCGCATTACCGAGCACTAGTTTATTCTCGATATCATAGAAGATCACATTCATACCTAGGCTTTCAGCCATGATCCCTACTTGCGTACCAATATGACCATAACCGATGATTCCTAAGGTTTTACCACGCACTTCATAAGAACCTGCCGCTGATTTTACCCAACCACCTTTATGACACATGTAGTTTTTATAGGCGACGCCACGTTTTAACATGATCATCTCAGCAATCACTAGCTCAGCTACTGAACGGGTATTCGAGTATGGCGCATTAAATACAGGAATTGCACGCGCTTTCGCAGCATCAAGATCGACCTGATTCGTACCGATACAGAAACAACCAATGGACATCAAACGCGGCACCTGACTTAATACTTCTTCTGTAAGCTGTGTACGAGAGCGAATCCCGACAATGTGCGCATCCTTTAAAGATTCAATCAGCGCATCACCTTCTAACGCTGTCGAATGGATCTCAAGGTTGTTATAGCCCGCACGCTTGAAGTAATCAATAGCATCCTGATGAACACCCTCTAGGAGGACAACTTTCATCTCATCTTTTGGGAATGATGTTTTTTTCATGGTATTAAAGTATTCCTTAATTTAAAGCGGATTCAATAAATTGACGTAAGAGATCGGCATCATTAGCCATAACCTCCTTCTTCTGTGGAAGTGCTTCTAGCGCTTTCACAGGTGTTAAATCAAACGGCGCGTCACTCACCGCTTGCATAATTGTTTCGTAGAATTTGATCGGTTTTGCGGTCTCAAGACAGACTTGTGTATGTCCATCTAAGAAATGACTCCCCACAAATACACCATCTGCTGTATGCGGATCGATTAATTCATTCGATTCTTCAAAGACGCGCGAGATCGTCTCTAAACGATTTTGATGTGAGCTCTCGCCCGATTCAATATTCCAAGATGCGCGATCTTTCCAAAGTGGATCTTTCGTTAAATCAAAGAAGCCCTTCTCATCAATTTCATCCCAGAGTGCTTTCGTCTTTTCAGCGCCGGCAATAAGGTAGATAAAACGCTCAAAGTTACTCGCTTTAGCGATATCCATTGATGGGCTTGATGTAAGGTGTACATCTTTTGAAGCACGTGGCTTATAGATCCCCGTTTTGAAAAACTCATCTAAAACGTTATTTTCATTCGTCGCTAAAATGAGCTTATGAATTGGCAGACCCATTTCACGCGCAACAATGCCGGCAAAGATATTGCCGAAGTTCCCTGATGGAATCACGACATCAATCTTCTCTTCATTAGACTTTGTCGTCATAAAGTAGCCTTTAAAGTAATAAACGATTTGCGCTAAGATACGCGCGAAGTTAATTGAGTTCACTGCACCTAAATTAAACTTCTCTTTAAATGCAAGATCGTTATTGAGCGCCTTGACAAGATCCTGACAGTCATCAAAGACGCCTTCAACTGCGATATTATGAATATTGCGATCTTGTACTGAATACATCTGTGCTGTTTGGAACGCACTCATGCGATTATGCGGACTTAACATCACCACATTAATACGCGGTTTACCACGCATTGCATGAATCGCACTTGAACCTGTATCGCCGGAGGTTGCACCCACGATATTCAGGGTTTTATCCATCTTCTCTAAAACATAAGGGAAGAGCTGACCTAAAAACTGCATCGCCATATCTTTAAATGCGTAAGTAGGTCCTTCTGACAGACCGAGCACTTTGACATTTTTACCAATCGAGCGCTCTGAGATAATTGTCTCAACACCAAAGTTATCCGTATTGTAAGCAGATTCTACGAGCTTCTTGAGATCTTCTCTTGGAATATCGGTGGCAAAGAGTGAGGTAATCTCTAACGCTAAATCACTATAACTTGGAAGATTACGCCAGGTTTCTAAGGTCTCTTTTGAGATCTTAGGAATCGATTCTGGCATCGACAAGCCACCATCTCGGCATAATCCCTCTAAAACTACATCACAAAATGATTTTGGCGCATCAAGGCCACGAGTACTCACATATTTCATTATCAACAAAGCCTACGAAAAAAGTAATAGATACAACTTATTAATCATACCTGATCATAGTGTGTTTTTCTTTCAGAATCACTGCCTATTTTTAAAATTTTAATGATTGATCAGTTTTTTAGCAAAAGATTCCTATTTATCAAGCGGATTTCCCATAATAAAGCGTGAAAAATGCTACACTAACCCTCATCTAACCCTGGCTATTTATCTTTCTATAAAGCTATTTACCGATCATTTTCAAACGCTTTTTTCGAGTCTTTTATATCGTTAAAAGTGTTCCCTAAAAACATCTTTTTTGATATCGATGGTCGAGGATTCAATTAAATGCTACAAGAGAGATTGTAAAAAGAAAGATCATTTAAATTCTGAGTATCAAACTCTGTATTTAGATATCTCCCATAGCCCTTTTCACTTTAAAAGGTCCATTTAAAAGATCAGCTTTAAAAGACCGATCAGGCCCCACAAAAGGATATTAATTTATGAGTAGAGTAAACGAAATCAATTCAAGAATTTCAACCTTACAAAAGCACATGGCGAAAGAGAACATTGACGCTTGGATTATCTTAAGCGCAGACCCTCATCTTTCAGAATATCTCCCTGAGCATTGGAAAATCAGAGAATGGTTCTCAGGATTTACAGGATCAGCGGGCTCTTTAATTGTTCTCAAAAATAAAGCTTATATCTGGGCGGATAGTCGCTATTGGGTACAAGCAAACAAAGAGCTTAAAGGCACTAACGTTGAGCTCATGAAAATGGGCGATGGCAAAACACCTAGCTATACGCAATACCTACAAGACAATCTTCCTGATGAAGGGACTGTTGCGGTTTTAGGCGATACTATCTCGATTGAAAACTTCGTTGAGACATTTGAAGCACTTGATGAAGCCGGTATTTTATTAACAACAGAATACAACCCATTCCCAAAACTCATCAAAGAACGCGCACCACTTCCAGCAGAAGCACTTTACATTCATAACCCTGAATTTGTATCTGAATCTGTTTCGGACAGAATCGGTAAAATCAGAAGCGTTATGAAACATGAAGGTGCGGATGTGCATATCGTTTCAACACTTGATGATATTGCTTGGATCACAAATCTTCGTGGACAAGATGTAAACTACAATCCTGTCTTCTTAGCGTTCTTAATGATCACACCTTCATCGACCACTCTCTTTATTGATGAATCTAAAATCGATCAAGGCGTGAAAAAATATCTCTCCGATAACAAAATCACAGTATTCCCATACGATGCCTTCTATGATGAATTGATGGAAATTCCGGAAGATAAAGTCATCATGCTTGATGAGAAGCGTACAACCTACGCAACCCTTGAAGCGATTGATGAAGAGTGCGATGTACTCTATCTTCCAAATCCAAGCACGCTTCTTAAATCACAAAAGAGCGATGCTGACCTTCAAAACGTTCAAGTAGCGATGATTGAAGATGGCGTTGCGATGGCGCACTTCTACACAGAATTTGAAGACCGTCTTGCAAAGGGCGAAAAACTCACTGAGCTTGATGTGGCGGATATGCTTCAAGCTGAGCGTTCAAAGCGTCCTAACTTTGTCGATTTAAGCTTCGATACCATTGCCGGCTTTAATCCAAATGGCGCACTTCCGCACTACCGTGCAACTGAAGAAGATCATTCAGTGATTGAAGGTAACGGTCTTCTTCTGATCGACTCAGGTGCACAGTACGAAAACGGCACTACTGATATCACACGCGTGATTCCAATTGGTACGCCATCAGATGCACAAAAACGTGATTTCACGATTATTCTCAAATCACTCATCGCGATGAGTGAGACAATCTATCCTGAAAACATTCCAATGCCTTACTTAGATGCTATTGCACGTCGCCCACTTTGGGAAAATCAGATCGATTATGGCCATGGAACGGGTCACGGCGTTGGCTACTTCATGAACGTTCATGAAGGTCCGCAAGTGCTCTCATATAAAGCACCTGTGAATCCTCAGATGAATGTAAAAAAAGGGATGATTACTTCCATCGAGCCGGGTCTTTACCGTGAAGGCCAATGGGGCATTCGTATTGAAAACCTCGTATCATCACAACCTATCAGAGATGCTAAAGAGACTAATTTCGGTAAATTCATGTGCTTTGAAACATTGACACTCTTCCCAATTGATACGCGTCTCATGGACAAATCAATGATGGAACCTAAAGAGATCGAGTGGGTTAACAAATATCACGCTCGTGTATTTAAAGAACTCTCTCCAAAAATCGAAGATAACAATGTATTAGCATGGTTAAAAGAGAGAACTGCGGAGATCTAATCCCCTAACCTCTTTTTAAAATCTTTATTGCAAAAGCGCCTGAAGCTCATCACTTCAGGCGCTTTCTTTTTGAATTTTCTATTCACTGATTTCAGGCTCAATCAAAGCTGGGGCGAATGCTTGCATACTTCTG
>CAZPIQ010000046.1:0-8670 GCA_964586665.1 uncultured Ignatzschineria sp. | reverse complement strand
GACTTCTCATATGTCGGCACTTCAGCTCTGAAAAGCAGATCGAACATTACATCCGACATCGAATGCACTTATTTCTTCACACAAAAAATCAAGCTCGATGAAGATTAAGCTTCAACACCTAAAGCCGTTTTCTGACGTTTTTCTGCTTCTGCATAGAGCGCTTTAACATCTTCGATATCATATAGACCATTCATCACCATTACTGGCGATCCGCCTGCTGGCGTGTAGATTAATGTATCTGCCACTGATTTTAAGCATGAGAGCTTTGTTGAGAAGCTTGAGCTCTCTTTAATTTCAAATACGCCGGTTTTCAGCGGGAAAGTTCTTTCTCGTCCTAAAATAGGTTTTACGATCACTGCATCATCGGTTAATGTCGTTGTTGAGATCGATGTGACATAGAAGAAGATACCAAAAAGCACAAATAGACCCAGTGGCGCTGTTTGTGTAAAGAGCATCTCAAGCCCTGTACCACAGATAATTAATGCGGATAATACAAAGCCTAATTTTGAACGGCTCTTGCCGGGAATTGTGTAGATAATCGGTTCACTCATCGTGGGGTTTTACCTCAAATTATGGATAAAGTCATGATCAATCAATACATGACCCAAAAGCGACGATCAAAGATCCAAAACACCAATGATATCAACGATGTCAGAATCATAGAATCTATCAATCTAAAATCAAATCTAAAAAAAGAGCTCTACACAATGTAGAACCCTCTGCTTTATGTCGAAATTAACGAATCTCTAAAGGTGCAAATGATTTTACTAAATCATCAACGGCTTTCACACGCTCAAGGAAGGGCTTTAAGAGCGAGAGCGGTAAAGCACTTGGTCCATCACATTTTGCTTGATCAGGATCTTCGTGTGATTCAAGGAAAAGTCCGGCAATGCCCGTTGCCATGCCGGCGAGTGCTAATTCTAATACTTGCTCTCGACGACCACCCGATGCTTTTTCGAGTGAGTTGCGTTGCTGAAGTGAATGGGTAACATCAAAAATAATCGGCGCATCATTACAGACTTTCTTCATCACGCCAAAACCTAAAAGATCCACAACTAAATTGTCATAACCAAAACAGCTTCCACGCTCACAGAGCATGACTTGATCATTGCCGGCCTCAGCAAACTTCTCAACAATATTGAGCATTTGTGATGGACTTAAGAACTGTGGTTTTTTCACATTAATCGGCTTTCCTGTTTCTGCCATTGCCACAACAAGATCCGTCTGTCTGGCTAAAAATGCCGGCAATTGAATCACATCTACCACTTCTGCAACAGGTTTGGCTTGATAAGGTTCATGCACGTCTGTAATCACAGGCACACCAAACTCTTTTTTCACCGCTTCAAAGATCTTTAATCCCTCTTCCATACCAACCCCTCGATAAGAGTGAATTGATGAGCGGTTCGCTTTATCAAACGAGCCCTTAAAGACGAGCGGAATCCCAAGGCTTTCTGTTACCTTCACATATTCACTACAAGCTTTTAAGGTACTATCCATTGATTCTAAAACGTTAATTCCACCAAAAAGGACGAATGGCTTTTTATTATCAACTGCAATATTTTGAACTTTAATCACGAGCGGTTTCCTTCTCTCTTTGCATGTTTGGTCAATGCAGGGATCATGATGATGCTCCCGGCAGTTTATCCCCCTATTTTACCTAATTAAACCCTGTTTGTATCTTTGCTTGATTAATAAAAACTTGAGGGATTTAAAATCCACCTTGATTGCCGGAAGAATCATGGTTAAGAAAAATTCAAGGAAGTAGATCTATCGACTGAGTTTACTGATACACTGACTAAAAATAAGATCAGCACTCATAAGCCAGCGCTACGATTCACAACACTCACAAAGACAATCGTATGGAACTCCAGCACTCTCAAGATAATTATCGCAAAGGCGTTTTAATGACGCTCTCATGCTATGTTATTTGGGGATTTTTCCCCATCTATTGGTATGCACTTGCCGAAATAGATCCGCTTCAGCTCATGGCGCAAAGAATCGGCTGGGCATTGCTCTTTATCTGCATTTTACTCGTATTTCGAAGAGAAGATCGCAATCTGCTGAAAGACGCACTCTTTAATCGCCGGATCGTTTTAACCTTTATGGCATCCTCCTTTTTCCTCTTTATGAATTGGTCGATCTATCTCTATGCAATCGCTTCCCATCAAGTCTTAGAAGCAAGTCTTGGTTATTTCATCAATCCACTTGTAAGTATCTTTTTAGGGCGCATTCTCTTTAAAGAGGTGCTGACAAAAATTCAATATATCGCCTTAACTCTTGCAATCCTTGGCGTGCTTTGGCTCTCCTTCCTCGGCGATTCAGTACCTTATATCGCCTTGCTACTTGCTTTCTCTTTCGGGCTTTATGGAGCGATAAAAAAAGTTGTTTCACTTCCACCTGTGCCGGGACTATTTTTAGAAACGCTCTTTATGAGCCCTTTTACCGTTATCTATCTGCTCATTGCTTATCAAAATAATGAACTTATATTCTTAGAGCTTGATCATCTCCCGCTCTTAATCCTTATTTTCTCAGGCGCAGCCACAACCATTCCCCTACTTCTCTTTGCAAAGGGTGCAAAATATATCCCTCTATCACTGGTGGGAATTTTGCAATATGTCTCGCCAACACTACAGCTTCTAACTGGTATTTTAGTCTTTAATGAGAGCTTATCGCCCCTTCGCTTAATAGGCTTTATCATCGTTTGGTGCTCTGTCATTACTTATATCAGCAGCGAAATCTATCGTGCTCGCCGAAAAAGAGCAAAGCTCAATGCTGATGTCAGTCATATACAAAATAACAAAGTAGCTTAAATAAACGACTTTAAATGCAACAGAAAAAAGGGAATGCACCAAAATGGGTCATTCCCTTTTTTCTATCTTCGAGAAGACTTTTTCATTAAGTCCTTACGATCATTCGTTCGATTCTTGCATCTTCACAAGTGGTCCTTTTAAGCGTGCTAATGAATAACCCGAAAAATGAAGTACCGCGAAGTAAACCAACACAACGCCCACAATCGCCACCAACATCACAGGTAACTTCACAAAGAGCGAGCCATCAAACCAGAAACTTGTAAAACTCTGCATCCAGTAAAGTAGACCGATCAATGCAAGATTTGCCGGAATTAACGCTAAAATTCGTTTCGTAAAGAGCTCATTAAAGTGATGAATATGCATCACAACTAGACCCACCGCTAACAGCAGAGCATTTACCCAAGCCGCAATTGATGAAGAGAGCGCAAGACCTGCATGCTGATAATGCCTCACAAGAATAAATTGTAAGAGGATATTTGTCGCAATCGCGATTAAACTAAAGTACATCGGTGTTTTCGTATTTTGCCTTGCAAAATAGACCGGCGCTAAAATGCGAATAATGAAAAATGCCGGAATCGAGAGTGCGTAAGTCACCAAGCTTTTACCTGCCATTAGTACATCTGACTGCAAGAACTCACCACGCATGAAGAGAATTGCGAGTAGTGGCTCTGCTAAAAAGACCAACCCTAACATCGCCGGAATACCAATGATCAAAGAGAGCTGAACACCCCAATCGATTGTTTTACTTAAGTTCTGATAATCCCCTTTTGTATTTAGCTCTGAAAGCCTTGGCAAAATTACCGTACCAAGCGCCACTGCAAAGGTCCCTATCGCAAACTCCACTAATCGATCCGAATAGTAAAGCCAAGTAATACTCCCCGTTTCAAGACGAGAAGCGAGCTGTGTATTGATCAAAATATTAATCTGACTACTCGATGAACCAATTAATGCCGGCACCATCAATAACATCACGCGTTTAACGCCAGGAGAGCTGAACTTAATACTCGGCATTTGAATCAACCCTTCTCGCTTTACCGCATAAAAGAGAATCCCCATTTGGAAAATGCCGGCAATAAAGACCGCATAGCCGAGGACTATAATCGGCTCTGCAAAAAGACTACTCAAGAAAGCGCCGGCGATTAGAAAAATATTAAGAAGTATAGGAATCGCCGCAGGAATCGCGAATTTATTCAGTGCATTCATGACACTGCTATACATCGCCGTCATACAGATAAAGAAGAGATAAGGAAGCATCAAGCGAAGCAGATCTTCGGTTAATGCAAACTTTGCATCATCTCCCACAAATCCTGAAGCAAAGAGAACAACCATCTCTGATGAAAAAAGGACACCAACAATGGTAATTAAGAGCAGAATGATTCCAAGCGTTCCACTGACTTCCGCTAAAAAACGTTTAAGTTCATCTTTCGTTCGCTCTAATCTGACCTCACTAAAAACCGGCACAAACGCTTGGTTAAAAGCCCCTTCCCCAAAGAAGCGCCTAAAGAGATTAGGGATTCTAAATGCAACGCTAAAAGCATCCATCGCGGCACTCGCACCGAAAAAGCTCGCAAAGACAATATCTCTTAACAAGCCCATAATACGGGATAAGAGCGTAAAACCACTCACGGTAAAGAGTGAGCGAAATAACGATGATTTCATAGAATCCTTAACTCATAAGCCAATAACTAAAAACGACTAAAAACTGCTACTGATTATACTACCTTCTCAAATAAACATAAAAAAACCCCATGCTTTTAAACAATGGGGTTTTAACATCTCTTTGAGCGTCAATTGAGCGAAATATTCAATATCGCCCTATCCGACATCAAAAGAAGAGTTTATTAAGCTTCTTCATTCTCACTAAGTTCATTCATGCTCAAACGAAGGTTTTGACCAATACGGAATGTCACAACGCGACGTGCTGTGATTGGAATCTCTTCGCCAGTTTTAGGATTACGACCGGGGCGCTCAGCTTTATCACGAAGCTCAAAACTTCCAAAACCTGAAAGCTTCACTGCTCTACCTGATGCAAGCGCATCACTAATTTCTGTGAAGAAATCTTCAACAAATTGTTTTGTATCTTCACGAGAAATATTCGTACTGTGATAGAGATTCTCTGTAATCGCAGCCTTAGTTAAAGTTGACATTAATAACTCCTTTTTTATTTATTACATTTTGCATTCTATATCTGATTGTCTGCATTCATTATTGTCTAATTGCAACATTGATCGCATTTAAGTCATCAATAATTGCCTTAACAATTGCATCAACATCTTCATCCTTGAGGCTCTCCTCGCGGTTTTGGAATGTTAAGCTAAATGCCATATTCTTAGCAGTATCTTCCGATTTGTCTGCTTTCGGTGCATAGATATCAAATAAAGTGACATTTGTAAGGAATTTACGAGGGCTTGACTGCCCCTTCATCACATCAACGATTTGCTGAGTTGTGACTTCGCTTGGTACAACAAGCGCAAGATCTCGCTTAGATGTTGGGAATCTTGAAAGTTCTTTAAACTTCGGCGTTTCAGATCTTGAAAGAAGATCATAATTCAGCTCAAAGACAAATACATCACGATTCAGATCAAGCGCTTTCACAACACTTGGATGTAATTTACCTAAATAACCTACTGTTTCTCCACTCCCTAACTGAATATCTGCACTTTGCCCTGGGTGAAGTATCTCGCGCTGAGATGGAACAAATACGAAATCTGTTTTTCCTGTTCTCTTAAGAAGCGCTTCAACATCCCCTTTTAAATCGTAGAAGTCGACTGGACGTGCGTCCACACCCCACTGAAGTGGCGCAGCAGTTCCACAAATTGCCCCAGCAATATGAAGTTCCTGAACAACATTCTCAAGTGTCCCATTATAAGTACGACCTGATTCAAAGAATCTCAATCTTGTTTGTTGACGCTTCAAGTTATGATCCATCGCTCCTAACACACCCGGAAGAAGCGTCGTTCTCATCATAGAGAGATCACTTGAAATCGGATTTTTAAGCGCAATTGCTTCTTTACCTGGGTCTAAGATTGACTGCCATGTCGGGCTTACAAAGCTCATTTCAATGACTTCATAGAAACCACGACCGACTAATAACTTTTTGAAGTCAGCAAGCGTAACTTTAGATTCTGCAACTAAAGGCATCGATACCTTAGAGAGCATCTCAAATGACACAGGAACATTGTCATACCCATTTAATCGTGCAACTTCTTCAATGAAATCTTCTTCAATTTGAAGGTCGAAACGATAAGAGGGTGGAACAACGACAATGTGATCATCATTAACCTCAATCACATCACCAATTCGACTAACGAGGGTATTTATATCACAATCTGTAAATTCTTGTCCAATTATTTGATTTGTTTTACAAAACCTCACTTTTACTGCATCTCTTTTCGGCAATTTCGCAGTATCGACCACTGACGTAACCGTGCCAGCCTTTCCGCCAGCATGCTCTAAAATGAGTGCTGTCGCGTAATCAAGCGCACGCTCTGCGAGCTCAAAATCAACACCACGTTCAAATCTGTGAGATGAGTCTGTATGAAGACCATAATTACGCGCTTTTCCGGCAATCGTAATAGGATTGAACCAAGCAGCTTCTAAGAAGATATTTTTTGTATCATCATGACAAGCGCTATCAAGCCCACCCATGATACCCGCCATCGCAAGCACCTTTTTCTCATCAGCAATGACAAGCGTATCTTCTTTAAGCGTTACAACATCTTCATTAATAATGCTTAACTTCTCACCTGAAATAGCACGGCGTACACGAATATCACCCTCAAGCTTATCGTAATCAAATGCATGAAGCGGTTGACCTACTTCTAATAGCACAAGATTCGTTACATCCACTAAAAGACCATGCGGACGAATCCCACTACGGCGAAGACGCTCTTCCATCCACAAAGGTGATGGCGCATTAGGATTAACTCCTTCAATAACGCGACCTAAATATTTCGGACAGTCTGCACTATCTTCAATAGAAATGGCTTTCGTCAAAGCACTTTCTACCTTAATCGCCGGCGCTTCAAATGCTTTCGCTGTTTGACCCGTAATCGCTGCAACATCACGAGCAACGCCTAAAATACTTAAGCAGTCACCGCGATTTGGCGTTAAATCAATTTCAATAATTTCATCATCAAGATTGAATAATGCTCTGAAATCCGCACCCACTTCTAATGAGTCATCTAAGATCATTAAGCCAGATGCATCTTCATTAACACCAAGCTCTTTTGCTGAGCAGAGCATCCCTGATGAAGCAACACCCCGAAGTTTTGCATCTTTAATTTTGAAATCACCAGGCAATACCGCGCCCACTAGTGCTGTTGGTACTTTAACGCCGACAGCAACATTCGGTGCACCGCAAACGATTTGTACTAATGCATCCTGACCCACATCTACCTGTGCTACGCGAAGCTTATCCGCATCAGGATGCGCTGTTAATTCAACGACTTTACCCACGACAACATTGGTAAACTTAGGCGCTGCTAATTCAACACCTTCAACTTCCAAACCTGCCATCGTTAAACGATCAGAAAGATCACTTGGGATTGTTTCAATCCACTCTTTTAACCAAGAAACTGAAATTTTCATAATATTACTTACCCAGTATTTGTTTATCTAAATTGCGTTAAGAAGTTCATATCATTTTCATAGAACAGACGGAGGTCATTGACGCTATAACGAAGCATCGCTAAACGCTCAACACCCATTCCAAACGCATATCCTTGGAACGCTTCTGGATCAATATTCACAGCTTTTAAAACATTAGGGTGTACCATTCCACAACCCAATACTTCAAGCCAGCCTGTATTCTTACAAACACGGCAACCATCACCACTACAGATCACACATTCAATATCCACTTCTGCTGAAGGTTCTGTGAATGGGAAGAATGATGGTCTAAAGCGAAGTTTAAGATCTTTCTCAAAAAACTTCTGCATAAATTCGGTTAAGATCCCTTTAAGATCTGAGAATGTTACGTCTTTATTCACAACTAAACCTTCCACTTGGTGGAACATTGGGCTGTGGGTAACATCTGAGTCACTGCGGTAAACACGACCATATCCAATCATCTGGATAGGTGGTTTCTCTTCCTGCATGACATGAATCTGTGTATTAGAGGTATGAGTTCTAAGGAGCATGTGCTCATCAAAATAGAAGGTATCAAACATCGCACGAGCAGGATGGTGCTCTGGAATATTCAGCGCTTCAAAGTTGTAAAAATCGCTCTCAATTTCAGGACCTTCAACAATATCAAAGCCTAATGATGCAAAGAATTCATGAATACGCATCATCGTTCTTGTAATGGGATGAAGCGCACCTACATCACTATTACGACCCGGCTGCGTCACATCAACTGTTTCTGTCATCAATTGACGATTAAGCTCAGCCGCTTCAAGATCAGCTTTTTTCGCTTCAAGCGTTTGCATCACTTCAGTACGAACTTTATTAATCTCAGCGCCACGTGCTTTACGAGCTTCAGGATCTAATTTTCCAAGTTCTGCCATAAGACCACTAATTTGGCCTTTTTTACCAAAATAAGCGACGCGTACTTCATCGATTGCTTGCAAGTTATCAGCTTTAGAGATGGCTTCTAAAGCAGTTTGAAGAATTGTCTCTAGACTCATTAGTTCATCTACCTACATATCTGTTTTTTAAATAAAAAAAGGAAAAGAGCATCTATAGCCGCTTTTCCTTTTTGTTCTAAACTCTGTTGGTTAAATCAATATACGTTATATTTTTTTAACTGAGAGATATTTGTTTACGCTAATGCTGACTTTGCACGCTCAGCTAATACGCCGAACGAAGTAATATCATGAACAGCCATATCTGCAAGCACTTTACGGTCAATTTGGATCTC
>CAZPIQ010000045.1:9350-14392 GCA_964586665.1 uncultured Ignatzschineria sp. | reverse complement strand
TGCCGATTTGAAACAGCTTGCGGGCACAACAGCTAAAGCGTGATATAGAGAGTAATGATCTTTATCATTAATACATAGGCTAACAGCCACCTCTATGCCGAATATGTTGAAGCCCGTAACGATTGTTGCGGGCTTTTCTTTTTTTGATTAATTCTTTGGGAAGTACCTTTGAAAGTACCTAGTAAAAAATCATATAGCTTTTATCGTGGTTTTTTATAGCATGAGGGCTTAATCAAGATGAGATAGGCGCGCATATTAGAGATCGTTCAAAGTTTGTTCAAAAAAGTGGCGTTCCGAAGGATGACTTGAGATTGAAGAAGTGTTTCAAGCATCCTTGATAACAATAATGAATAGATTGAATGAGGCACATTATATGAAAGTAGTTGATCAACAAAATCATCAGCAATCGAATTTAGCAAAACGCTCAACGCTTAAAAAGCTCGCACTTGCAGGCGCTGTTTTATTGGGTAGTAGCTTGTTAGCAGGGTGTTTTGATGATAAAGCAGAAATTTCCCAAAATGGTGATCAAAAAGAGATTGTTATTGGTGTAACCGTAGGAGATAACGGCACGATGATTCGTGAGACGGTTGGCCCACTTTTAGAAAAGCAAGGGTATAGCTATGAGCTTATTGAGTTTTCGGATTACGTGCGCCCGAATCTTGCGCTTGCGGAAGGTGCACTTGATATCAATATCTTCCAGCATAAGCCTTACCTTGATGCCTTTAAAGCACAACATGATCTTGCAATTGAAGAAGCTTTCCAAATTCCGACAGCCCCTTATGGACTTTATGCCGGTAAGACAAAATCACTTGAAAATGTTCCCGATGGCATAAAGGTCTCTGCGCCGAATGATCCCTCGAATCTTTCCCGAGTATTAGTGATTTTAGATCATTTGGGTTGGGTGAAACTCAAAGATAATATTGATCCGCTGAAAGCCTCGATTAATGATATTGCAGAAAATATTAAAAATGTCGAAATCATTACGTTAGATGCGGCGCAGCTTCCAAGATCGCTGGCAGATGTTGATTTCTCAGCTATTAATGGTAACTTCGCGATTAGTGCCGGCTTAAATCCCCAAGATGCGATCTTTAAAGAGCCAACTTTTACATTTGTGAATTGGTCTGCTGTTCGTAGTGAAGATAAAGATAGTGAATGGTTAAAAGTACTCACAGATGCATTTAACTCTGATGAATTTAAAGCTTATACCGATCAGAAATTCCCGGGCTATCAGTTGCCGGAAGTTTGGGGACAGCAGTAAATTGCTGGACTCAATAGATTAGCGAAAATATTGAAAATATCAATGGCTCACTACCATTGATTAATTGTTAATGATTAACTATCGATGATTAGCTAATTGATAATTAGCTATCAATGATGAAGTATCCCTATTGAAATACACGATAAAACAGATAGATACAAGGAATGAAATATGAAACAGGTTTTTAAAAAATTAGCGCTAGTATCGCTCATTGGTGGGACTGTTGTTTTGGCAGGTTGTAATAGCGACGAAAAGAAAGATACTGCGGAGAATGCCGAAGTGACAAAAATCCGTATTGGTACGACGGTGGGTGACTTTGCCGATATGGTGACAGATTCAGTAAAGCCTCAGCTTGAGAAGAAAGGTTATGAGGTTGAATTAGTTGTATTTACAGATTATGTTTTGCCGAATAAAGCATTAGCAGATGGTTCATTGGAGATTAATACTTTCCAGCATCTACCTTATTTAAATTCTTTTAAAACGAATCATGGATTGGATTTAACAGAAGCCTTCCAGATTCCAACAGGTCCACTTGGTATCTATAGTGGTAAACAAACCTCGCTTGACAATATTCAAGATGGTGCAACTTTTGGTGTGCCGAATGACCCAAGTAACTTCTCACGTTCACTCGCGTTATTAGTAGACGCGGGTTTAGTGACATTAAAGCCCAATACCGATTCACTCAAAGCCGTTGCTGCGGATATTGCAGAAAACCCTCATAATATTGAGTTAGTGATGATCGAGGCGCCACAATTACCGCGTATCCGTCAAGATGTTGATTATGTCGTGATTCCAGGTAACTTTGCGGCAAGCTCGCAAATTCCGTTCTCAGATGCACTCTTTGCAGATCCTGGCTTTGTCTTTATTAACTGGTCAGCTGTTAAGACACAAGATATTAATGCGCCATGGCTGAAAGATGTTAAAGATGCCTACAATTCGGATGAATTTAAGGCTTATGCAGAGAAGCGTTTTGCGGGTTATAAATATCCAGCAGAGTGGAATAAAGCACAAAATCAACAATAAGATTGGATCTGTTTTTGAATTAATCAGCGGATAACAATGAGTTGTTGTGAAGAGGTAGGCAATCAAATGATTGCCTATTTTTTTATGGGTGCAGAGAAAATCACAATGTTTTTATACGTTATTTAAAATATTTTTTTTTAGAGTTGTAAAGTGATTCAAAATGCATTATTGTACTATCACAGTAAGACAGTAAATTAAGTTTTATAAAGTTGTAGTTACGAATGAGAGAGTAGCGACTTTCAATAAAATACGCGTAATAGACACGTAACAGCACACTTATTCAGTTTTAGTTGATATTCATTATTCATTGTAAGAGAAACAGCGTAAACTGTAATGATATAGAAGTTTTTAAAATATTTAAAATATTTAATTTAATGATCTACATATTATTTTACAACCATTGATAATAGGACGCCGGAAGGCCCCCAAAACAAGAGGCATATATTATGAAAAACGCTCGCTTAAAGATCGCGATTCAAAAGTCAGGACGATTAAGTGAAGAGTCACAAAAGCTACTCGAAAAGAGTGGTCTTAAGATCAACATGAACAAAGATAAACTCATTGCGCATGTTGAAAATATGCCGATTGATATTTTACGTGTTCGTGATGACGATATTCCAGGATTAGTATTTGATGGGGTTGTTGATTTAGGAATTGTGGGTCAAAACGTATTAGAAGAAGTCGCATTAGGCCGAGATGAGCCGATTAATGCGCTTTATCAAGTGAATCAAATCCTCCCATTTGGTGGATGCAGATTATCGCTTGCGATGCCAAAGAGCACTGATTACCAAGGTGTGAAGGATTTTGAAGGTTTGCGCGTTGCAACTTCATTCCCTAATCTTTTAAATCGTTACTTAACAGAGCAAGGGATTAACTTTAAAAGCTCGCTTTTAACGGGATCAGTAGAAGTCGCGCCACGTGCTGGTTTAGCTGATGCGATTTGTGATTTAGTCTCATCAGGTGCAACCCTAGATGCCAATGGTCTTAAGGAAGTTGAAGTCATTTTTCGCTCTAAAGCTTGTTTGATTCAAACAACTGCGGATATCGGCACTGAGAAGCAAGCGCTGATTGATAAGATTATGCCACGCATTCAGAGTGTTATTCAGGCAAATGAATCGAAGTATATTATGCTCCATGCGCCGAAAGATCGTTTGAAGGAGATCACACAATTATTACCAGGTGCTGAAAACCCTACGATTCTTCCGCTTGCAACTGACGATACTCGCGTTGCAATTCACGTTGTAAGTAGTGAAACGTTGTTTTGGGAGACGATGGAAGCTTTAAAAGAGAAGGGTGCAAGCTCGATTCTAGTGCTTCCTATTGAGAAGATGATGGCTTAAGACAGACAATAGGATTGAAGTAATGGGTATGGAAAGAATTAATTGGCGCGAGCTTGATATTGTCGCACAAAAAGAAGCGCTTAAGAGACCAGCACAGGCGATTGCTGGGCAGATCACAAATGCAGTCAATGCGATTCGTGAAGATGTTGTTCAAAATGGCGATCAGGCCATTATCGCGCTCACTGAGAAATTCGATAAGGTGAAAGTGGATTCTCTGATTTTGCCGGAGAGTGAGTTTGAACGTGTGGAAGCTTCGCTTTCTGATGAATTTAAAGTCGCTATTAAACGCGCTTATGACAATATCGCGAAATTCCATGAAGCACAAAAGCCTAAGGCAATTGAGGTAGAGACCGAAGCCGGCGTATTATGTGAAGTATTAACGCGTCCGATTGAGTCGGTAGGACTCTATATTCCAGGGGGCACAGCGCCGCTTTTCTCAACTGTTTTAATGCTTGCAGTACCGGCACAAATCGCCGGTTGTAAAGAGATTGTTTTAGCAAGCCCGCCGAAGCTTGCCGATGAGATTATCTATGCGGCGAAACTTTGTGGTATTAAAACCATTTATCAAATGGGTGGTGCACAGGCGATCTTCGGGTTAGGGCTCGGTACCGAAACTGTGAAGAAAGTCGATAAGATCTTCGGGCCTGGCAATAGCTTTGTAACAGAAGCAAAGCGTCAAGTAAGCCAAATGGCGGAGGGCGCTGCGATTGATATGCCGGCAGGGCCTTCAGAAGTTCTAGTTATTGCAGATGATCAAGCAAACCCTGATTTTGTCTCGGCAGATCTTCTCTCGCAAGCAGAGCATGGCGAAGATTCACAAGTCATTTTAGTGACCACTTCGAGTGCGATGATTGATCAAGTAGAAGCATCGATAGAACAGCAACTTAAATTATTAGGACGTGCAGAAACCGCAAGAGTAGCATTGAGTCATAGCCGTTCAATCTTAGTTGCAGATCTTCAGGAAGCTATCAAAGTCAGTAACCTTTATGCACCTGAGCATCTTATTATTCAAACAGATGCACCAAGAGATTTACTTGCCGGCATTATGCATGCAGGATCTGTGTTTTTAGGCGAATTTTCGCCAGAATCAATGGGCGACTATGCATCGGGTACTAATCACGTTCTACCGACTTACGGTTATGCGAAAACTTACTCAAGCCTAGGCTTAGCTGATTTCTCAAAACGTATGACAGTGCAAACCTTAACCAAAGAGGGCTTCCAAAACCTCGGCCCAACCGTTTCACTTCTTGCAGAACGAGAACTTTTAGATGCGCATAAGCTTGCTGTAGAGGTTCGTTTAGAAGCAATTAGGAACGAATAGTTGTCTGAGATTTCAATAAGCCTTCGGTAGCAAGAGATCATTCTAAACCGATGCAAGTACAAGAGTGACAAAAGTAATCAAGTCACAAAAAATACAAAAA
>CAZPIQ010000045.1:6716-9250 GCA_964586665.1 uncultured Ignatzschineria sp. | reverse complement strand
CATAGATAGCAATATTGCTGATAAGTTAAGCCGTAAGGCAGTGCAAGAGTGTGAACTCTATATTGCCCCTACTCGTAAAAATACGCCGGAAGAGATCTACCTTGATGCGAATGAAAATCCATACGCAACAATTGTAAAGCTTGATATTCCCATGAATCGCTACCCAGAATCTCAGCCACAACAAGCAATTGCACGTTATGCTGATTTTCTTGGCATCGATCAAGATGAGATTTTGGCAACGCTCGGCGGAGACTCGGCAATTGAGCTATTGATTAAGGCATTTTGTGAACCGAATCAGGATAAACTTCTCTACTGCCCTCCGACATTTGGCATGTATCAGGTTACTTGTGATCTGTATGATGTTAAAACGGTACAAATCCCACTATTAGAAGACTTTGTACTTGATACTGATGCCGTTATCAATAACCTAGATGGTGTGAAGATGGTCTTCCTCTGTAGCCCCAATAATCCAACGGGTAACACGATAGCGGTTAGCGAAGTTGAGCGTATTTTAGAAGCAACGCGCGGAAAAGCGATCGTTGTCCTTGATGAGGCTTATATTGAATTTAGCGAGATCGAATCATTTGCAAAACGGGTGAAAGAGTTCCCACACTTAGCATTAGTGAGAACGCTTTCAAAAGCCTTCGGACTTGCCGGCATTCGTTTTGGATTTGTGGTGGGATCAAAAGATCTGATCAATGTTGTGCGTAAAGTGATTAGTCCTTATCCGCTTCCTGTACCGGCAATTGCGATTGCGGAAACGGCGCTTCTTCCTGAGAATATCGATATTATGCGTGAAAATCGCAAGAAGATTCTCAAAGGTCGCGATGCTTTGGTGGAAGCTCTTGGCAAGCTCGATTTTGTGACGAAAATTTATAAGAGTGAATCAAACTTTGTACTCGTTGAGATGAAAGATTCAAAAGCGGTCTTTGATTTCTTATGTGATAAAAATATTTTCGTACGTTATCAGAGCTCGCCACTCTTAAAGAACACCTTAAGAATCGCAGTTGGCTTGCCTAATGAGCAAGAAGCGCTGATCCAAGCGCTCGCACAATTTGAAGCAGAAAATGCTTCAAAAGATTCAAGTTTATAGACTTCATTTTAATAGCTTTCGATAGATTCAACATCGGCTATTCATTTATTGATTATTGATGCAGATGATCGCATCAAAGGGATTCGGAATTTCGGGGCCCAGCTTAGATATATTATTAAAGGGTATTTCATGCAAAACATTCTTTTTATCGACCGTGACGGCACACTTATTGATGAGCCAAAGACAGATTTTCAGATCGATTCACTCGAAAAATTAATCTTTGAACCACGTGTTATTCCGGCGCTGTTAGAGCTTCAAGAAGCAGGTTATCGCTTTGTGATCGTTTCAAACCAAGATGGTTTAGGCACAGATAGCAATCCTCAAGATAAGTTTGATCTTGCGCATAATCGTATGATGGAGACTTTCGAATCACAAGGTGTCATCTTTGATGATGTGCTTCTTTGCCCACACTTCCCAGAAGATAACTGCGAATGTCGTAAACCGAAGGTGGGAATGGTGGAAGCCTATATCAATGAAAAACGTTATAACCCGGCAAATAGCTATGTGATTGGTGACCGTCAAACGGATATCGGTCTTGCAGAAAATATGGGTATTGAGGGCATTTTATACCATCCTCAAGATATGAACTGGGATCTTATTGTTGAGAGATTACTCAATAAAGGCGTTGTTGTAGAAGGGCGCGAGCCACGCGTTGCAACTGTTGAGCGCAAGACGAAAGAGACGGATATTAAAATCGAACTCTTCCTAGATGAAACGGGTGCAAGTCAGATTTCAACAGGCATTCCTTTCTTTGATCATATGCTTGATCAGATCGCAACGCATGGTGGTTTTAGAATGAATGTGGCTGTAGATGGCGATTTAGAGATTGATGATCATCATACAGTTGAAGATACAGGTATCGCACTCGGTGAAGCGCTTCGCGCGGCATTAGGCGATAAGCGTGGTATTGCGCGCTTTGGTTTTAACAAGTTTGAGTTTGTCTTACCGATGGATGAATGCCGAGCATTCTGTACGTTGGATCTTTCAGGCCGAGCGCATATTGACTTTGATGCAACATTTGATCGTGAAATGGTTGGAACTTTCAGCACGGAGATGGTGCCACACTTCTTTAGATCATTAGCGTATGCATTAGCCGCAACGCTTCACTTAAAAGCAGAAGGTGTTAATACCCATCACAAAATCGAATCACTCTTTAAAGTGTTTGGCCGAACTTTACGCCAAGCAGTAAAAGTTGAAAGCGACGTGTTACCAAGCTCAAAAGGACTTTTATAAGTTCTGATTGAGATAAGAAATAAGCTTGCAAGATGTCGGATGTAATGTTTCAGCTCTTTGTAAGGCTGAATCGCCGACATTGTGAGCTCTGAAGGCTCTCTTGAAGAAAAGAACTTCAGAGAAGTATCTCAAATTGCGAGAGATATAGATGCTTGAGAAGCTGAAGCTTCTCAATTGCTGGCGCGAGATAGTTAGAAGCATACAAGCA
>CAZPIQ010000045.1:0-6616 GCA_964586665.1 uncultured Ignatzschineria sp. | reverse complement strand
AGATTGACCCATAAAGACAAGATTGAAAGGATTTCCATGATTATTCCTGCTTTAGATTTAATTAACGGCGAAGTTGTTCGCTTACAACAGGGCGATTATGATCGTCAAACCACTTTTGAATATTCGCCGATTGCGAAGTTCCAAGAGTATGTCGATGCCGGTGCAGAGTATCTCCATCTTGTGGATCTTGATGGTGCGAAAGACCCTAAAGATCGTCAATTAAAAGTGATTGGTGAGATCGTTAAAACGGTCGGAGCGCCGATTCAAGTGGGTGGTGGTATTCGTACTCGAGAAGATATTGAAAATTTACTCAATATTGGCGTAAACCGTGTTGTTGTAGGCTCGACTGCTGTTAAAAATCCGGAAGAAGTAATCAAATGGTTCCAAGAATTTGGCGGGGATAAGATTGTTCTTGCACTCGATATTCGTATCGAAGAGGGTATTAAAAAAGTCGCCTTAAGTGGCTGGATTGAGACGAGCGAGGTCTCACTTGAAGCCCTGATTGAGCAGTATCAGCCTTATGGCTTAAAACATGTTCTCTGTACGGATATCTCGAAAGATGGCATGTTAACAGGATCAAATGTTGAGCTTTACCGTGAGCTTTGTGAGAAGTTCCCAGAGATTGAATTCCAATCTTCAGGCGGTATTGGCACGATTGATGATATTAAAGCACTCGAACCTACAAATGTTTCAGGCGTGATTGTAGGACGAGCATTACTTGAAGGAAAATTCACAGCGAAGGAGGCAATCTCATGCTGGCAAAAATAATTGCGTGTTTAGATGTTAAAGATGGGGTGGTTGTAAAGGGCACGCAGTTCCGCAATCATGAAGAGATGGGCGACGCACTCTCTCTTGCGAAACGTTACTCAGAAGAAGGCGCTGATGAGCTTGTGATTTACGATATCACAGCTTCTAGTAAAGGCACTGTCGTTGATAAAACTTGGGTAAAGACGATTAAAGATGCGATCACGATTCCACTTTGTGTTGCAGGTGGTATTAAAACGGTTGAAGATGCGAAGGCGCTCTTCGCAAATGGCGTTGATAAGATCTCCATCAACTCGCCGGCATTAGCAGATCCGCATTTTATTAATGAGTTAGTGGCGACTTTTGGAAGCGATAAGATTGTGGTGGGAATTGATTCTTACTATGACAAAGAGGCAGAGGATTACTTCGTCTATACACTTACAGGCGATGAAGCGACGACCGCAAAAACAAAATGGCGTACCTTAGATTGGGTGGAAGAACTGCAGAGCCGTGGGGTTGGGGAGATTGTCCTTAATATGATGAACCAAGATGGTGTGCGTGATGGTTATGATCTTGAGCAGCTTAAAAAAGTAAAAGCTGTTTGCACTACCGCAAAACTAGTTGCTTCAGGTGGCGCTGGGAAGATGGTTCATTTCCGTGATGCTTATTTAGTTGCTGGCGTTGATGGTACTTTAGGTGCTTCTGCTTTCCACAAAAAACTTGTGAATATTGCAGAATTGAAAGCCTATCTTCGTGATCAAGGCATTGAGGTAGAGATGAAAGCGGATATTACAGGCACTCAAAAAAATGTAGATCCTGAAGCGGTTGTCGAGATGATTAACTGGAAGAAGGTTGATAACTTGATGCCGGTAATCGTGCAAGATTACCGCACTGCCGAAGTTTTAATGCTCGGATTTATGAATCCTGAAGCGCTGACTAAGACTTTAGAGACTTCAAAAGTGACGTTCTTCTCTAGAACGAAAGAGCGCTTATGGACGAAAGGTGAAGAGTCTGGGAATTTCCTGAATGTGGTGGATTATGCAGTAGATTGCGATAATGATACATTATTAATTCTCGCAAATCCGATTGGCCCGACTTGTCATTTAGGGGATATTAGCTGTTTTGAAGCGGTATCGAAAAAAGTACCTTGGGTCTTTTTCTCACGCTTAGAAAATCTCTTAGAAGCACGTAAAAATGAAGATCCTACCACTTCTTATACCGCATCGCTCTATGCAAAAGGCACTAAGCGTATTGCGCAGAAAGTTGGTGAAGAGGGCGTTGAAGTCGCATTAGCGGCAACAGTTCATGATAAAGAAGAGGTGATTTGTGAGATGGCAGATTTAATGTATCACGCAACAGTCCTTCTTCATGACCAAGGACTCTCTTGGGAAGATGTTTTAGCAAAACTTGATGAGCGTCATTCTCAATAGAGCACCTTAAAAGGTGTCATTTATTGAGGATCTCCATTGCGTTGATCAAGCGAAGTTAAATAAAACCGATAGATTGAATCGGTTTACCGGCAGATCGAAATAGATCTGCCGTTTTTGTTTGAAACTGTCTAGCCCTCATAATCATTTTCTAATGAATGCCAGCAATGGATTTGAATTGTAAAAGATGTCGCTATCTATGATAGTTAGCGTTCTAATAGATTTTTATATGGAGCAGATGCCAAAATGAGAAGACATCTAAAATGTCAGATTAATAACAAATAACAGGATTATTGAGTAAATTAACAGCAAAAAGGCAGAAAACCGTTATTAATTGAAATAACGCCTTGCCTTTAAAGGATTTATCCGTATAATGGCATCTTCATTAACGCGGGGTGGAGCAGTCTGGTAGCTCGTCGGGCTCATAACCCGAAGGTCGTTGGTTCAAATCCAGCCCCCGCAACCAAAATTAAAAATCCTGCTTTTTAGCAGGATTTTTTTATGCCTATGAGAATACTCTTGTGCGTTTTATCCATTACCCATTAGTCATTGCATGATGGGTTATTATCGTGAATTCTTTTAAATCATCAATGCTGATAGTGATAGATTTCATCAGATTGTATGAAAAAGCCCTCAAGGCCGTTTTCAACCTTGAGGGCTTTGTTTTTATACATATTCTTCAATGATTTTGTAAGTTTAGAGTCTTATGATGTGGGATTCTAAACTCAGGGAAAATTCATGATTAGAAAGGGGCGTCGATATCCACAACGTCAATTAATTTGATGTTAACGAACTCTTTAAGACCAAGATCGATTAACTCACGGCCATAACCAGAACGACGAACACCACCAAATGGAAGGTCAGCTTTTACCATTGTAGGGTGGTTAACGAAGATCATACCTGTTGAGATTTCACCCGCAACACGGCGACCACGCGCTTCATCTTTAGTAAAGACTGAACCGCCAAGACCATATGGTGAATCATTTGCAATACGGATTGCATCAGCTTCATCTTCAGCTTTAATGATCATTGATACAGGGCCGAAGAATTCTTGGTAGTACGCTGGGTTATCTGGCGTAACGTTTGTAAGAATGGTTGGTTGTACGAAGCAACCTTGCTCAGGTACTTTAGGACCGACTTCCGTTGCAGTTGCACCGTGTTTAACAGCTTCTTCGATCTGTTTGATCAAGTTCTCTTTCGCGCGTTGTGAAGAGAGTGGTGCAAGTTGCGTTTCAGGATCCATTGGGTCACCTGCTTTAAGTGCTGCAACGCCTGCTGTGTATTTCTCTAAGTATTCATCATATACTTTCGCATCGATGATCATACGTTTTGAAGATACACATACTTGGCCTGCGTTCCAGTGACGACCAAATACGCCCCAAGCAACTGTTTTATCCATATCAGCATCATCAAGAACAACAAACGCATCAGCGCCGCCAAGTTCCATGATGGCTTTTTTAAGGTGTTTACCAGCAGTTGCAGCAACGATAGAACCAGCAAACTCAGAACCTGTTAATGCAACACCAATCACGCGTGGATCAGCAAGTACAAGCTCAACATCATCATGCTCGATGAATTGGTTAATGAATACACCCTCAGGAAGACCCGCATCTTTCATGAGCTCTTCAAACGCAAGCGCTGATTGTGGAAGGTTTGATGCATGCTTAAGGATCAGCGTATTACCCGCTGAAAGTTGTGGCGCAAGAATACGTGCAACTTGGTAGAACGGGAAGTTCCATGGTTCGATTGCAAGAAGAACACCCATAGGATCGTAAACAAGCTCAGCTTGTCCTTCTGCTGGGTCCATTACTGGTAATTTTCTTGGTTGTAACTGTTCTTCCGCGTGACGAACATAGTACTCTAAGATTTGAGCAGATAATTCAACTTCACCTTTTGCTTCCGCAAAGGTTTTACCCATTTCAAGCGTAATGATACCAGCATACTTATCAACGTTTTTACGAAGAAGGTCAGCTGCATTTTGAAGGAAAACAACACGCTCTGAAACTGGAAGTTTTTTCCAGCTTTGGAATGCATTATCTGCTTTCTCGATCGCAGCTACAATCTCTTCACGAGTTGCGCTCTCATAAGTTTTAACAAGTTCATTGGTATACGGATTGACGGTTGCAAATGCCATAATATGTACTCCTAAATTTAAATTGAGTAAACATTATAACGCTAGGAATTCTCATCTGCACTTCTTGTTCATTTATTGGCCCTTTTCTCATAATGTTCCTTTTCGAAATTATTTCGGACAGGTTAGTAACTAATTGAAAAAAACGAGATAAGAGATGTGAATGTCTATTATAGATTTATTGAGTAATTAATAGACATTCTATGAAAAGGTGAGTCATTTGCTATAAAAGTATTACAAACAAGATACCCATATCCATAACAAGATCATGTGGATCGTAATCATAGACCGGAGAAAGAGATGGCTAAATTTGAAACAATCAGAGATATCGATTTTACAGATCTCTATAAACATCACTATAAGTTAGCAAATCGGAATGCTACAGATGCCCAATTTTGGGATCAAAAAGCATCAGCATTAGCGCTTGATTTATCAAGTGTTTACTCAAATGAAAAAAGTGAAAAAAGTGACGAGAGTGAATATCAAAGGGCTTTTTTACAAAAACTCGAATTGCGAGAAGAGGATGTTGTTTTAGATGTGGGATGTGGTGCGGGGAGTTTAGCGTTAAAGATTGCTCCAAACGTGAAGAAGGTCATCTGCCTTGATTTTAGTGAGAAGATGTTAGATCTCACAGGGCGATTGGCGAATATGCACTCTATTGAAAACTTTGAGCTCTGCTTAAAGTCATGGTACGACAATTGGGATGATGTAGAGGAAGCGGATATTTGTATCTCTTCTCGCTCTTCTATGGTCAGTGATATTGAAGATGCACTCAATAAACTCAATCAGAAAGCACGCCGTGCGGTATATATGAGTATGCGCGTTGATCCTGAATATATTAATAGAGCGCTATATCAGCTTTTAAACCGTGACCATTTGGTACGTTTCCCAAGTTATATTTATGCTGTTAATATTCTTTATCAGCAAGGTTATCTTGTATCGGTGACTTTTATAGATGAGGCTGATGAATCATCTATCAATACCAATTCACAATTGAGTCAAACGGAATTTATCAGTCATGCAGAATCGGTAATATCAGATCTGACGGATTTTGAGCGCGAGCTACTACTTGAATATTACGCTAATAATGTGGGAAATCTTTTGAAAATTAATAGGAATACTCAAGTTTGGGCGTTATTACATTGGTATAAATAATCAATTCCATTCTAAGAAATTCGAGTTAAATATAGGTGAGTTTCTTTGGTTGCTGTTATTTATTTTAATTAAAAAGCTAATGCTGTTTAACAGGTTCAATTGTTATATCAATGGCTAAAGGCTCTGAAAAATAGGGAGATGTTGCTACGATACCATCAGCACCAGTATCGAGGTATTCTTGAATATTATCTTTGTTGACATTTGCCACAGCTAAAAGTATTAATCTTGGAAATGCTTTTTTGAGCTCTTTGATCATAATTTTTAATTGATCAGGTGGGATTTTATAAAGCTGAATAATTTCTGCGCCCATTCTTGCAAGTTTAGAGGCTTGTATGGTCGACGTTGCATGCATGATCACAGGTTTTCCTGGTGTCAGGTGTTTTACTTTTGATAGCTGATCTGCAAGATCTTGTTTTGTTTCAAAAAAAGTTTTGATGTTGTTCGAAAATCATGATTGTTTCGGATCTATCAAATGCTTGTGGAATAGCACCTCCCGCTAAAATGGCAGGAATTGTTAGTGTTTTAGTTCCAGGAATTGACTTTTTGCTTAGGAATAAATTCGTAGGTGGATTTGTTAATTGGCATAGATCCACTAGTTTTCGTGTCGCTGTTGCGACGCCTGAACAGTAGCTTAAAATATTGAGCGAGACAATCCAAGCATTAGTCACAGCAGATGCTGATCCAATCCCGCTAATAATTAGATCTCCTTTATGGACTAAGTCTCCATCTGATCTACTTTTTGACAAAGTTACCCCTAAAGTTTGAAAAACCCTCTCTACAATGCCGGTACCAGCGATGATGCCAGACTCGCAACTAACAATTTTTATTTCTGAAATTTGTGTTTTTATATCTAATAAGATTGTTGTTAGGTCTATATGAGGGTTGTCTTCGCTAATTAAACGATCAATTTCATCTTGAGTGATAAACATTGTGGCTATTTCCTTGAATCTAGTAGTTTTAGTTGCTTAACAAAAGACTCATAATTATATTTAGATCCTAATAAAAGTCTACAAATTCAATGGCATTAATACACTTACAAAAATTTACGTTTATTCACTGGCTTGACTACAAGCGGTGAATTAAAGAATAACTACAGTTAGACTTTAATTTATATGTCTATAAAATGATCTAAAAATAAAATAATTAATGCTTCTGTTGC
>CAZPIQ010000044.1:0-14486 GCA_964586665.1 uncultured Ignatzschineria sp. | reverse complement strand
GAACTTAGAAAGCGGTTTCGCTGTTGGCTTTCCTATTTTCTAAGCCGCCTATCCGGCGGTGAACACAGAAGAAGACAAAAACCTTAAAATCTTAATTTTCTAAGCCGCCTATCCGGCGGTGAACTAGAGGCGAATTGCTCGCGAGGCTCATTATATCCAAATTGTTAAAGAACTCATAGTCAAAAACCCTATTTTTCTATAACCATTTGATCACTCATGAAATCAATCACTTACAATCTTGTCGAAAAATAGGGTTTTGTTTTACTAATTGAGAACTGAATCTCTTTATTTACAAACCTGAGGTCTTAAAAGATCGGTACAGTCGCATTGTTACTTAAACCGTAGCTTCCAAATACCCCAATTGTTTCTGGCCTTTCTTGCCTTTTAACCCAAATAGTGAAATGTTGCTTGTTACTACCACTATTCATTTTAAAATGCGGAATCCCAAATAATCTTTCAAGATTATTTAGAGCCTGCTCTGCGACATCATTCGTCCATTGATCAGGATGACGTTTTTGATAACGGCGAATCTGACTTTTACTAAGATGTCCAGATCGTAAACGCGTAAAGACAACATGTTTATCGACCTGTTCCGGCACCCTTTTACAATCTGTTACGATTGCATAATCTCGAATCGTTAAGTCGGCTCTCACCGCTTTTTCAAAATCAGCTAGAATGACTTCACTACTAAAAACCCGAATAATGCCACCTAAACGCTTATTGAGATTGTAGTTAGGAAAACCAATTCCTATTTGCCCTTTTAAATCTGTACTCACTAACAACAAATGGAGTCGCTCCATTAATTCGCTAATGATAAGATCCTCTGTCATATCCTCTTGAGGAATGGCTTTTAGATCAAAATAATGAGTAATAATCATTACTTACTCCTTCTCTTATTAATATTAATTCTGAGGATAAGATATCGAATCGATAATCTCGTGTAGAGATAAATCACTCGATATCCCTGTCGTTAAGGTTTTAAGCAATTAAGACTTTCCACCAAATACGCCACCTCTGAGAAGATTTGCGATGACATAATGCTTCTGTTCTGCCGTAATCTCTTTATCCTTAGCAACCCAATCTTCAAAGAATTTATAAAAGTTATCTTTTGCTCTAAATGCTTCACCCATTGTTGAAACAGTACCAAAAGGTTCAATCGCGATTGGGAAGTTAGCATCTTCATACCAAGTATCAATCGTACGAATTGCATTGCCTGCTTTTTGTGAGTGCATACCCGCGGTCTCATTCGTTGTATAAAGAACTTTGCTCTTTCCACCTTTTGCTGAACTCGCTTCTTGAACAAATTCTTGGGATGGGTAAACTTCATGTCCTTCGCCGATATGCGCCGTCGCAACAATCTTAAGGTTCGTGAAAGTTTCGCCTTTTAAGCCTTTGATAATCTCCGAGGCTAAAAGATCAACCTCTTTACTGCTTGGAAACTCTTGTAGTGGGAGTAATTTTGCATCATCGATCGTAATGAATGGTTTATTTTCGCCATCTTTAGTAATCGCAATATGCACGCTTTTCGCAGAAATACGATTACGCCATAACCATCTTGCATTTAAAATGTTGTAAGCGTAACGATCAGCCAATACTTTAATATTGTTCTCATCGGCTAAGTAATCAGAAACAAGTGCTACGAGTTTATCTTGGAAGGCCGGCTCATTACAGCTCCATGGCTTACCTATGAAGGGTAAAACCTTAAAATTAAGGGTCGCAACTAGCTGATCTTTATCACTATCGAGTTGTGCTACATCAACGCGTTGAATGTTTGCAGATTTTTTATCAGCTTCTTTTGCACTCTTATGAGAAATCGTTCCGAGTACTGTTTTTTCCGTTAAAGCGATCGGAAATGTTTCTGCTGATGATGCATTTTTTTGTTCAAAATAGACATCTGAAAAATCAAATTTACGTTCAAAAGCGAGAACGGTTGGATAAGTTACCTTAGTCATAATCAATATCTCCTAAAATTAATAAAAATGATTCAATTTTGATTGGTTATTTAAAAAAATATGGTTAATCTTCAAATTCTTGTTGTACTAAATAGAGCGCATCAGAAGTAGCTATATTCCAAAATAGTTGTTCGAATTTCTGGTTTGGGTCATTCAGTAAACGATACGTCAATACCCATTTTCCTAAGGAATAGATCGGCTCTACAAATTGGCTCTCATACTTAGGGTTTCTGACCTCTTTAAGTTCACCTGATGCCATGACATCGCTAATCGCCTGGTACCCTACCATTAATGGGACTAACCAACCACGTCCCTGTTGAAGTGTTTGAATCGTCCAACGACTATTGTCATCTTTAGGCGGATGGTAGTAGATTCTTGCGGTATCCAATAAATAGTCAAGACCATCTTTCTGCGTTTTTGATTCATTCAGAACCGCTGATCCATCTCCTTCCGTTACAAGCTCTTCTAGTAATTTTTCTTGCGATAAGAGCACATAACCAAACCCGATTTTTTGTAAAATCTCTCGGCTGGCTAACTCATTGTTATTAAATACCCAAGCACCCCGAATCGAAGCAATGGTTCCACCTGCTAAACGAAGCGTTGGGATTAATTTTTTAATCGCTTTGCCGAGTGCTTCTTGCTGTTCCTTACTCAATAACTCCGAGGTTTTAAAGCGAATCACTAAAGAGGAGAGATAATCGAGTCGCCCTTCTTCAATAATCGGAGGATTCGCACCGGATCTTGTCAAAGGGGCCTTTTTTAGTAAAAAGGTATAATCCTGGCCTGAGTGTTCACGATATATCTTCGGTTCACATTGATGGGCGATGATCATAAAATCTTCAAGCTGAATCTCTTTCAGATCAACGGCTACGCCCACTTCTGATTCCGGCAATGCTTGAATTTGACGATTAATATTATGCACAAATCCAGCTGTTGCTGTTAATGCGGGCGTTCCATAGATAAGGCTTCCTGAAATCGCATTCACATCTTTTGCGTCGATGTGATCAAGCGCCAAGAAGTACTGATATACGCTTTGCTGATTTAAATCGAGATTAGACATTATGATCCTCCTTATCGACCGCCGAAACTGTTTCACTCAGTGAATCAAAGAGCGTTGCTTTAAGCATTTTTAGCCAACTCTCGTATTCTCTATCCGCAAAGAGCATTGCTTCTCCCTTGCCTTCTAGAATCGATTGAAGCTCTCTATTGTTCTGTTGAGTTTTAACAACCCAGCTTTTAATCGAATCAGCTAAGCTTGCAATCGATTCTCGTGTGAGTGCTTTTCCAGCATTTTTTTCACGGTTAGGATCTAACCAATTTTTTTCAATTACTTTGAGTTTATAAGCATCACTCCAACCCGCTGGAAGCGCACGATACTCTGACATCACTTGCAAGATGCTATAAAAAATCTCATCGAGCGCAAGTCTAAAATGTTCGGCAATTGCCATATTAATATTCTTAGACTCTTGGTATTGAATACGCTTCATCGCCGTTGAAAGTTCTCTAAAACCATTTTCACAATGATAAGCAAGTCGCTGATCAAAGATCGTATCCGCATCTTTATGTAAGAAAAAGGTATTCCCCAAAGAAGTACTTGGCGGGAATGAAGGTAAAAGATGGTTTCGTCCGAAAAGATTATGGGTATGAAGCCCCACATTTCGAGGATGCGCACCCCCTAACTTCACGCGTGCTAAATCTTTAAAGTTGGCATAAGTCTCGAGTTCTGCTAATTTTTGTGCCTTTACTTCTGGCTTTACCGTCCTTTCACCTGATTCAATCTTATGCCAATCTCGTCGAGCTTCCCTTGCCTTTTTTTGCTCATCACTATATCTTTCCCGAATGCGCATATTAGCTTCGTAAATAAATGAAGAAGCATGGAGCGGTATCAGATTGCGATAGTGATCGGATTCAATGGAACGACTTTCATCTAATGGCCAAATAATCTGTTTTAACAGCTCATCAGATGCTAATTTCTCCGGCGTTAAATACACCGATTTTAAGGATTTTTGGATCGCTTTCGATTTCTCAGCATCTTTAGAGAAAACGCCCTCTAATGCCGGATGGTCTTCGATTAACAGATCATAAAGATAGCGATCCTGAACCGGCATAGCGACAACGCGCATCAAAGTAATTAAAGCGCCGTTACCAGATACATCTAAGATGATATTCTCTAAAGAGTGAGTTCCCACTAAACCGAGATCTTCCCCTTCAAATTCCGCATCCGGCTTAAAGACAATATTCGAAGCCTTTGAGCTAGAATTGATTCCCTTCGCTACGTGACTTCCTGACTGTAACCCTTCTGCCTTCTCGGCATTTTTAATAAACCAATCTTCTATCTCATCTCTCGAAATTTTCAGTTCAGTTTCAAAATACTGCCTGATAATCTCCGATAAAATAGAAGGTGTTAATTCTTTCATATACCCTCCTTCAATCTTACATAGCAATTAAGAAATTTAATGATGTCTTTGACTGGATATATAAATCATAGCGTGATGGTTTTTTATGTCAATACTTTATTTAATAATATTTTCACAGATAAAAAATAAAGCCAAGACAAATCTCATTATCTTGGCTTTATAAGTATTACATTACCGCCTATTCGGCGGGTAAACTAAGACATCTTGTTGTCTTTGACTTTTCTCAGCCACCTTTACGGCGGTTCTGAGTATTATACTTTATTTCCTTATAGAAAACCCAAGCCACGCATTAAAGTCATACTGGCGCTTCGAATCCAAAGAGACGGTTAAAAATTGAATCGCATTATTTCTGGGCGATCTATTTTTAAAATAACGACAGACCTTATCAAATTCTTCTCGCACATTAGGAACCAACCAAGGCTTCACATATTCATTATCTGAAACGGGGATAGTATCCATCTCTTTAGAACTCACGAATTGTTCATAGGTATCTTCGACCGGCATATTGAACCACGTTTTATAATCCTCTATCGAGGTATAAGTCACAAATTTCAATTCAGCGATCTCTATTTCCTGGCGCTTTATCTCCTCTACCGGAAAGAGGATATAACGCCAATCCTCACCATGACTATCTCGAAATCGTGTTCGCATCTGTAAATCACCATAGAGATGTGATGCCGATCCTCGTGTGCTAAAGATATTCATATCATTATAAAAAGCCCCTTCATTACGGCCTTTAAAATAGAGGTCATGTAATACCGAATGCTCCAATGTTGATAAATAATGAACCTTCGATACCGACGTTTCAGCACTGGTACTTCTCCTTCTTCTTGATTGTTGTACAGGCGCTTCGCTATTTTCGGGAACCTTTATAATTCGAGGTATCGAGTCAATAATAGCAATCTCATCTGCTCTAAAGAGATACTCAAAATGCTCATCGGCCGTATTTTTCACTAAGCGATGATCATGATCCTCAAAACCCGGATTATGATACCCCATTGAATCAGGCTTTAATTTAGCGCGAATACTGCTATTTAAGATCCCAATATTCGGTGCTATTGGAATTTTATCAGCACGATGTCGTAAAACACGCCCACATAATTGAATTAAGCTCCCCATGCTCGATGGCTCTGAAATTGCCCAATTTACATCAATGTCGCGACCGACTTCTATTACCGGCGAGGCAATAATCATAAAGATATGATGCTTCGCATCGCTCTTCTCAAGCGCACTTTTAATCTCAGGCTGATTAAAAATCGCCTCCTCATTTTTACGATTAAGAATTCGATCTAAACGCTTTTCTAAAACTGATCTTAACAACAACAGCTGTCTTGCATGATAAGGAATGATGTGAAGTACATAAGATTCCGCTTGATCCAAATTCACATTGAGCGCAAAGAATGCCTTTGTCAGGGGTATAATATTGCTAATATGCGCAATTCGCAAAATGCCGGTACTCACTGTTTTTCCCTGATGATTTTTACCATTTGAAGCAGGTACTAACTCAGCGTGATTTTCATGCATCTGTTTAATTGCCGGCAATAGGCTTTGTGCAAAAGCTTCATAATCCGCTTTAGATGGATGGGTCGATGCCGGCATTGTAAATGGCACAAGCATGCCTTGCCGTTGTGGAGAGGCTACTCGCATTTTTTCTAATTGCATTGCTCGATGAGTAATATAGGATTGATGCACTTTTTTAAAGCCTGATTCATTTTGGACAACTAAATGATCTTGCTTAAACTCGTCAAACCATGCGCAAATAACGCCCATATCATCCGCTAATGAATGTTGCTTCTGCCACTCTCGATAACCTGCTTGATATGCATTAAATAGCCCGACAACTAAGTCCGGTGCGAGTGTTGCTGAAGAGAGCATAATTCTGCTCCCCAATAATCCTGATAAATAGATCAAGCGTGTAACCGCATAGAGATCTTTCGTCCCAAAATCATCGACTTCATCTAAAATCAGATCTGACGTTAAGAGCCTTAATAATGGAACAATCTGCCGGCCACCCCGCAGAGATTCCGTCGCCGGCACTAGATGGTCAATCGTGGTTGAGATTATCGGCGTGTAGAGAAGCTTTCGTGCCTTACCATCCTTTAGCAAAACGCCAAAGTCAGCCTCAGTCAAGGGCGTATCATAACCACCAAATACATCGCCATCTATAAACTCAGCTTGCGATTCACTGCCGATATTCGCTAAGAAATCCTCCGAGGAATTATTATCTGCCAGGTGAGATTCATCATCATTCATCTTTTGTAAAGCCGTAATTCCGGCACCACCCACAAGTGTTGCAATCTCTTCTTCAGAGAGATTTAGATCTTCTTTGAGCTTCTCCCCTGTTTGAAGCGTTAAAATTCGTAGTCCAAGGGCAATTGTGATTCGCGGTCTTGCTCGCTCACTATTTAACCCGGCCATAATCTTCACATTACCAAGCGTCTTTCCATGACCTGTGGAAGCCATATTAATGCCGAAAAATCCTTGCGTTTCGGCTGATAAACTCAGACTATTTCCCAAATCACGTGCACTATCTTGCCAAAGGAACTTTTTCAACTTCGCCGGCGTTCTCGAACGCTTTAAAATAGGATTATCCCCTAATGCTGGCAATTCATCTCTTAAAAAAGAGAGTTTTCCGGCAAAATCGCCGGCATATCTCGCAACGGATGTCAGATGCTTTGAAAGTGGCTGATTCGGTTCTCTTGTGCTTTTATGCGTATTCGCAATCAAAGGGATTTTCTGCTTTTGACTTCCCTCATAGAATTTAAGTTTATCGCCATAACTCATACTCGAATAAGTATGATCGCCCATGATTAAAGCGGTTCTACATAAATAAGTCATAAAGGGTGAAAGCAAATCTTCCCCACGCTCATAGAGCTTGAGATTCATGCCTTCTTGCGCTCGATAACGTAACGCATAACTCCACCCTTCAAATTCTTTAGCAATATCAGGATGAATCTCACTGAGATCATCCATAATCAATTTAAAATCATCCGTCAGCTCAACCTTACAATTACGAACCCATCCCGGCACCGCTGAAAGATTGTCAAAAAAGCTATTAATGGAGTGATATTTTCCATTAAATTCCGCCTTTCTTTCAATAAAAGGAACACGATGATGCGAAACAATAAGCCAAGCAATTAATCTTTCCAGAGGTGTTGTCATGATGGCTCGATCAAAATCAATCTCTTGAAGTCCTTGATACCATTTATGATCAAAGTGAAACGTCGATAACCTCTCTAAAACGGCTTCATCTGTTTCACAATCTTTGATCATCAAAGAAAAGAGTAAAAGCGAAATCCATTCATGGCGATAAGGATCTACATTCTCACCACCCGGTCTTAGCTTTTTCTGAAAGCCAATGGTGAGTTTTCCGAGATCATGAAGAAGCGCGGAGATTGATGTAATAACTTCTATTGCCCTGCCATCTTTCCATGCTAACTCAGCACCCGGATCGATATTGCGTTCGCTTCGATTCGTCGGCACGCGCCCATTTTCATTAAAAACACCGCGTTTTCCCACCCTCCACATTAATTCAGTATGGTTCTTGCCACGTACCCAAAAACAGGCAACTGCTGTGTTTCTTCTTGCGGTTTTACGAAGTAGGTAATGAATCGTTTTGACACCTTCCATTGTCATCGCTGTTTGCCAGGTTCTTTGCCCTGTACGCTCGGCAAATTGATCTAAAATACGTCTTGTTTCAGTGAGCGCTTTTTTTGTACATTCAGAAACTAAAATAATATTCACGGCTTCGAAACCTCATCAGGTAATGTCACTTCAAAATCAAGCTCTGCAATGGCTTTCAACGTATCAAAAATCATATCGAGCGCTTCATATTTTCGGAATTCTGCAATCACTCGCTCCCTAAAAGCGCGTTCATTATCCCCTTCTAATGCCGAGATAAACGCCATGGGGAGTACAATGCCATCTTTAATGATATCTGCGGCATCAAACACTAACCCCCCTCGGCGCGTTTTACCATGAAGAATCGATAATCCATGCGGAAGTCCTAGAACCCAAGTCGCCGTTGCACCAAGTCCATACGCAAGGTAATTCCCATGATCTAAAAAACGATTTGTCGGATCTTTCTGACGATAGTCTCCATCGGTTGAATCCCGTCGAAATCCTTCATGATTGAGTGTTGCTTTGTTCGCAAGATGATAAAGGCGCTTAGTTAATCGCCCTTCCGTTAATAAGAGCGCTTGTGTATTTTCAGCGGCATCAATCTCATCACGATAACTTTCAACAGCGGACTTTAACGCTTCAATTTCAAAAGCCCATTCATGCTTTGCCCAACATTTTAGCGTAAATTGTAAACGTGCTTTTTGTAGAAATTTTGCAGCGAGTAACCGTTTTGCATCATCGAACCAAAATCCGCACCATTTTTGTAAATACTCCGTCGGTCGGTATTCCGATTGTGGCGAGAAGAAATCACAGCCTATCTCTGCTTCAGTGCCTGATAATAATGGGGTTCCACCATTGCCGGCAAAACCAATCATTACGCCAGCCTTTGATAAATCTCTCACCGCCGCATGGGTAATCGATGTGCCAATTCCGAGCATAATACAAGTCGTATTAGCGATCGGAATATTAAAATAGAGCGATTCCTTACCCACATTCGTTACATACTCAACGCGCCCACCATTCACAAGCACTCGGCAATATTCCAAGTAATAGAGATTTGCTCGCTTTGAGTGAAGAATAGTCGATAGATCTGAGCTATCGAAATAGGGTGTTTTTCGCATATTAAGCTGTTCCTTATATCAATCTTCCTAGGCTTTAACAATAATGCATATATTTCAAAGAAATGCACCATTAGTTAATAATTGATTATCAACTAATAAAAACATAATACCAAACCTGTTTTTAATCTATGCTTATTTCGGTTAATTCTTATTTTAATAGTGCTAACACTCTGGCTTCCAGCGCCATATAGTTTAATTGATCCATCTTAAAATAATCATGTAATCTCCCCTCTCTCATCACTCCCACATGCGTTGCTAACATCAATGCCTCGCTAATATCATGTGTTACATGAATAATAATCGGTTGATAATATTGATGGATTTCCTGCAATACTACCCGTATCTCTTGGCGCGTGATGTAATCAAGGGCGCTTGTAGGTTCATCTAATAGGAGAATTTTAGGTTTCTTGATTAAGGCTCTTGCTAAAGCGACTCGCTGGCGCTCACCGCCACTTAAGTGCGTTGTACGATATGATTTTAAATCACTAATCCTAAGTAGTTCTAATATCGATAATACTTCTTGCTCAATATCCTTTTTTGAATAACGCGCCATTTTAAGAGGAAAAGCGATATTATCCCACACAGATAAATGCTCGAAGAGCTCATAATGTTGATATACAAAGCCAAGTTCCCTTTTTTCCGGCATTAAGGTTTCAAGAGGCTGATCATTTAAAGAAATAGTGCCCGTCATCATTTCATATCGGCCGGCAATCGATTCTAATAAGAGTGTTTTCCCTGAACCACTTCTGCCAAGAATAACGCAATAATCACCACGATTGAGCATTAATGTAATATCTATTAATGAGAATGCCGGCAATTTTAAGTGAAGATGATTAATGATGAGCATATTGAGGCTTTAAGAAGTATTCAAAAACAAAAGAGCAACTAAGCGATATGAGCATTAAAATCACAGCGATTGCGAGCGCTAAATCAAGGTCACCGGTTGAGAGATTCAGCATAATAGAGGTAGGAAGAATTTCTGTTTTCATTCTGGTGGAGCCTGCAACCATCATCACTGCACCAAATTCTCCAAGGGCTCTAGACCATGTTAGAACAATCACTGATAAAATTGTTGGTTTTAACAATGGAAGCGTCACATGATAGAAACATTGCATAGGCGATGCACCTAACGTTCTCGCTACAAAGAGCTGTTTATGATTTAAATTTAATAGACCAAGCGTAATTAATCGAATTGCAAAAGGTAGATTCACAAATACTTGTGCCAAAATAATCCCCTCTTTAGTGAAGATAAATGAGAGATTGAACCACTTTTCTAACCACTCACCTATGCCCAAATAACCAAAAAAGAGAAGCAATGCAACACCAGAAACAATATGTGGTAATGCAAGCGGTAGATAGAGAATCGGCATTAAAAAATGCCGGTAACGAAATTGATAGAGAAAGTAAGCAACCGGTCCTGCGAGAATTAAACAGATGATCGTTGAGACCAATGAAGTCGATAAACTCATCTTAATCGCAAATTGCACCTCTTTCGAATAGATTGCTTCCGGCAATAGAAGAATGCCCTCTTTGATGAGCATCAAAAGGGGCATTGCTATAAAAAGGGTAATCAACAGAACTAAACCATAATAAGTCCCGCGATGAATTTTACTTCTCCGCATTCATATCCGTTTTAACAGGCGCAAAACCATAGTTTGCAAAAATAGCTTTTCCAGCTTCAGAAGCCGTTAAATCCATAAATGCTTTTGCCATTTCAGGATATTTAGAGGCATTAATCACGGCACCTGTGACGATCTGATCAATATTTTGTGAAGGCGTAATTTCAATCACTTCCACCTTATCATTATTAAAGACAGAATCTTTTGTCGCAATCATAGCATCAGCATTTCCGAGCGTCATTTGAATTACCATCTCATTCACAGTATTTGCCGTTGAAACAACGTTGTCATTAATCTGTTGTAAATGATTTTTCTTTAAGATCGCCTGCGCTGTTTTACCAACCGCATTCGCTTTAGCATCCCCGAGAATCACTTTAATGCCGGGGTTAGCAAGATCTTCTAAGCTTTGAATATTCTTAGGATTCCCCTTTAAAACAACTATCGCCGGCGTATGATGGGAGATCTGATATTCATCGCCAACTAATTCCTTCTCTTTTGCCACATGATAAGTAACATCTGAGCCCACAATAAAAGCATCACCCTTGCCTGATGTCTCTAGCTGAGCGAGTAATTGTCCGGAACCCGCAAAGTTAAATTCAATCTCAATACCATTCTCTTTCTCAAAAATTGTCGCAATCTCTTCCATCGGCTTCTTCAAACCAGCCCCCGAATAGATAAAGAGTGATTCTCCCTCGGCAAAAGCAGTTGTCATAAATCCTGAAACCAACATCGCTGATACTGCTAACTTTTTGAATAATTGCATTATTTCTCCTTAAAGAATCGGCATCATCAAAATAATTTTGAATGCCTTGATTGAGATGAATTAGATCAATGTGGATTAAATAGTCTAGAGCTTCATATAAAAATTACTATTAGCCAAAGTAGCTATACGCCATTAGAACTATTGAGATCTCACTCAAAATGCGCCTTAATAGGATGTTAATAAGCTTCAATGAATGCCAATACATTAACACTTATCACAATTTCTTCATCCAACATTCAATATTTAAAAGGCCCGACAGATGAATATTCAAGAGCGCGAGATCCAACGTTATTTAGATGAAGATATGCCGTATATCGATTTAACTTGCACCCTATTAGAGATTGATATTCAGCCTGCGAAGATTGAGTATATCTCTCGAGATGCCGGCGTTGTTGCTGGTACTGAAGTTGTGCAGAAACTATTTGAAAAGCTCGATATTGAGCTGATATCAATACTACCTTCAGGCACCAAAATAGCACCCGGCGACCTACTCATTGCCGGCAAAGGATCTGCCGATCAAATCCATGCAATTTGGAAGGTTGGGCAAAATATTTTGGACTATACCTCTGGCATTGCTTCAACCGCCCGTAAAATGGTGGATCTCTGTGAAAAAGGAGAGAAGAAAGTCCCACTTCTCACGACACGAAAGAGCGCGCCCGGCACCAAACATCTCGCAATTACCGGCATTATGGCAGGTGGCGCAATGCCCCATCGATTAGGGCTTTCTGAAACTATTCTTATTTTTGAACAACATCGTCAATTTTTTAAAGATGATCAAGCGCTTAAAGCAAAAATTGATGAGATTAAACACCTCGCCATTGAAAAGCGTATTGTAATTGAAGCGGATAATCTTGAAGAGGCACTTCGATTTGCCAAGATGGGCGTTGATATTATTCAATTTGATAAGCTCTCGCCAGAAGATCTCAAGATAGCGATTCCGCAACTCAAAGAACTTTTCCCAAATCTTCGTATTTTAGCGGCCGGTGGCATCAATCCAATGAATATTCATACTTTTGTAGAAACAGGGGTTGATGGCATTGTCACGACATCACCCTATTATGCGAAGGCTTTGGATGTAAAAGTAAATATTACCGCTCTTTAAACTATAATTTTATATAAGTTTAACTTAGCTTTCAGCGCATAATATTTTCAATTCAATAAAAAATCCTGGGCATTTTTCAATTCCCAGGATTTCAACTTATTAGCCGACCAATAGATTTAACCACGACCACCATGATCGAAGTGTTGGTTCTCTTCATTCGCAGTTTGCACAACCGCAATAGGATGTTTCTCGAAGTAATCAAGCGAGCGTTGAACATCTTCTACAAACATCTCAGCCATACTCATACTAAAGCCATGACGAAGCACAAGACGCATAATGACAGTCTCTTCCATGTTTGGTAGCATTGAGTAAGCCGCAACCTGCCAGCCACGCATACGAAGTCGATCTGAGAGATCGTAGAGGCTGTAATTTTTCGAAGATGCTTTTTGCGTCCATGAAATTGCCGGAATTCCTTTTTTCGGATCCCCATCAAAGAAGATCTCAAAGTCGCCCATTTTCACAATCTCTTTACCGATATATTGTGCTGAATCGTACAGATTCTCCATAATCGTGCGATAACCTTCTTTACCTAAATGGTTAAAGAGATAGTACTGCGCAACGATCTGACCACCTGGGCGCGAGAAGTTCAGTGCAAATGTTGGCATGTTGCCACCAAGATAGTTCACCCAGAAGATCATATCTTCCGGCATATCTTTCCACTCACGCCAAACAATCCAACCCACACCAAGCGGCGCTAGACCAAATTTATGACCAGATGCGTTCACTGATTTAACGCGCTCAAGACGAAAATCCCACTCAAGCTCAGGTGCTGTAAATGGTGCTAAGAAACCACCAGATGCGCCATCAACATGAACCGGAATATCCCAGCCCTTCTCTGCTTGAATCTTATCAAGCGCCGCACAGATCTCTGCAACAGGCTCGTAGTGACATGTAAAGGTAACACCTAATGTTGGCACAACACCAATCGTGTTCTCATCCACATATTGTTCTAAAATATCGCCGGTTAAGCCTAAACGATCTGCTTCAATCGGCACTTCACGGATCTCAACATCAAAATAGCGCGCAAACTTCTGCCAACATACTTGAACAGGTCCTGTCACGATATTCGGTTTATCATAAGGAAGGCCCGCAGCTTTTCGCTTGTTACGCCAGTTAAACTTCATCGCAAGACCGCCAAGCATCGCAGCTTCACTTGAACCTGTCGTTGAGCATCCCGCAGTTTTAGCTGGCTCAGGCGAATTCCAAAGTGCTGCGATCATCTCCACGCAACGCTTCTCAATCTCCGCCGTCATTGGATACTCGTCTTTATCGATCATATTTTTATCGATACAGTCTTCCATGATTTTATGGATATTATCTTCCATCCACGTTTGGCAGAAAGTTGAGAGGTTTTGTCTTGAGTTACCATCTAATAATAACTCATCCTTAATAAGGTTATAGACAAGGTTGCCATCTGTGCCCTTCTCTTTAATCTCATGATTAGAGAGTATCTTTCGCGCTGAAGTTAAACCATAAATATCGAGATTACTATTTGCCATGAGAGATCCTTGTAGTCAGTATAAAACGGGTAACTTTCTATCAATCAGGGATTTTTTAAAAATTGATGATAGATAATCATAAAATATAGTCTAATCCATTATTCAATCAAATATCATCGTAATTAAAAAATAGGCGTTCATTATTAGATTAGAGATTGATTAAAGATATTGTCCATTACAATAAAATAGGTATCGCAGCCCCTTACTATCCTAACATTCACCTAATTCATCATCGATTTCAGCCTCTATTTTTCCGCTGATCCATATAAAGCCCTATGATCGCAAAGATCATTCTCACCACCACAAACATCGCTATTAAAATTAAATTTCCCAACATAAATACGCCGAGCATTCCTAAGATTCCCTCTGGCATTATGAGCAGATAAGCGCCG
>CAZPIQ010000043.1:0-14903 GCA_964586665.1 uncultured Ignatzschineria sp. | reverse complement strand
TAAAAGTGGTACCAATATCTAAATATTGGTGTATAATGCTTTGCTTAGAATAAATCTGGGTAAGATGGTTATTACATTAGAAGGTTTAACAGACATGAATATTATTAAACAATTAGAGCAAGAAGCAATGCAAGGCAAAGAGCTTCCTGCTTTCAACGCTGGCGATACAGTTATCGTTAACGTAAGAGTAAAAGAAGGTGATCGTGAGCGTGTTCAGGCATTTGAAGGCGTTGTAATCGCAATCAAAAACCGTGGAATGGGTTCTTCATTCATCGTAAGACGTATTTCACACGGTGTTGGCATGGAGCGTACGTTCCAAACTTATAGCCCACTTATCGCAAGCATCGACGTTAAACGTCGTGGTAGCGTACGTCGTTCTAAACTCTACTACTTACGTGAACTTTCAGGTAGAGCGGCAAGAATCAAAGAAAAATTACCAGCTCGCAAAGTTGCGAAAACTGCTTAATTTTCGAAAATTCTTCGACACAGATCAGAACCTTGGTGATTTTATCATCAAGGTTTTTTTCTATCTCTATTGTTTTTTAAGATGGAAAGCCTCATATTGTAGGCTAATAGAGATCATCAGATTGAAGATTTAATAAGTGTATTCTAATAAGGAGTTTACATGTTTAAACGAATTGCTTTATGGGCAATGATGAACATTGCGGTGATTGCCGTAATTACAATAATTTTAAAGATTACAGGATTAGATACCGCAATTTCAGGAGGTAAAGGATTATTTCCAATGTTGCTTGCCTGTGCGGTTGTAGGTTTTGCGGGATCACTTATTTCGCTTTTCATGTCGAAAAGTATGGTGAAGCGCTCAATGGGTGTGAGAGTTATTGAAACGCCACAAAATGAATTTGAAGCATGGTATGTGAATGTTGTGCAAAGACAAGCCGCAGCAGTAGGTGTTAAAACGCCGGAGATCGGTATTTTTGACTCACCTGAGCCAAATGCTTTTGCAACAGGTGCGAGCAAGAATAACTCGTTAGTTGCAATTAGCACCGGATTAACTCAGGTTATGAGCCGTGATGAAGTGGAAGCTGTGATTGGCCATGAAATGGCGCACGTGGCAAATGGAGATATGGTGACTATGGCGCTTTTACAAGGTGTATTGAACACCTTCGTGGTCTTCTTCTCACGAATTATCGCAGAAGTGATCGCATCACGCACAAGTTCAGATGGTGAATCAGCGACCAGTTCAGGTACTTATATGATTGCGACAATCGTATTGCAGATCGTATTTGGCGTCTTGGCGCAAATTATTGCAAGTTGGTTCAGCCGTTATCGTGAATATCGTGCTGATGAAGGTGGTGCGAGATTAACTTCTAATAGACAAATGGCGAATGCGCTTGATGCACTTCGCCGTCGCCCTGAGATGAATCAGGATCTTCCTGGTGAATTTGCTGCGTTTGGTTTTACGGGTTCACTCCGTGATCTTTTCAGTACGCATCCACCGCTTGAGAAGCGTATTGCAGCGCTTGAAGCTGCGCAAAATAGCCAGCAGTTTTAGTTCTCTTTTAGACTTTTACTTTTAATAGTTATGAATGAGAAAGACCTGAAATATTTTCAGGTCTTTTTTTGTATTTAAACTTTTGTAATTTACGCTAGTAAGGTCAGATATTAATGACGGCGATATTATACCTTATACAAAATTGGTCAAGATTCCCGCTGCTTGCTGTAATACCGGTAATACATTTTTAATAAGATCATCCGTACTGTTTTTAAGTGTTAGGCTACTGATACTGATTGCAGCAATCACATTTCCGGCGCGATCAAGTACCGGCACGGCGATTGAGCAGAGGCCAATCTCAAGTTCTTGATCGATGATTGAGTAGCCTTGTGCTTTAACACGTGCGAACTCTGAAAGTAGCATCTCTACATCGATAATGGTTTTATCAGTATGTGCTTTGAGATGAGATTGATCTAGGATCTCTTTTTGTCGCTCTAATGATTCAGCTGCTAAAAGCACACGCCCCATTGATGAGCAATATGCCGGCAAATGGCTTCCAATTGTAAGTGTATTCGACATAATTTTTTGTCGGCTATGCGATGATCTTGCGATGTAGATCACTTCATTTTTTACAAGTGTACCCATTGTGGCTGTTTCATTAAGTTCACGTGTTAAATTCTCAAGAATGGGTTGCGCGGTACTAGAGAGCGTTTGTGCATTGATGTAATTATGCCCGAGCATTAAGATTTTAGGTGATAACTCATAGTAACGATCATCTTGAATCACATAGCCTAATTCAGTAAGTGTATAGAGTCCTCGGCGCACCGTTGCGCGTGGAAATCCTGTTTCTTTAGCAATATCTGAAATCGTCTGCGCGCGTTTGCTTTGCGAGAGCACTTCAAAAATAATGAGGCCTCTTGCAAAGGAGCTCAGGAAATCAGGGTTATCTGCGTGCTTATCTAAAGTAGCACTATGTTCTTCTATTACATCTTTTTGCATAAAATTCTTTTACTTGTAGGTATTTAATAGTGATCGAGTGAGCGGTGATATGTCTTATTTATAATTTCAAGTATATAACGCAATCCTAGAGATTAGGCAATGATATTCACATATTTCACATATTTTGGGAGAAGTATCATTTCTTTTAAAAATAGTATTTATAGAAATGTTTTTAACATTGTTGCTGAGCTCTGAAGTGTTGGTAAAAACTTTGCGATCATGTCTTCTACAGAGTTACGCATTGCGTGAGTACTAATATTAATCGAAGCAACAATCTTCCCACTTTTATCGAACACAGGTACAGCAATTGAACGCAGGCCTATCTCTAGCTCTTGATCAATGATGGCATACCCTTGTTCTTTTACTTTTTGTAGTTCTTCTAATAGCGCGTCTTTTTCATAAATAGTGTTGGGTGTGTAAGCCTTTGGTTTCAGTTGTTCCAATATTTCTAATTGTTTCTCATATGGCTCCGCGGCTAATAATACTCGCCCCATGGATGTACAGCAGGCGGGTAATTGACTTCCAATAGCTAGGGTATTAGACATGATTCGTTGTGTGTTTTCTGATGAGCGGGCTATATAAACGATATTGTTTTGTGCAAGCACGGCCATTGAAGATGCCTCATCTATAGTTTTAGTAATATTCTCCAAGATAGGTTGTGCGGCATTAGGGAGTGATTGGGAAGATATGAAGCTATGAGAGATCGTTAATATTTTAGAGGTGAGTGAATATTCGCGGTCATCTTGTGTCACAAAGCCAAGTATTACTAAAGTATAAAGTCCTCTTCTCACTGTTGCTCTAGGGAAACCTGTAATTTTCGATATATCTGAAATAGTCTGTGGACGTTTACTAGTCGATAAGACTTGAAAAATTACAAGGCCACGGGCAAAGGCTGTAATAAAGTCAGGGTCTACGGCATGTTGTTCTAAAAGAGGGGTGATTTCTTCAATAAAGTTACTTTGCATCGTGGGTCGCTATTTATAAGAGTTGTGTAGAGAGGTTAAATAATACTAAATGCTTGTTGTTCGATAATTTTTCAACATTATATGCGATAACTCATTGCAATGCATAAGAGAAGTATTTTTTAAGCTTTTAAGATTTGACAATAAAAGTCAGCTATGAGATTAATAATGTATGGGCGATAAGTGGTTTAAGTGTTCGCTAGTCGAACGGTGTTGACGAGAGCTATATTAAACAATCATTTATAAAAGTCCGAGAAAATAATAAATGGAGAAGAATAAACAATGCATCAAGAACTGTATAAAGATCAGATCAATTATGAATACCATGCAGGTGAAGTAAAGCGTGATCTCATAGTATTAGTGCATCCCTTAGGTATTAGTCTCAAGGTGTGGGATGAAGTAGTGCAAGGTTTTAAATCAGAATATGACATTCTGGCAATAGATCTACCCGGACATGGGCAGAGTCCTGATCCTACAACTGATGCTAATTGGCGAATTCCTACATTGGCTAAAATGATCAAGGAGCTATCGGGTTCTCTTGGTTATGAGAGTGTGCATTATGTTGGAACATCTATCGGCGGTGCGATCGGTCAAGAATTATTCTTAGAGTCGCCAGAATTTATTAAGAGTGCAGTGATTACAAATACGCATAGCAAAATTGGTGAACAGAGTGGTTGGCAATTAAGAGCGGATAATGTTCGTTCGATAGGCTTAAAAACGATGGCAAAAGAGATTGTGCCAAGATGGTTTGCTCCGCTTTATTTAGAAAATAAAGCCGCTATCGAAATATGGCAGACTGCATTAGAGAATACAGGTAATGAAGGATATGCGCAGTTGAGCGAAGCGCTTGGTGAATGGAGTGCAACAGATCGCTTACCTAATCGAGACCCTAATATACCCGTTCTCTGTATTGCCGGATCCGAAGACCCCGCAATGCCACTTGAAAATATGCAGAAATTAGCAGGTTTAGTGGGTGGGCAAGATCTAAAAGTGATGTCTGTAGGTCATGTTCCTTCAGTCGAAGCGCCTGATGAGTTTAACCAAGTTTTAAGAGCGTGGTTCGGGAATGTAAAAGCATAACGGCATAACCGCTGTATTAGGCTTTATATTTCAAACTTATCAAAAGCGATTGCATATTAGGAGTGAATTTATGAACAAACAGTTATTAACAGACAAGATCGTTAAGATTGAAACTTTTATTGTTGATCTCCCTACAATTCGTGGACATCAACTATCTATGACGACAATGACCGTGCAGAGTTCAGTCATAGTAAAGGTCTTTACTGAGTCAGGAATTATGGGGTTAGGTGAAGCCGCAACTATCGGTGGATTAAGTTATGGTCCTGAAAGCCCTGAGGGAATGAAGCTTGCAATTGATCAATATATTGCCCCATTAATTATCGGTCAATCAATCAGTTCGATTAAAGCTTTGCGCCAAAGAATTTCGCAGAACATCCGTGGTAACTACTTTGCAAAAAATGCAATCGAAACAGCACTCTTTGATATTCAGGGGAAGATTTTAAATGTGCCTGTTTCGACACTATTAGGTGGAAAAGTAACAGATAAGCTTTCGGTTCTTTGGGTACTTGCGAGTGGTGATACTGAGAAAGACATTATCGAAGCTAAAGAGATGATTGCAGCAGGTCGCCATAAGGATTTTAAACTTAAAATTGGTCGTCGTCCGGTGCGGGAAGATGTTGCTCATGTGATTGCCATTAAAGAGGCATTAGGCGATGAGAGTATGGTTACTGTAGATGTTAACCAAGCATGGACCGAAGCAGAAGCAATTCTTGGAATGCAGTTATTACAAGATGCGGGGATTGATTTAGTGGAACAGCCATTAGCGCAGCAAGAAATTGATGCTCAGGCGCGTTTAAGTCATCGCTTTAATATTCCTATTTTAGCAGATGAGTCTGTTGGATTAGCCTATGAAGGTTTTAATATTGCGAAGATTGCGGGTGCTAGGGCTTTTGCGCTTAAGATCGCAAAATCAGGGGGAATGCTCGGCGTTCTTGAACTTGCAGATGTTGCGAAAGCAGCAGGCATCGGTTTATATGGTGGAACCATGCTTGAAGGCTCAATTGCGACAAGTGCTGCCATTCAGGCATTTTCCACATTACCAGAGTTAGAGTGGGGGACAGAACTGTTCAGTCCTTTGCTATTAAAAGATGACATTGTCATAGAGCCTCTTCGTTATTTTGAGTACGGAGTAGAAGTCTCTAATAAGCCTGGCTTAGGCTTAGAGTTAGATGAAGATAAAGTAAATCACTATAAGCGTTAATAAGGAGAAAACATGCTTTTTAAAGTAGAAATGATTGTCAATATTCCAGAATCAATGGATCCTGCAAAACGAGCAGAAATACTTGCAACTGAGAAAGCGTATTCTCAGGAATTACAAAAGTCAGGAAAGTGGCGTCATATTTGGCGTATTGCGGGTCAATACGCAAACGTGAGCATCTTTGATGTTGAGAGTAATGAGGAGCTTCATAATCTGATTACAGGATTGCCACTTTATCCTTACATGGAAATCTCGGTAGAAGCACTTTGCAGACATCCATCATCAATTAATGAAGATGATCGTTAGAATTTGATCCCGTTGAGATCAAGGCTTTTTTAGAAGCTAAATATCAACTTATTATCTCAAGATGTAAGCAGAATCAATCGACTATAGTGTCGAAGAGTGAAAAATAAAATAACAAATATATACACCAAATTAGGAGAATAATATGAAAACGAAAATTTCTAGCCAAGCATTTTTAGAAGGATTTGTTCGTACCGCGGCAGGGTTTGATTCAGATGAGGGGAATCCAAGAGTAAAAGAGATTACTCATCGCCTTTTATCAGATCTTTGTAAGGCGATTGATGATTTAGATATTACAGTTGATGAGTTCTGGCATGGTGCGAACTATCTTCTCCGCTTAGGACAAGCACATGAGACAGCACTATTAGTAGCAGGCCTTGGTCTTGAGCATATCTTAGATGTTCGTGAAGATGAGCTTGATGAAAAAGCAGGTTTAAGTGCAGAAGGCGCAACACCAAGAACTATCGAAGGTCCCCTTTATGTTGCAGGAGCACCGGTTGAAGAGGGAGAAGCGCAGCTTGACGATGGTTCTGATACTGAAAGTGATCTTATGCACTTATCAGGAAAGGTCGTTGATGCAGTGACAGGTGAAGTCATTCCTAATGCAACAGTTGAAGTATGGCACTGTAATAGTAAAGGAAACTATTCATTCTTTGATCAGAGTCAGTCTGACTTTAACATGCGTCGTACGATTAAGAGTGATAATGGTAAATATACAGCACGTAGTATTATTCCAAGCGGTTACTCAGTACCACCGGGTAATCCGACTGAGCAATTACTCACACTTTTAGGTCGTCATGGTTCAAGACCTGCACATATTCATTTCTTTATTCATGCGCCAGGTTATCGTCACCTGACAACGCAGATTAACTTAAGTGATGATCCGTTCTGTCATGATGATTTTGCATATGCAACACGTGATGAGCTCATTGTAGATGCAGTTGCAGTGACAGATCCGGCTAAGATTGCAGAGGCCAAAATGAAAGGACCTTATAAAGAGTTGGTATTTGATTTTGCTTTAACTAAATCAGCAGAGAGTGATCAAGAGACACGTAGTACTCGTGCAAGAGCTGTGCTCTAAGAGTTACTAATTTAACAATGATGGAGATCTCCATAGCTCCATCTGAAATAGAGATAGAGTCATTATCTTCCTTATGGAGAATGACTCTATCTTTTTTTATACCTCATATAAGCGAGGAACTTTATGGATACAAATCTTTAATAAGATAAGTTTTTTACCTAGAACTCGTTAATTTTCAATTAAATATTAAAAACATTAAATCTATCAAGGGTTTATTCACCAAACAGTCATGTTTTGGTATTGGGAATTACACGCTAAATTTACTCACATTCAATGATAATACCCAGTCAATATGGGAAGAAGGGATCATTATGATTAACAAAATTAGCCCATCTGTAAAAGATGCTATTGAAAAAATCTTCGATGGCGCAACAGTTATGATTGGTGGCTTTGGAACAGCAGGGCAACCAGCTGAACTAATAGATGCGCTGATTGAACATGGCGCCACCGATTTAACAATTATTAATAATAATGCCGGAAATGGTGATATCGGGCTTGCGGCTCTCCTGAAAGCAAAGCGCGTGAAGAAAATTATTTGCTCTTTTCCAAGGCAATCAGATTCATATGTTTTTGATGCGCTTTATAGAGCAGGAGAGATCGAGCTTGAATTAGTTCCACAAGGTAATCTCGCAGCACGAATTCAGGCTGCAGGATCTGGTTTGGGGGCAATTTTCACACCGACAGGATACGGTACAGAGCTTGCGAAGGGTAAAGAGACTCGTGAAATTCAGGGTAAAAACTATGTTTTGGAATACCCCATTACGGCTGACTTTTCATTAATTAAAGCACATCAGGGGGATCGGCATGGGAATCTTATTTATCGTAAAACTGCTCGAAACTTTGGTCCTATTATGGCTGCAGCTGCAGCGTATACGATTGCGCAAGTGAGTGAGGTTGTGGAGATAGGTGCATTAGATCCCGAGTGTATTGTGACCCCTGGTATTTTCGTGACAGAAATTGTTGAAATTAAATAGAAGTGGAGCTTAAAAATGACAAAGAATTATACCCCTCTTACAAGAAATCAGATCGCTGCGCGGGTTGCTGAAGATATTTTTGATGGTGCTTATGTCAATCTTGGGATTGGCTTGCCCACTTCAATTGCGAACTATTTAGATGAGGATAAAGAAATTTTTCTTCATAGTGAAAATGGCCTTTTAGGCATGGGGCCAACACCGGTGTCTGGTGAAGAGGACCCTGAATTAATTAATGCCGGCAAAGAGATGGTGACTTTATTACCTGGTGGGAGTTATTTTCACCATGGGGATTCTTTTACGATGATGCGTGGAGGACATATTGATATCTGCGTATTAGGTGCTTTTCAAATTGCTGAAAATGGTGATCTTGCGAACTGGCATACGGGAGAACCAGATGCTATTCCTGCTGTAGGTGGAGCAATGGATCTTGCGATCGGTGCTAAAAATGTCTGGGTAGCCACCAATCATACCACAAGAGATGGTACACCTAAGATTGTTAAAGAGTGTAGTTACCCGCTAACAGGAATCGGATGTGTTGATCGAATTTATACAGATCTAGCTGTTATAGATGTACGTGATAAGAAGCTTCATGTAACTGAGCTGTTTGGGGGGATCACATTCCCTGAGCTTGAAGCATTAACAGATGCACCACTGATTGATGCAACAAATGGCAATTAAGGGATATTTTTGATTAAAACAGTATAGCAATATTGATCTTGATGAGAAGGTCAATATTACCTTAAAGATCGTTTGTATATTCAAGATAAATAGAGGGAAATTGAAAAATGAAAGAGAAGAATGCTTATATTTGCGATGCAATTAGAACCCCTTTTGGTCGTTATGGTGGTTCATTAGCGAGTATTCGTGCTGATGATTTAGCGGCATTACCCATCGCGGAGTTGATGGTTAGAAACCCAGGTGTGAAATGGGAAAAGGTGGATGATCTTATTTTAGGTTGTGCGAATCAAGCAGGAGAAGATAATCGAAATGTGGCGCGTATGGCTGGGCTTCTTGCAGGTCTGTCACAAGATGTTCCTGGTGTTACAGTGAATCGCCTTTGTGGATCTAGTCTAGAGGCAATTGGTTCTGCTGCTAGAGCCATTAAGCTGGGTGAAGCGGATCTGATCATTGCCGGTGGTGTCGAGGCTATGACACGATCTCCATTTGTAATAGGAAAGAGTGATAGTGCATTTGGGCGTTCGCAAGTGATGGAAGATACGACAATGGGATGGCGATTTGTCAATTCTAAGCTTGACGAGATGTATGGCACAGAAACGATGCCGGAAACAGCAGAAAATTTGGCAGAGCGATTTAATATTTCCCGTGAAGATCAAGATGCATTTGCTTATCGTAGCCAAACACGTGCGGCAAAAGCACAGGCTGATGGCTTGTTTGATGATGAAGTAATGACCGTTCGCATTCCACAGCGAAGAGCTGAAGATCTCATTTTTGATAAGGATGAGCATATTCGAGCATCTACAACCTTAGAAGGTTTGACGAAGTTGAAACCTTTTGTCAAAAAAGAGGGCGTAGTGACGGCAGGGAATGCATCGGGGATTAATGATGGTGCAGCTGCGCTATTAATTGCATCAGATGATGCCGTTGAAGAATATGGTCTGAAGCCAATGGCTAAAATCATCGGAATGCAAAGCATGGGTGTTGAGCCAAGTATTATGGGCATTGGTCCTGTTCCGGCAGTAAAACGATTACTCGAAAGAACAGGGTTAACACTTGAAGATATGGATGTGATTGAGCTGAATGAAGCTTTCGCCTCACAAGCGTTGGCATGTATGCGTGAATTAGGATTGAAAGATGATGCTGAAAATGTGAATCCAAACGGTGGTGCAATTGCATTAGGTCATCCTCTTGGCGCTTCTGGTTCAAGACTTGTTATTACAGCGATCCATGAACTAAAACGCCGTAATGGTCGTTATGCGCTATGCACAATGTGTATTGGTGTTGGGCAAGGGATTGCATTGATTATTGAGCGTGTTTAATTATCTAGCTCTTTAATTTTGTGAAGTTGATTTATTAAAAAGATAGAAGTCTTCTGATACCTCTGAATGGTAGAGAAAGGAGTAGATTATGATTTTAAGTCAATTATTACCTGATAACCTTCCGATTGTAAATAATGCTATTGGTGAGAACTTAGGGTTCGTTTATGAAAACTTAGCGCATCAGGTGGGCCATGTTTTAAATTCAAAGGCTTCTTCCAAAAAAAACGGCAATACTTTTTATAAATTGATTTATGTAATGAAAGGGGAGGCGGTTCTAGAGCATGCTTCGCAAAAGAATGTGATCAGGGATCGTCCTTTTATCTATTTTTCTGCACCAGGTCGGGCACAGAAGATATCTGTCTCTGGGAATGTCGAAGGTCATGCACTTTTGATCTCTAAAGAGATTTTATTAGATATCTTAAATAAGCTTCCTGATTCAGTAAAGAGTTATCGTGATGATGCATTTATCTTAGATCTTAGTTTGAAAAGAGAGGTAGATGCTGAGATTGCTATTTTGCAAAATGCATTTGAAAATATTCAAGAAGAGGTTCATAAAGAAGAGAGTCTTGGTTTAAGAGCGCTACTTCTCTGTTGGATTCGTTTGGCGTATATTACAGCATTTCGCTTATCACATCAGGGAGCTGCACTTTTTTTATCTCATCATCGTCATGCAAAGCAGTTTAGAAAATATCTTCACCTTATTGATGAGAACTATAAGGATCACTGGGCTTTACCGACCTATGCGATGAAATTGAATATTACAGTTTCTACATTAAATAATATCTGTAAAGAGTTAGGGGGGCTTTCAGCTAAGGAATATGTTTCGCAACGATTGATGAAAGAGGCTGAATTTATGTTGAAGTATACGGCTTTAACGATTATTGAGATAGCTCATCAGCTTGGTTTTAAAGACTCTTCTTATTTTTCACGTTTTTTTAGACGTTATGCTGAAATATCTCCTAGAGATTACCGTCAAAATCTCGGTTGCAGTCCTAGTCATAACAGTTACTTATAGATGGGGCACCGCATTTTTTTATTCCTACTTTTTCGTAAAATATAGATAGTAGGCATAGTGATAGAGGTTATATTAAAAAAATAGCCCTATGATGATTCAATAGGGCCAATAGTGGAAGGAGCCACTTAAAGGATCTCATCATGAGAAGATAAAAAATCGTTTTTGTTTGAAGGGGTAGAGATGGAGCAGATGATTTTGGAAATTTTTAAGGATTTTGATTGTTACAATCTTCACCCACAGCATGAAATGCTCTGGAGAAATAGGCAAGAGCCGCACCGCCCATGCGATTGCGAATATCAAAAAGTTCAATAAAAAAGAGGGAGTGCGTTCCCATCTCCATTGTTTGGATAATTTTACCTTGAAGATTAGCTAGGGAGTTTTGTAAAACAGGCAGATTGTATTCCCCCTCACACCAGGCATGGCGTTTAAAACGTTCTTCAATATCAAGTTGGGTAAATCCCGCAAAATCCTTAGCTGTTTCTTCATGTTCTTTGGCAAGAATATTCACACAGACAACACCATTTTCTTTGAGGGTTGCATTTGTTTGGCTATTACGATTAACAGCGATCATGATTGTTGGTGGTGTGTCTGTAATAGAGCAGACAGCTGTAGCAGTTAAGCCACATTTGCCGGCGGAGCCATTGGTCGTGATAATGTTTACAGCGGCTGAGAGTGATGACATGGCATCGCGGAACTGTTGTTGGATTGGGGTTAATTGTGGTTTACTCATTTTCATCCTCCGGTGAAATTGAACATCCTTCAGAAGCAAGGGCCAATTATTTATTGTTTATCTAGGGCAATATTGCTTATGTGAGTGAAGTTTTTTAAATCATTGCAATCATGTTTAGTTGTGAAAGTTGACTTGTAGATTAATCAATAACCTACAAGTCCATTTTTTACTATTACAACGGCTTTTTGAGATTAAGAAAGAAGCTTTTCAATGACATTGATATCATCTGAATCATGGAGATGGGGAACTTTCCAACCATCAACATCATAATCAGAAAGACACTGATCAACGAGTGCTATCATCTCACCTAAAGCACCTGATGCGCGTAATTGACCCAAGCATTGAGTGCGAATATCATCTTGGTTTCCGGCATAGTTGATTTCATAAAGCTCATGACGACCACCAAATTCTGAACCAATAGCATCCCAAAGAAGTTTAAGAATTTTGATACGATCTGTATGACTAATATCATTAGAACCACGGCAGAATACACTTAAGTATTTATCGAGTTCAGGATTTTGAAGATCTTTAGAACCTGATGGTAAGTAGATAAGACCACTTGCAACGGTTTTTTCAATGATGTTTTTAATTCTTGCATAAGCTTCAGGTGCATTTGCACGGTAAGCGTGAACGGCTTCTTGATCAGGAAGGTATGTGCCATTCCACTCAGTTGAGTTGGCCCACATTGCTTCTAAGAAAGAGCTAAAGGCATTGCGAAGACCTGCAACTTCACCTACTTGTGCTTGTACACCACGGAATTCAAGGGAGCCCGTACACTCAAGTGCTTTAACTAATAGGCCGGTGATGAATTCAAGTTTTACCACAAAGCGAGCACATGCTTGCATAGGGAAGAGTTGAACGAAACCAGCTTGGCCAAACCATGCCTGACATTTTTTAGGATCTTTGTAGATTAAAACATCTTCCCAAGGAATAAAGACATTATCAAAGATCAAGATCGCATCATTTTCATCAAAGCGACTTGAGAGTGGATAGTCAAAAGCATTACCTGTAAGGCTCGCCATTAATTCATAAGATGGGCGACAAATAAGCTTTACGCCTTTTGCTGTCATTGGTGCAATAAACATCATTGCAGAGGAAATCTCTTCCCCGATAAGATTAGCAGGGCCTGGGCCAATAAAATTGTAGTGTGTTAGTGCTGAATTTGTTGCAACAACTTTAGCGCCGCTAACAACTATCCCATCTTCACGCTCTTCTTGAACGGTGATGAATACATCTTTTAATTCACTGACAGGTTTTGCACGATCAATCGGTGGATTCACGATAGCATGGTTCATATAGAGGCAACTCTCTTGTAGGCGCTTATACCAACGCCTAGCATTATCTGCGAACTCACCATAATAATCAGCATTAACACCAAAGGTATTTCCGAGTGCTGCTTTATAGTCCGGCGATCTTCCCATCCAACCATAAGTCATTTTTGACCAGTCGGAGATCGCTTCTATCTGTTCACGGAGTTCTTCACGGCTTCTAGCATAACGGAAGAATTTATGAGTATACCCACCGTTACCGGTATCTGTTTCCCATGTTAGTTTATCTTTTGTTTCAGGATCATGAAGTGCATCGTAAAGCTTTGCGATAGACGCAACAGAGTTGCGAAATGCAGGGTGCGTGGTAATATCTTTAACGCGTTTGCCATAGATATAGATTTCACGATCATCTTTTAAACTCTCAATATATTCAGCACCAGTAAATGGGCGATTTTTTTCTGCTCGGAAATCTTCAGGTAGTTTTGTCATTTTTTCCTCCTTTGGATATTGTTATTGGGATGACAACCTTCAATTCACAATAGCAAAAAGAAAACTCGTAAAAAGGTACTATTTCGAGTTAAATCGGTACTTTTATGGAAATATGGATCTTTTTTTACAGAGATTTATCCTCACAGCGGACCTGTGTTCGTTTGCCGGTTGTTTTTTTACTTGTTATAAAGACTTTTTTGGCAATAGATGGCGATAAAGATCGGAGATAGTGATTATTTATGTAAGAAAATGGTCGATTATTTGAGGCGGGGAGATGAGAGTACTATTAAAGTAAATAGAAATTTATTGATGACATTATAAAAATACTCAATAGCGAGCAGGGTATTCAAAAGGAAGAGAAAACAATCAATCACGATCAGATGATTAACTGAATGATTACAAGTTTGGGAAGGCAGTTCTACCTATTTCGCAGAATAAAACCCAAGCGTCACCCGATCATTCGCACCATAATCTTGGTGCGTTTTAATCTCCTGATAACCGCATTCCATCATTTTGGCTTGAAGTGCCTCTTTCTGATCATAACCATGTTCAAGCAGTAACCAGCCAGATTCTCTAAAGTAGAGTGGGGCTGTTTCGATTAAATGGTATAGATCTGATAAGCCATGATTATCCGCAATAAGCGCACGCTTAGGCTCAAATTTCACGCCATCTCCCTCTAAGTGAGTATCGATAGGGTCGATATAGGGTGGATTAGAGACAATCATATCAAAATGCGCTTTGGGTGCATTGCTAAACCAGTTGCTCTGAAGGAATGCTACGTCAAGGGAGTTGCGTATCGCATTTTGCTTGGCGATATTGAGTGTGCCTTCGTAATAATCGAGTGCTGTAACGTTGATATCTGGGCGCATGCTTTTAATCGCAAGTGCGATTGCACCTGTACCTGTACCAAGATCAAGAAGATTGAATGATTGTTGATTTTCTGCGAGTGTTGATATCGCTGGAATAAGCGAGAGGGCGGTATCGACGATGACTTCTGTATCGTCTCGTGGAATGAGTGTTTCATCGCTGACGATAAAGCTTAGTCCATAAAACTCTTTCTCGCCTGTAATATAGGCAAAAGGCTCTCCGTTTGCACGGCGAGCTAGAAGGGTCTGAAAAAGTCTTTCAGCTTCTGATGAGAGGATTCTTTCTGGGAAAGCGATCAGTGTACTGCGATTCACATCCATGGCAAAGCTTAGGAGAAGCTCTGCTTCAAACTTTGGAGAGGGAAGCTTGCTTAAAGCTTCTTGCCCAAGTTCAAGGGCGCTTTGGATTGTGATCATTGTATTTATCGCAAATTTACACTGATTAAAAAAGGGATGAGTTAGCCGGTAAGCCGGGTTCTGTCGTG
>CAZPIQ010000042.1:0-15364 GCA_964586665.1 uncultured Ignatzschineria sp. | reverse complement strand
CCCCGACCCTCGCCTTGTAAGGGCGATGCTCTACCAGCTGAGCTAATCACCCAATCTAAGCTTATCGCTTCTATTGGTGTCTCTTGAGAAGTGTTTGCTGTCTCAATCAACGAAGACAAGTATACTTCATTTTTTGAATGAGTCAAAACTTTTTGTGAGCAAATTTTCATCGTTTTGTCATGTTCTTCTGATTTGTTCAATCTATTAACACCATATCATCATTAACCTATTGATTTATTAATAACAATAAAAATTATCACCATAAAAAAGGCATTCTCTAGAATGCCTTTTTCAAGCTATAAACCCTTATTCAAAGATTTCACTTCAATAAGGGATCTATAAAAATCTACAAAAATACATTTAACCAGCAATATAACTATACAGTGTATGTACGCCTAATACCGTCATAATCACTACCACAATTGCACCGAAAACCGTTTGCCATATAGGATGCTTATAATCACCTACAACATCTTTACGATATGCAGCAAACAAAATAGGCCCTAAAGTAAGCGGTAAAATTAAACCATTGAGCGCGCCGACAAAGACCAATATTTCAACAGGACGTCCGACACTGACGAATACAACCGTTGAGATAAAGATAAACGCGATAATAAAACGATTTTGGTTTTGCGCCACTTTCTGGCTAAAGACTCTTAAGAATGTAACAGAAGTATAAGCCGCTCCAATCACTGAGGTGACTGCTGCTGCCCACATGATAATACCGAAGAAATAATAACCGATTTTTCCAGCAGCATGTTCAAATACTGAAGCGACCGGATTGCCTGCTGCTAATTGATATCCTTGTGAAATAACCCCCAGCACTGCCAAGAAGAGAATCACACGCATAATGGCTGTCACACCAATTCCAAGTAATGAGCCTGTTGAAACATCTTTAATCGCATCTTTACCATGAATCCCGGCATCTAATAATCGATGTGCACCTGCAAACGTGATATAACCTCCCACCGTTCCACCCACAAGTGTTACTGTCGCTAAAATAAGTGCTGAAATTGGTGCATCAGGCACAAACGTTCGGTAAGTTGCCTCTCCTAATGGAGGTGAAGACTGAAATACGATATAGAGCGTCAAGAAGACCATTAAGATTCCGGCATATTGAATAAATTTATCCATGATTCTGCCAGCCTCTTTAAAGAGGAATATCCCAATCGCAATTGCGGCACTAATCATTGCGCCCGCTTCTACTGATAATCCTGTGAAGACATTTAGTCCCAATCCAGCACCCGCAACGTTCCCAATATTAAAAGCAAGCCCACCCATGACCACTAAAATCGATACTAAATATCCTAATCCCGGCACAACCTTATTGGCAATATCTTGCCCTCGCATATTAGAAACTGTAATAATGCGCCAAATATTGAGCTGCGCACCTAAGTCTAAAATAATCGACAACATAATCACAAAAGCAAAGCTTGCACCTAATTGCACTGTAAATGTTGTTGTTTGCGTTAAAAAACCTGGGCCAATTGCGGATAATCCCATTAAAAAGACTGCACCGATAATGGCACTTCGTCTTGCTTTTTGATTCTTCTCGATACTCATACGCTCCTCCTGTGGCTTTTTTGAGCCATTTAATTTCTCTTTATTATTTATAATTTATTATTGACTTTAACTAATTCATTTAAAAAATTATTTTTGTGAAGTGAAATTCCTATCGGTATTTAATAATCCGCTGAAATTTCAATACCTTTTGTAATCAACGTCTCTCTAATTTCCTTCGCGAATTCTAACGCCGTCACGCCATCACCATGAATACAAACCGTATCAGCATCTAGCTGAATCTCTTTCCCTGTTGTTGTCGTGACTGTGCCAGTTTCGATCATCTGTACAACTTGTGCGATAGATTCTGCAGGATCTGTAATTAATGCATTCGCTTCACTTCTTGAAGTTAGGGTTTTATTCTCTTGGTAAGTTCGATCTGAGAAAACTTCGCTCATCACAACGATCCCGACCTCCTTGCCCGCGCGAATCATTTCACTGCCCGAAAGCCCGTAAAGAATCGCTTCTCCTTTAGAAACATCGGCAACTGCGCTTGCAATCGCTAGGGATAATTCATAATTCGTTGCGGCCATATTATAAAGCGCGCCATGCGGTTTCACATGATGAAGCTTACCGCCTAGTGCTGATAAAAAACCTTGAAGCGCACCGACTTGATATACCACCAAGTTATAAGCTTCTTTCGGTGTGATTGCGATATTTCTACGGCCAAATCCTTGAAGGTCATTCATGCCAGGATGTGCACCAATCGCAACTTCATTCTCTAATGCAAGCTGTACCGTTTTTGCCATAATGTCAGGATCTCCGGCATGAAATCCACAGGCGATATTCGCAGAGCTAATAAGCTTCAATATTGCAGCATCATTTCCCATATTCCAAGGACCAAAGCTCTCACCGAGATCACAGTTAAGATCTATCTTGAATTGTTTCTGATCTATCATCTTTCTATCCTTTTTATGAGATTCTCATCGTAGAATCTGTCTCTAATGTCTATATCTATATCTATATCTATATCTTCTATCTAGATTTTTATACTCTAGATTGACTAACGAGCCGATTGTGAGAGCAAATATTCAACGCTTGCTAAATATTGCTGTTGAACCTGAAGCTTCTCTTGCGCTTCATCTTCACTAATCAATTTAAACTGTACTTTCTTCCGAGCAGGTAAATAGGCTAACTTCCAAAGTTCTGCTTGCGGAATCACGGCAATACGGGGATATCCACCTGTGCTTTGGCACTCAGCGGCTAACACTAATGGCTCACCACTAGGGGGTACCTGAATCACGCCCTCAAAAACACCTTGAGAGCGCATCTCTTGGGGCTTATCTCTTACTAATCCTTCACCCATTAGACGGATTCCCATACGATTACTATTACTACTAATTTCCCATTCTTGCTCAAAGAATCGACTCTGAGAAAGCGAATCGAATTGATCAAACTCAGGTCCTTGTAAGACATAGATCGTACTACTTATGTAAGTCTTACTAAATGCACGCGCACCAATGGCTTCTTTAATCAAATGCTCAGGCTTCATAAATGAAAGCCTGTCACCTTTTGCAAGCGCAGTTCCATCGCCCTTATGTCCACCTAACTTATTTTTAATATCAGTACTATAAGAACCCATAACATTGGGTGTATCAAAACCGCCAGCAACCGCTAAATAACTATACATCCCTGAATTATGTGAGGGCCTTAATTCAACCGTCTGCCCTGCACGAATAAAAGTTCGCCACCCATGAAACCCTTGGCTCTGTCCATCAATGATAATTGCACAATCTGAACCTGTGACGGCAATCCATGTATCTTGATGAAAATGGAATTTTGCAGGCGTCATAACACTGACTTCAAGTGCCGGGAAATTTCCCGGATTACCGACTAAACGATTGGCTAGATGGAGCGAAACACCATCAATGGCACCTGCTTTTCCAACGCCCATTTTTGCATAAGAGAGTCGACCATAATCTTGAATAGAACTTAAAATTCCAGGATTAATCACTTCCATCATAATGTGATCTCCTTTGCGACAAATTTCAGCTGATCTCCCGGCATAAAGAGCGAGGGCTCTTCTCGGTTCATATCAAAAAAAGCCATACCCGTATTGCCAATAATTTGCCAGCCCCCCGGAGATTCCCCAGGATAAACCCCTGTTTGCGAACCACCAATTCCAACGCTCCCCGCCGGAATTTTTAATCTGGGTGTACTTCGTCTATCTGTATGAATGGCACTATCAAGACCACCTAAGTAGACAAATCCCGGCATAAATCCAACAAAATAGACGGTATAGATCGGCTGTGTATGAAGCTCTATCACTTTTTCAGGCGTCATATGATGAGTTTTCGCCACGTCAAAAAGATCAGGTCCTTTCTCACCGCCATAATGCACTGGTATTTCTATAAGCTTTCCTTGGAAACGCGTTGAAAGATCAAGCTTTAAGACATCTTGCCAAAGGCTCTCTAACCGCGCTTTTAAAGCATCACGACTCCCTAGCTGATAGGGGTTTAAAAAGAGCGTTAAGTTATTCATGCCAGGAACGACATCTAATACCACATCCGATAAATTTGGAGATGCTTCAATTTCCGCACCGATCCACCAAATTTTCTGCTGATTCTCTAGGTTTACTTCCCCCTTAATAGAGAGCGTAATCCCACGATCGCCCACGAAATAGATCTCAATGGACACTTCATCCTCCTTATGACGCTTTTATGTTTTCATGATCCGCCTTCATTCATCAGCGTAATCATTTTCCATTTATTTATTTTCATTATTATTCGTGAAGTCTGAAATAACGCATCAAGCCACAATATATGACTGCTTTTATTAAAGACCTCATGCATACAACATACAGGATTCTCAATCCCTTGAACAGACTCTTCCTTATGCAACATTTTTCCTCAGATTATTAACAAACCAAACGATATATCAAACTTTCAAAAAGTATTTATCCTCCCTAAAATCATCAAAAACATGTTGATAAACAAGATGATAAAAACCCTCGCAACTTATTGGCAACAAAACTCCTTTGACTTAAATTTGCAAATGACATTGATTGCTATTACGATTCGTTATTAAGAATTAATTCTATTTACGTTTTCTATCATTTTATTTATTCTACTCACAGGATGTCTTAACATGTCTTCAATTCACCCCTTCCCCTTTAAGAGAAACCTTCTCAGTACCGCATTAATCATCGTCTGCTCAACCGGCATTGCCTTAGCCCAAAATCCCACGCCGCTTGAAACGCTCGAAGAAGAAGAGCTCATTAATAAAAAACCAACGGTTGATCTCTCTAAAGTCGTTGTCACTGCCGGCGGTTTTGCCCAAGAAGTGAAAGATGCACCTGCTTCGATCTCTGTCGTGACTAATCAAGAACTTAAACAAGCCCCTTTTAGGGATGTGACCGATGCTATTGCCGATGTTCCGGGGGTTGTTATCACAGGTGGCGGCTCAAGTGAAGATATTAGTATTCGTGGAATGGGATCAAGCTATACCCTAATGATGGTTGATGGTAAACGCCAAAACTCTCGTGCAACGCGCCCAAACTCTGATAACTCAGGTATCGAGCAAGGTTGGATTCCACCGCTTGCAGCGATTGAACGTATCGAAGTTATTCGAGGGCCCATGTCCTCTCGTTATGGTTCTGATGCGATGGGCGGTGTCATTAATATCATTACCAAAAAAATTGCTGATCGCTGGAGTGGTAACGTTCGAGCGGAATATACAGCGCAACATAACTCAGATGAGGGTAACTCCAACAATACTGAGTTCTATGTGAATGGTCCGATTGTTCATGACAAACTCGGCCTCCAACTCTACGGTAAATACTCCCATAGAGATGGTGATGATAAACCTCGTGGTTCCTCAGAACGCCGTATGGAAAACGTCGGTGGAAAACTAACCTTCGCACCGATTGTTGGGCAAACCTTTGAACTCGAGTATGGCGCTGGGTTCCAGAAAAGAACGTCGACAAGTGAGAGTAAATATAAGCGTAATAATATCTCAGCACGTTATTTAGGGGAATTTGATCACGGTATTACCGCTGAGCTTCTCTACTCACATGAGAAAAATGATAACTACACTCGTGAAATGATTGTTAAAAACACTGAAATCAGCGGTAACGTCATTATTCCAATTGCTACACATACTGTTACACTCGGCGGACAGTTCATCGAAGAAAAGTTAAATGATAACAATAATGCGCTCAACCCCAATGTGAAATCGATCGATCGTAAAAGTCATGCGCTCTTCTTAGAAGATGAATGGTGGATTCTTGATAACTTTGCCCTCACTGCGGGTCTTCGTTATGATCATGATGAGAACTATGGTAGCCATTTCTCACCGCGTCTTTATGGTGTTTGGAATATTAATGATGCCTATACACTTAAAGGTGGGGTTTCAACGGGTTATAAAACACCAAGTATTCGTCAAGCCGTTGCCGATTGGGGTCATGGTACTGGTGGTGGCGGTAGTAATGGTGTGATTCTTGGTAATCCTGATCTTAAACCTGAAAAATCGACCAACTATGAGATCGGAATTAACTATGCTCCTGATGAAACTCTAGATCTTAATGCAACGGCTTTCTACACGCAGTTTAAAGACAAACTCCAAAACATCACCCTCTGTGAGTCAGATGTTGAAATGCCAAAAGACAAGGAAGAATATAATAAAGATCCTTTAAAATATGATACTTGTCCAGGTCCTCAAAATACTTACTACTACTTCGTCCAAACCAATCAAAATATTGATAAAGCTGAACTCAAGGGCTTAGAGCTTGCGGCTAAATGGAGACCGATTGATGAGGTAACTTTAACCGGAAGTTATACTTGGACTAAAACCAAACAGACAAGTGGCAAAAATAAAGGAGCACCGCTGAACCGTATCCCTGAACACCTCTTTAAAGTTCATGCTGATTGGCAAGTCAATCCACAAACCAATATCTGGACAAAAGTCAGCTATCGCGGCAAAGAGACATCTCTCTCACGTGGTGGTGCACCTGGAAAAGAATATTCATCTTATACACTCTTAGATGTGGGTGGCTCTTACCAATTTAACAAAGATGTTAGTGTATATGCCGGCGTATACAATCTCACTGATAAAAAGATCGATAATGAAAATTATGGCCGAACACTCGATGGCCGTCGTTACTGGATTGGTGTAAACGTCGACTTCTAATCATTTCAACGTACGTATCAACGTTAATATCAATATGGGATAAAATCTATTTTAAATGGATGTCTCTACACAAACCTAACTAATCACAGTTAGGTTTTTTTATGAGCCACTATATTTCATCAAAAACCTCCGTATCGCATTGCAGATATAAACCGAAACAGATCATCATGCATTGATCTTCAAAGATTCCCAAATAAACAATCTTTACCAAAAAACTAAAAAGCTTTATTTTCAATATGTTGTGTAAATAGATAGCATTAGCCTCCAAATACCATTTGACTAAATTTTACAAATAGCAATAATTATCATTACTTAATGAGAGCAAGAAGCTTTCAGCTATCAAATATTGTCTATTTTCACCAAGGAATACGTTCATGTCTTCTAGTCAACAACCTCACTTCAAAAAAAAGCTCTTAAGCTCTGCCCTGATTCTCATCTGTTCTACCGGTATTGGTTTTTCACAAAATCCTACTGATTCTGAAATCCTCGAAGAGGAAGAGATCTTAACGTCAAAACCCTCAATCGACCTTTCAAAAGTCGTTGTGACTGCCGGCGGATTTGAACAAGACGTAAAAGATGCACCTGCATCTATCTCAATTGTTTCTCACCAAGATCTCGAACAAGCGCCTTTTAGAGACGTGACTGATGCTATCAAAAACGTTCCCGGCGTTGTAGTAACTGGCGGTGGCGCTAGTCAAGATATTAGTATTCGTGGTATGGGTTCGCAATATACATTGATGCTTGTGGATGGAAAACGTCAAAACTCTCGTCAAACTCGTCCAAATAGTGATGGCTCTGGTATTGAGCAAGGTTGGGTTCCACCATTATCAGCCATTGAACGTATCGAAGTTGTTCGTGGTCCGATGTCATCACGTTATGGCTCTGATGCCATGGGTGGGGTTATCAACGTCATCACTAAAAAGGTTTCTGATCAATGGGGTGGAAACATTCGTGCTGATTACACCATTCAAGATCATTCAGATGAAGGCGATGGCATCAATACTGAGTTCTATGCAAATGGTCCACTCATTAGCGATAAACTCGGCCTTCAAATTTACGGTAAATACTCTCACCGTGATGAGGACAAAGTTGTCGGTGGGGTACCTGAGCGTAAAATCAAAAACATCGGCGGAAAATTAACATTTGTCCCTATTGAAGGTCAAACTTTTGAATTAGAAGCTGGCAAAAGCACGCAAAATAGAGATTCTAGCGTAGGTAAAACTATTGCACCATTCTCGAAAGATCGTAAAGGCAATTTAGTTAGAAACGAAAATGAAGAGAGTGAATATAAACGTGATAACTACTCGCTCAGATATCTAGGTGAGTTCACCAATGGTATTACAAGCGATGTCGTACTTTCTCACGAGAAGAACAACAATACCGCTCGTAAAATGATTGTGAAAAATACAGAGCTTTCAGGAAATGTCATTATTCCTGTTCATACTCATACAATCACCCTAGGTGGACAGTACATCAAAGAAAAACTTAATGATAAAGATAACCAATATACATCTAGTGTCAGCGATCTTTCACGTTGGAATTACGCGCTCTTTGCAGAAGATGAGTGGTGGTTATTAGATAACTTCGCCTTAACAGCCGGCCTTCGTTACAACTATGATGAAAACTACGGTGGACATATCACACCACGTCTCTATGCTGTTTGGAATATTGATGATGCCTTCACATTAAAAGGCGGTGTCTCGACAGGTTATACAGCACCTGGATTAAGACAAGTTGCGCCTGATTGGGGTCAAATCACTGGTGGAAGTGGTAGCTCTGGTTACATGATTTTAGGTAATCCAAATCTCAAACCTGAAAAAACAACTAACTATGAAGCAACCTTAAGCTATACGCCTAGCGATGACTTCGATGCAAGTATCTCAGCATTCTATACAAAATTCAAAAACAAATTTGAATCAGAAATCGTCTGTGATGAGGAAAATCAAGGCCATAGTTGTACCGCTTCAAATGGACAGAACTATAAGCGTATTTATGAACGTAGCAATGTCGATAAAGCTGAACTTCGTGGTCTTGAATTAGCTGCAAAATGGAGACCCATTGAAGAAGTTGTTTTAACAACAAGCTACACATGGTTAGATACGAAACAAAAAAGTGGCGCAAATAAAGGAAAACCACTTAACCGTATGCCAAAACATGTCTTCAATCTTCATGCTGACTGGCAAGCGAATGCTAAAACAAACCTTTGGACACAGTTAAACTTCCGCGGTAAAGAAGTTGAAACGAGCACAAAAGGTGGTAAGGAAGGTTTGAAATACCCTAGCTATACAACCTTTGACATTGGTGCTACCTACCAGCTTACAAAAGATGCTTCAATCTACGCAGGTGTTTACAACGTATTCGACAAACGTGTAGAGAAAGAGAACTTTGGTAAAGACTTGGAAGGTCGTCGTTACTGGGTTGGCGTGAGTGTTGATTTCTAATTAACCATCGCTTTCACTCAATATACAAAAATGGCACTGATACTCTCAGTGCCATTTTGCTGTAGTTAGTACAACCTAAATATCAACTTCAATAAGTTATATTAAAAACATCCTTCCCTTAAAACGAATCCTTACCTCTATTCCTGCTACTCCAAATAATAGATCCACATCAAAACAGGTTTCTGCTTCGTCTGTAATAGCACATCGACTTCTCGCATAGTGCCGTTATCGATCACAGGGCAACCTTGACTAAATCCCATCGGAAGGTACGCCGGATACTGCTCTTCTTCTGGTATATGTTCAAATGAATGAAGGACGATATAACGCTCATAGGCTTTATCATTGGTAGGTTCAAGGCCATGCATCTTATAGTGAATATTAATGCCCCATTTGCTAGGTGCGCGTGCGCCGAGCTTATATTTACCAAGGGAAGAGGTGTAGCTATTGGGAACATTACTAAAAACGATCTCCTGATTACTACTCTCAAATCCAGTATTCCCATAACCATGGGCAACTAAACTCTCGATCTCGACGCGATTTTCTTTAAAGTTCCAGACAAAGAAACGATTCTTGCCGGAGTGTCTCCCGAAGTCGATAAGTACAGCATGTTCAAGATCAAAGCCATTTTCTTTGGCGTATTCATAGGCTTCTTGTGCGCGTGTTTCAAGATCAACGCCGGAGAATTCTGGGTCCTTTGCTTTTTCCATTTCGATCGGCGAAGTCGTGCCCGTTTCGAAATATTTAGTGATGAGCCAGAGCCGATCTTTAAAATAAAATCCTGCGCCAATGCCGGCGATGATGAGCAGAATAAAGAGTCCGATGAGAGATCGTTTGATAAATCGTTTCACGATAGGCCTTTGTGTTCAGTATTTGTGTAGCTTTTGATTAAGTTTGACTAAGTTTGATTAAGCTTGATTGAACATCCATTTAACTCAGTTGAAACTTTAAGCGTTGATGTGTGTTGGGTCGGATTGTCGCATGCTTTATGAGATCCTGCGCCAGTAGCTTGAGAAGCTTATCGCTTCTCAATCACTCAACTGCGAGCCTTTGTGTTTCTCTATCTACACCTAAGCATTGCTTTAGCGCTCGGCATGATCCATCAGCCCTTATTTCCCTGAAATCATAGCATCTATTTTGTAACATTCATTAAATAATCGCTCAACATTTTGATCGACTGAGGAGAGCATTAATCCAAGAGGCATATCGTGATGCCCTAAACCCATTGGCATCGTGATGGAATCCCATGCGAGAAAATTGCCGGCAACCGTTAATGACATTGACCGAAGATTTGTTGCATGAAATAGTTCATCATCTGCTTCAAGTAGTGCTAATAATGGCGCTTCCATCGGCGTTGTGGGCATTAAGAAAAGTGCATTATGATACTGCGTATTCATCACTTCTAAAAGCCTATTGCGCGCGTGCGTTAATGCCACATAATCCACAGCGCTCATCGAATCGCCTCGGCTCATTCGGCTTAATACGCGCGGATGAATCAACGCTCGACGTTCATCCTTCAAGCGCTCACGATGGGTAAAGCACGCTTCGGCAGAAGCAAAAGTGCCATACTGATTCGTCAGCTCGGAAATCGCATCAATCTCCGGCACTTCGATCCATTCGATATTAAGACCTTGATCTTCAAGGATCTCCATAGTTGTTTCAAAGAGCGCCCTGACCTCTAAATCTAATGCCGGCAATATATTCATCGGCACGATATAACGATAGGCTTGTGAAGATTCAGCGGATGAAGTATTTTCGAGGGCTAAATCAGAAAGTGCCGTCAATGATTTTTCATTAAAGAGTGAATAGAGATCAAAACAATCTTGGAACGATTCAGCAATCGGACCATAGCTATCGAGCGTTGTCGAAAGAGGCATAATACCGGCGCTATTATGATAAAAATCACGACTTGGTTTATAGCCATAAAGCCCTTGGAAAGATGCCGGAATACGAATCGAGCCACTTGTATCAGTGCCCATGCCAACGCTCACAAGCCCTTTTTTAACGGCAACTGCTGTACCACTCGATGAACCGCCGGGAATTCGTTTCTCTGTGTGAGATGCCGGATTACTCGGCGTTCCCATGCCAGGATTAATGCCAAGTCCTGAATAAGCTAGTTCAGACAGCCCCACTTTCGCTAGATTAATGCCACCCTGCTCACTATAAAAAGCCACTGCCGGCGCATCGAACTTCGAAGGTTCCGCATCTAGATAGGCCAATGAACTACCGGTTGTGATCTCGCCTTTAATATCAAAGAGATCCTTCCAAACGATCGGCACACCATCAAATAAACCGATTGGATTGCCGGCATTGTATCGTGCGGTACTTGCGCTTGCTTCACTCAAAGCGCGTTCTTTTAAAATCGCAGTAAACGTGCCACGTTCAAATTCATCACTCTCTGCCCGTTCAATGAGCCAAGTCGTATACACAAGGGGTGTGATTTCGCCTTTTCGATAGGCATCGTGAAGTTCTCGTACTGTTGAATAGTGTCGCATCATTTCTCCCTTGATTACTCATCAATATGGTTATACATATAGTCATACGTATAACCATGAATATAGATAGTCACAAGTATAGTCATAAGTTCTATTGTTACCATGCTTTAAGATGAATCGCGAGATAATGCCGGCAATAATGCTATTTTTCGAGAAAGTTTCCCTTCATCAAAAAGCGACTAACCAAAGAGCGGTAAACTTTCCACAAACAAGCGATGATAAATACCAGAGAGCGCAAATAGCCCCATAAAGAAACCGCCGAACGCGCCAATCCCTTCATACATCATGACTGAACCTAACACCGAGCGATCAAGAATATTATCACGCATAATATTGGTCGCACGAACGCGAGAATAGTAAAAGAGCGCGATTAATGCAAAGGCAACCATAATAAACAGATGAACATCCGGCGCAAGATCATAAGAGAGCATACTTCCTAAAACGCCCAGCGTATTAATACTCCAGATGACGACCGTTAATCGCAAAATCCACTTCAGCATGTTATTTTTTCCCATTATGAAAATTCATTGAATCGTAGTTTATCAAGCATTTTGATCTTTCGCTCTGATTTCAATATCCGCTGATTGAATGAACCCATAAATGCCGGCAATAAAAAAGCGCCTGATTTCTCAAGCGCGCTTTCATCATCTATTCACTGAATGAATATCCCTTCATTGATACTAGAGTATCATTCGCTACTTCAACTCAGATCCCAACTGCGGTTGCTTCAATACATGCGGTTTGATTTTCCCCATCACGTGCATTTCACAAGGTCGGCAATTGAATTTCAGTGTGTACTCTTCGCCTTGATGGCTGAGCGTTAATGGCGTCGGTTTCACTTGACCTTGAACGCCGGTTACACCGATTGTCTGTTTCGGGCAGAGATTGTATGAAAAGCGTAGACAGTGCTTTGTGATCATCACCGGCACTTCGCCGAGCTCTTCGTGCGCTTCGTACGCAGGTTCGATCATCGTCACGCCATGTTTTTTATAGAACTCACGCGCCTTTTGGTTATAGACGTTATCGAGGAATGTGAGTTTTTCAAATGGGAAAACGGCCGGCGGATCGACTTTGGCTTTGCGCGTACCACGCACATAGTTGTTCAAGATAGTTTCTTCCAAACCCTCGATGGCATCACGGCGAAGCTGATTAACCATACTTGCCGGAATAAATGGAATTTCTGCAAGCGAGATCTGCACATCTGTTAATGTTAATCCCGTTCCACCAAATTTCGTGAGGTTCTTCTCAAGATTTTGTAACCCTTTCTCCGCATCATTGGCGAGTTCAAATTCGCCTTTGATTTCGCTCGATGCATAGTGCCCTTCTTTTGTGAAGAGTTCTAATACATACGTATTCTCTTCTCGCTGACTAAACATCAGCGATACTTCTAATGAACGCTCTGCCGATTCTTTCGTTAACAGCTGACTCCAAACCTGATCGTGGTTACGATTAAGGGGATGTTTCTTCTGAATGTTAGCGCGTTCTGTGACGAACTCTTTCGGCATCTCATTCGGGTAGACAAGATAGTGATTCTCGCCGATTTTATCTGCGCGGTTAACCGCAAAACCGACCACTTCACGTTTAATCTGCACGTTTAAACCATCGCCATTTGCAAGCGGTTCTGTGGTTTTCACTTCGATAAAGTTCTTCTTAATATCAAGAAGCTCGCCAATCGGAAGCCCGACAAATTTCGGCGAATCAAATGCACCGATATCTTCTTTACGGGCATTCACAAAGTAATCTGTGCTTCCGCGGTTAAAGGTTTTATCAGGATTAGGCTCAAAGTGATGAATTGTTTTACCATGCGATGCACGCACAAATGCCGGATTACGCTCGATATAATCATCAATCAAACGGCGGTAATGTGCCGTGATATTCTTCACATACGCCATATCTTTATAACGACCTTCGATCTTAAATGAACGAACGCCGGCTTCAATCAGCTGATCGATATTCGCAGACTGATTATTATCTTTCATCGAGAGAAGATGCTTATCAAAGGCAATCACGCGACCATCTGAATCTTTGAGCGTATAAGGCAAACGACACGCTTGTGAGCAATCGCCTCGGTTTGCGGAGCGCCCAGTATCTGCATGCGAAATATAGCACTGACCAGAGAACGCGACACAAAGTGCCCCATGCACAAAGAACTCAAGCGCCGTATTCGGGCGCGCTTCATGAATAGCGCGAATCTCTTTTAAACTCAGCTCTCTTGCTAAAACAAGTTGTGAGAAACCCACATCTGCCATGAACTTCGCCTTTGCGAGTGTTCTGATATCTGTTTGGGTAGAAGCGTGGATTTCAATCGGCGGAAGATCGAGCTCTAAAATTCCCATATCCTGCACAATTAAGGCATCAACGCCGGCATCATACAGCTCATAAATGAGCTTACGCGCATCTTCTAACTCGTTATCATGCAAAATTGTATTAAGGGCGATAAAGACCTTCGCATTAAAACGATGGGCAAAATCAGTGAGTGATGCAATCGATGCCACATCATTCTCCGCCGCATGGCGCGCGCCAAACTCAGGGCCCCCAAGATAAACCGCATCCGCACCATGAATAATGGCTTCGCGGGCAATCTCGACATTTCGGGCAGGACTTAATAACTCTAACTCGTGGGATAAAAGGCTCATAGTGCTTCTTAAAATTCTTTCTAATAGTGCTTCAAGGGAAGGATTCTGCTGGCAAGACTGATAAAAGTCTCGCAATAATCATTTTTATGACTCGCGCGTACTTCCCACTCTCTATTTTAATGGGATAAAACCACGCGCATTATTGATCTCATCATTGTGCTAATAATGGGTCTAATAATCGATATCGCCATAGGATACAAGGAATTTGTTTTTAATGCATATTTTTACATTACAAAGCAGACAAATATTGTTCCAAGCGATGCATCATCTGTGATAGGGCAAATCGTTTTATAACAAACTCCTTGTTTACTTTTTTAAACATATTTAAAGTTTTGTTTAACTAAAATTAGCTTTATTTTCAATACTCTGCGATAGTGATGGTTCTATTGGCAATTGAGGAAAATTTGTTCAATACAAAATCTATGAATAATCATCTTTTTGAGACTAAACGACAATCTGTCGTGATTCATCCCGATCTAACATTCACTATTAAGTCTCTCCTAGATCAAAACCAATTCTCAGATCCTGATAATCAGGCAAAAAATCTCGGTATCTGCTCTGCCGCATGGCCACTCTTTGGCATGCTCTGGCCTTCAAGTATTCAACTTGCGCTTAAACTCATTAAACACCCAATTCCGAAAGACCATCAAATCTTAGAGATCGGCTGTGGCCTTGGGATTGCGAGTTTAACCGCAAAAGCACTCGGCTATAATATCACCGCAAGTGATCGCCATCCGCTTGCCGGAAAATTCTTAGCGCGAAATGCCGAGATCAACGATATCCCTAAAGTCCGCTTTAAGCATGGTCAATGGGGCGATGTACCAACACCTTCCATAAAAGATACTAACGCGCCACTTCTCTCCGGAAAGTTTCAACATATTATCGCAAGTGATGTGCTCTACGAGCCTGATGCGGCGATTGAAATTGCGGCATTTATCAATGAATATGCGGATGAAAAATGCGAGGTTTGGGTCATTGATCCTAGTCGCGGTTACCACAATCACTTTAAACGCGCGATGGCACCTTTTGGTTTCACGCTTGAGAAACATACACGACTCACTGAAGATGTGAATGATGAGCCTTATCGTGGGCGATTGTTGGTTTATAG
>CAZPIQ010000041.1:0-15754 GCA_964586665.1 uncultured Ignatzschineria sp. | reverse complement strand
ATTAGAAAAGGTGATATTGTTCAGGTATACTCTCTTAGATCAGGCGAGTCAGAAGCAATGGAAATCATTGCCCACGGTAATGCTGAGACCTCAAAAATCGTCGGAAAATCCTTAAGTGGAATCCGCTGGCCAGAGGATGTTGTGGTTGCGGGACTTATCCGAAGAGGAAAAGTGATGAAGATTGAGCCCTCTATGTTTATCGAACAGAATGATCATCTTATCTTATTTATCACCGATAAAGAGAGCATTCCCGAAGTGGAAGATCTCTTTGAATTAAGAAAATAAAAAATAACCGAAACCCAAAAAAGTCGACAGGAGACTATAATGGAAAAAATCAATAAAGTGGTCCTCGCATATTCAGGCGGATTAGACACTTCAGTAATCCTTAAATGGTTACAAGATGAATATAACTGCGAAGTCGTAACATTTACGGCTGATATCGGCCAAGGCGAAGAAGTTGAGCCGGCACGTGCAAAAGCGCAAGCGCTTGGCATTAAAGAGATCTATATCGATGACCTTCGCGAAGAGTTTGCTCGCGACTTTATTTTTCCAATGTTCCGTGCTAACACAATCTACGAAGGTGAATACCTTCTTGGTACCTCAATTGCTCGTCCATTAATCGCTAAACGTTTAATCGAGATTGCAAATGAAACGGGCGCTGATGCCATTTCACACGGCGCAACAGGTAAAGGTAATGACCAAGTACGCTTCGAGTTAGGTGCATACGCACTTAAACCAGGTGTAAAAGTAATTGCACCTTGGCGTGAGTGGGACTTAATGTCTCGTGAAAAATTACTCGACTATGCTGAGAAAAATAACATCGCTGTTGATCGTGGCGGTAAAAAATCTCCTTACTCAATGGATGCGAACCTTCTTCATATCTCATATGAAGGTCTTTCACTTGAAGATCCATGGGCAGAGCCAGAAGCGGATATGTGGCGCTGGACTGTTTCACCTGAAGAAGCACCTGATACACCTACTTATGTTGAATTAACCTATCGTCATGGTGATATCGTTGCTATCGACGGCGTTGAGACTTCACCTGCGAACGTTATGGCACAGCTTAACAAATTAGCAGGTGCTAATGGTATTGGTCGTGTTGATATTGTTGAAAACCGTTATGTTGGTATGAAAGCACGTGGTTGCTATGAAACACCAGCAGGTACAATCATGATCAAAGCACACAGAGCGATCGAGTCAATCACTTTAGACCGTGAAGTTGCGCATCTTAAAGATGAGCTGATGCCTAAATACGCAAGCCTTATCTACAATGGTTACTGGTGGAGCCCTGAGCGTGAAATGCTTCAAACAATGATCGACGAATCACAAAAATTCGTGAACGGTGTTGTACGCGTTAAGCTCTACAAAGGTAACGTAATCATTGTTGGTCGTAAGTCTGATGATTCACTCTTCGATGAAAACATCGCGACATTTGAAGATGATGGCGGTGCATACGATCAGAAAGATGCAGGCGGCTTCATTAAATTGAATGCACTTCGTCTTCGTATCGCAGCGAGCAAAAACCGTAAATTCTAAGGGGATTTAGTCGCCAGTTTCACTGACAACTAGAATCTTACAACAAGAATTTTACAAAAAGAATGATCGTTGAAAACTCTAAGAGATCCCGGCAATGCCGGGATTTTTTTATTGCCGGAATATCCTGATCGAATAACCGTTTTTAAAAAAACAAAAAACGCGACTGAATGTCGCGTTTTCTCTACTCTATTAATGCTGAGACAAAATATTTGAGTACATAAATAAGTTTAAATTATTAATGACTCATTACATACATTACTTAGCAATTGCGTTTTGGATATCATCGATCATTTTGTTCGTTGATTTGAATCCACCACCTGAGAGATACCATACGTTTGGATCAAGGTAGACAATATTGCCATTTTTGTAAGCATTCGTATTTTTCACAAGATCATTTTCAACCACTTCTTTCGCGCCCGTATTACCATTGCCAGCAACAACAGCACTACGGTCAACCACAAAGATATAATCTGGATTTAAATCCATCACATATTCAAATGAAGCCGTTTGACCATGACGTGATTGTTTGATCGTTGTATCTGCTGGCTTGACACCTAATACATCATGGATAATACCAAAACGTGATCCCGGTCCATATGCACTGATTTTTCCGTCATTCACAAGAAGAATAAGACCTTTCTCATCCATCTTGTCGGTTTGCTCACGGACTTTCGCAACTTTATCTTTAAGCGTTTGAACTTCTTGTGCAACTTCAGACTCTTGACCGAAAATCTCACCTAAAGTTTTGATATTCGCTTCTGTTGAACCCATGTAATTTTGATCATCTAACGCAAGATTAATAGTCGGTGCGATCTCCGCAAACTGATCATACATTGCTGCTTGGCGTAGTGAAATGATAATCAGATCAGGTTTTGCCGCATGAATTGCTTCAAAATCAGGCTCTTTAAGCGTACCAAAGTTTGCAAATGAATCACCTGAGTAATCATTTAAATAATTTGGAAGATTTGCTTTTGGAAGACCGATAATATCGATATCTAATGCTTCAAGTGTATCAAGTGCACCGAAATCAAATGCAACGACTTTCTCTGGCTTAAATGGCACAACCGTTTCGCCTGATGCATGCTTAACTGTCACAGTTTTAGCAACTTCTGCTGGTGCTTGCTGAGCTGGCGCTGAGGCATTTGGTGCTACAGGCGCTGTAGATTGCGTATTTTCAGCAGGTGCTGTAACTGGTGCAACCTCTTTTGCTTTCTCGTCACCGCATGCTGCGATCACAAGTGCTAATGCTGAAGCTAATACAACTCTTTTAAATGATTTTGACTTCACGTGTAACCCCTTATCAATATTGTATAATTTACTATAAATCAAACTTTAACTACCCATGCTACGAAGGATCCTAAATGATTCATTCACTAACAATCATTCATCATCAATAAACCCCTACTTGTACTTCCGCACTCTCCCTCATAGCATTATCAATCTTTTAACCACTGATAATTTTATCAAACAAGATTAAATCATCAACACTACTGAGAATCATTTACATTAACATACTTTTAAAAAAGGGTTTCCCCTTTTTTTATAAATCTTTTTTATCAACACCTAAACAGATGCTTTTTTTAAGAGAAATAGACACAGATGCGTTGATCATTGATCATTTGGATCGGAATTTCCATATCATAGATTTCACGAAGAATCTCTGTATCGATGATCTTCTCTGTTGCACCCTCATGCATCAACGCGCCATTTTTAAGCGAGATAATGTGATCTGAATAACATGAAGCGAAGTTAATATCATGAATCACGATCACGATCGTTTTATTCTTTTCAGAAACGAGCTTACGCAGAACTTGCATAATCTCAACAGAATGTTTCATATCGAGGTTATTAAGTGGCTCATCTAAGAAGATAATCTCTGTATTTTGCGCTACAACCATCGCAATAAAGGCACACTGTCTCTGTCCACCACTGAGCTCAGAGACGTACTTATTTTGCATCTCTTTTAAGCCCATATATTCGATCGCTTCATCGATATACTTCTCATCTTCTGCTGTTAAACGTCCTTTACTATGCGGAAAACGTCCAAATGCCACAAGCTCACGCACAGTAATGCGAAGATTAAGATGATTTGCCTGTTTTAAAATCGAAATTTTCTTCGCCAGCTCTTCTGTTTTCCAATCACTGATTAAACGATCTTCAATTTTAATAGAACCCGTATCAGATTCAATTAAACGACTCATCATTCCTAAAAGCGTACTTTTCCCGGCACCATTTGGGCCAATCAATGAGGTCACTTTATTTTTAGGGATCGTGATTGAAACATCATCAACCACTTTACGTTGCCCAAACAATTTCGAAACATTTTCAACGACGACCATTATTTGCTCCCTCTTAAAAGAAGATACATAAAATAGAGCCCACCGATAAAGTTAATAATGACGCTTAAGGTGGTAGAGAAAGTAAAGACCCTTTCAACTAACATCTGCCCAAATGCGAGCGCGATGATACTCACTAATACAGTACCAATTAATAGCACTGAATGGCGATAAGTTCTTAAAATTTCATAGCCAAGATTCGCCACGAGAAGACCTAAGAATGTAATAGGTCCAATCAATGCTGTCGAAACAGCAGTTAATACAGAAACGACAATTAAGGTAATCATCACGATACGATGATAAGGCACACCAAGATTGACTGCCTGATCACGCCCTAATGATAAAACATCCAAATATTTCACATAAGGCAGATATAAAGCAATCGTAATACCGATCAAGCCCGTTCCCCACCAGAGTAATTTAACCTGAACATTGTTAAAACTCGCAAACATCTTATCTTGAACCAATAAGAACTCATTAGGATCAATTAACACTTGCATAAAGGTCGAAAGACTTTGGAACAATGCCCCTAATACAATCCCAATAAGGAGTAGGAAGAAGACAGATCGACCGCTCTTGCCTAACAACGTTTTAAAGAGCAACATCGAGAAGGCTACCAGCACAACCACAGAGAGCAAGAATAACCACTCATTACTAATCATGGAGAAGTTTCTGCCCCCCAAGAAGTAAACGAGTAGTGTTTGCACCAACAGATAGAGCGAATCTAGTCCCATAATGCTTGGCGTTAGAATACGGTTATGCGTCACCGTTTGGAAGATAATCGTCGAGAAGGCAATCGCACTACCTGCAACAATCATGGCACCGACTTTATAACCCCGGCGTGGTAACACATAATCCCAGTTCGCACCCAATTTAAAGAAGAGGAAGAGCGATACACTAAGAAGCGCTAATACGAATAGAATTAAGAGCTTTACACGGACATTCATTCTCTACCTGCCTTTTTAAAGAGAAGCCAGATAAAGAGCGCACTTCCTAAAATTCCAATTGTCACACTAATAGGAATCTCATAAGGATAGATCACAATACGCCCTAAAATATCGCAAGCAAGTACAATAATCGCTCCTAGTAACGCGGTGTATGGTAATGTTGCGCGGATATTATCACCTTTATAGATCGAGATAATATTCGGCACAATAAGCCCCAAAAATGGAATCATTCCCACCGTTAATATCACCGAAGCAGTTGTCATTGCTACAATCGCAAGACCGATATTAACGACTTGTTGATATTTAAGTCCTAGATTTTTAGAGAAATCTTCCCCCATGCCGGCAATCGAGAATTGATGGGCATAGAGATAGGCAATAATCATCAACGGAATGGAGATATAGATCAGTTCATATCGCCCTGCCATTACCATAGAGAAATCCCCAATGAGCCATGAGGCCAAATTCTGAATCAAATCATGCTTATAAGCTATAAAGGTTGAGATTGACCCTATAATTCCACCAAACATTAATCCAATCAAGGGTACAAAGATCGCATCTTTATAACGAATACGATTCAATATTTTCATAAATACAAACGTGCCCAAAAGCGCAGCTAAGAATGCAAATGCCATTTTAAGAAGGGGAGAAGCACCGGCAAAGAAGAGAATCGCCACTAAAATCCCAAGACGCGCAGATTCCATTGTTCCAGCAGTTGTTGGTGACACAAATGAGTTCTGACTTAATTTTTGCATAATAAGACCACTAATTGAGAGACTTGCGCCCGCAATTAGGATTGTTATTAACCGAGGTATGCGACTGATCAGAATAGTCTGTTTTTGCGCATCTGTGAGGTTAAATAAGTCATTCACAGATATATTAATCACGCCCACGAATAGGGACACTAACGATAATACAATGAGAATGAGAACCCAATACCGTATTCTCATATTTAAAAAACTAGCCTTTCACAAATGAAATAACAACACGAATGATAATGATTGCTATTTTACAGTAAATTTATTCTTTTCATAGGAGAATTAAACAATTTAAATCACTTTGCGCAACATTTAGCTATTTTTTAGGCATAATCAGAAAAAAGCGTCAGTTTCCTGACGCTTTAACCATTGTTATTGAATAATACTTACTATATTTTCAGTAAGTTATCATCGTAAAATAACAAAAAATATATACATGAACATATACATGGACATATACATATAACTAGTAGAATCCTGTGAGATTCTCATTGAAACTAATATAGATATTTTTCTTCTGCGTGTAAGCATCTAAAATCATCTTATGGGTTTCTCGGCCAATTCCTGACTTTTTATAACCACCAAAAGGTGAGTGTGCCGGGAGTTCGTTGTAAGTATTTACCCACATTCTACCTGTACGTACTTCTTTAGCAACGCGGAATGCACGATTAATGTCACGCGTCCAAACAGCACCGCCTAAACCATACTCAGAGTCATTTGCCCACTTAATCACTTCCTCTTCTGTATCAAAGACAATAATGGCAACAACAGGGCCAAAGACCTCTTCTTTCTCGATACGCATATTCGGCTTTACATCCACGATTGCCGTTGGGCAGAGGAATGCACCTGTATCATGTGCGCGTTTACCGCCTGTTAAGATCGTTGCGCCCTCTTCTCTTGCGATATCCACATAACTTAAGATCTGTTTGAGCTGTTTCTCGTTAATCTGTGCCCCCATTTGTGTATTCGGGTCAAGTGGATCACCAACTTTAACGCTCTCAAACTTTTCTTTCAGTTTAGTCAAGAACTCATCATAAATCCCGCGCTGTACAAACAGGCGAGATCCGGCGCAGCAAACTTGCCCCTGATTAAAGAGAATCCCCATAAGCGCACCATCAATAGCTTTGTCGATCTGCGCATCATCAAAGATAATATTCGCAGATTTCCCGCCAAGCTCCAATGTCGCCGGGATTAACTTCTCAGCGGCCGCTCTAGCCACGTTATATCCAATCTCCGTTGAACCCGTAAAGGCAAACTTACTAAAGCCTTCATGCTCTAAGATATGATTACCCGTCGTCGAACCACCACCGGTTAAGATACTCACCACCCCTTTAGGGAGGACTTCATCCAAAATACGCCCAAGCTCTAATATAGAGATTGAAGTATCACTTGAAGGTTTAATGACAATACAGTTACCAGCAGCTAATGCTGGTGCGATTTTCCAAGCACCCATTAAAAGTGGGAAGTTCCATGGAATAATTTGCCCTACAACACCAATAGGCTCACTTAGAACAATACTCAAACTATCTTGATTAATAAGATTTGCCTCATCACTTTCCGCACGAATAACGCCGGCAAAGTAACGAAAATGATCAATTGCAAGTGGCACATCCACATTAGTCGTTTCACGAATAGGCTTACCATTATCTAGTGTTTCAAGCGTCGCAAAACGTGCCGCCTCCTCTTCTAAACGATCAGCAATCTTTAAGAGATATTTAGAACGCTCTTGCGGAGATGTTTTACTCCATGTTTCAAATGCACGCCAAGCTGCGGTTACGGCACGATCGACATCTTCCTTCTCAGCAACAGCGATCTCCGTTAACTTCTCACCGGTCGCTGGATTAAAGCTCTCGAGGATTTTACCTTGTGCACCATCACACCATTCGCCATCAATCAATAATTGATAAGCATCTTGCGGACGAAGATCACCATTAATTTCTGATAACTTTCTCATACACGTATCTCCTTAACAAAACTTAAAGATTGCCCTTTTCAAATAAGGGAGTTACTAATCAACATACATTCTTTTTATTATTTAATCTATTAAAAGTCATAACAAAGATTGATTAATATTTTCAATTAGGGGCGACTTAAAATATCCAATAAAAAAAACAGGCCAAAAATAAATCTTGGCCTGTTTTATAATACGACTCTCTAGATTCTCGGGATTTTCATACCCCCGATTAATCTATCATTAAGGAATTATCAGCGCTGTTCCCACCGGTACTCGCAGTTGATTGTCAGGAAGATTATTCGCTTTTTTTAAAGCCCCTTCCGAAACCTGATGCTGCTTTGCAATCCCCGCAATCGTGTCACCTCGCTGAGAGATATATTGTTTTACTGGCTTCACTTCAGACACAAGCTCAATGGCAGGCGCAGAAGGCTCTGGGAATTGAACGCCTATTGAAGGCACTGAATCTATCGCTGGCGCATCAACTCTAACTGGCGCTTGCGTATTTGAGGCTAATTGAATAGGTGGTAAGGTTACCTCTTTAGGCGCCGTCATCGTTTGTACTGGTTGTGGCTTTATGGGCGCAACAACCTGTGGACGCTGTGCTAAAACTTGCGCCTTACTATTATCTGCCTTTTGAACAACCGTTGTATAGACAAGTTCAGTCGCTGGACGTTCTTTATAATAAGCCTTAATACCCGCTAAGATATCATCCGCTAATTGCCCTTGATAACGTTTATTTCGAAGATTCTGTTCTTCTTTAGGATTTGAAATAAAACCTGTTTCAACTAATACAGAAGGAATATCTGGGGCTTTTAAAACCGCAAACCCTGCTCTTTCAACCTGTTTTTTATGAAGATTCGCATGGCGACTCAAATTCTTTAAGAGATGCTTTCCTAGCGCATTTGATGATTCAATCGTCGCTTCTTGCGATAAGTCTAAAAGCATTGAAGCAATCGCATCATCTTTATCTGAGATCTTAACTCCCCCGATTAAATCCGACTGATTTTCTGCTCTTGCTAAAAGGCGCGCTGCTTCACTCGAAGCACCACTTGTTGAAAGAATATAGACAGACGCGCCATCTGCTTTAGCAGACCCGGCATCGGCATGAACTGAAATAAACATATCTGCTTTTTGTCGTCTTGCAATCAATACACGTTCACGAAGCGGAATAAATGTATCATTATTACGCGTCAAAACAGCTCTCATATTAGGTTGTTGATTGATCTTTGCCTGTAATGTTTTAGAAATCTGTAAAACAATATCTTTCTCTCTAGTACCAGCTTTACCACTCGCACCAGGATCTTTACCACCATGACCTGGATCTATCACAATTAATATATTCTTCTTAGGAACAGTCTTTGCAACTTGTATCTCCCTTGGCTGCGTCACAACCGTTTGCCCTGACGATGCAAGATCTTGTTGAATATCCCCAACATTAGCCCCGACGGCAACTACTAGCTCATATCCAAGGTTGCCACGAATAACCGCAGCACTCGCAGGAATTGATCCTTGCTTTAAGTCAATCACAATACGAAGATCTGTTCCTTGTTGCGTCCCTAGGCGCACACCTGAGACAAAAGCAGATGTCACAGGAATTGAAGTCACTTTTCGCTGAAGCGCAGCATTAGGAATATCAATGACCAACCGATCCGGATTTTGCAGCCTAAAACTATTAAACTTAATCTGTTGATTGAGCGGGAATACAATCAACAGCTCCCCACCTCGATTCTCAACTCGCCCTGTACCAACAACGGTCGATGCAAAAATAATATTCGTCAATAAAACCATTATAAACAGAAAAAAGGCAAACAGACCTCGTTGCCCTTTTCTACTTTTTCGATTGTTTGATAGCATCATTCATTAACCCACTCGATATTATCTACAATAATTGCTTTTGCATCTGAATTCCCAAAGAAGAGATTAAATCGATGATAGAGATCCTTCGCTTTATCAGTCTCCCCTAATGCATCTAAAATCACGATATAGTGTGCGATAATCTCTGGATCTTTATTTTGATGATAAGCCTGCACAATATATTTCTGCGCACGATCTAAGTCACCTAAGTGATAGTAAGCCCATGCAAGGCTATCTTGAATAAAATCTTTTCCTGGCAACATTAAATTTGCTTTAGAAATATAGGGAAGTGCTTTTTCGGCATTCGCAGGATCAATCTCAATTAATGAGTAACCAAGCGCATTAAATGCAATAGGATCTTGTGGATTATCACGCATTTCCATCTCTAATATAGCAATCATCTCCTCATAATCTTCATGATGGAATGCACTCATAGACTCTAGGAAAGCAAGGCTTGAAGAATGCTCTTTCGCAAGCATCTCACCATTTTCTAATAATGCTTCATCAAGAAGGTCATACGCTTTTGCTTCTTGCAACATCATCATTTTTTTTAGTGCTAATTGATCTGATGTTAATGTGCCAAGTGCCCTAATTTTTTCAAAATATTCATTAAAGAGCGGGATATCTCCTTCATTTAAGGCAACTTTAGCATTAATCGTATAAATCGCATCCGCATACTCAGGCGTAGGATCTTCAATCGTTGGTAATACCTTTAAAAGGTTCTCACTATTTCCTAAAATTTCTGAGAAATAGAAGAGGTTTAGTACTGAACGAGTTAACACTTCTGGTTGATCAAGACGTAGATTAAGCATGTTAAGAATATTATCGTAATTACCCATCACATACGCCATACCGATGAATTTCTCAAATACCGCCGGATCTTCATTCGTTTCGATCATTAATCGAATTAAAATTTGATATGCTTCCTCATATTCAAAATTCGCAATCAAGGCATTTGAAAGTTCAAGGGCAATTTCAGGATCCTGATATTTACTATAGACATCCTCTAACATTGCCACCGCTTTTTCAGGCTGTCCTTCATTCCAATAGATATAGGTGTAAAGACTATAGATCTTAGGATTTGCCGGATTAATCTGAAGCGCCCGTTCAAGATACCCTTCCGCTTCATCAAAGCGAAGGTTATCAATCAAGAAACCTGCAAGAAGAACGAGTGGAAATGTATCATGCTCTTCTAAAGCACTTAAGTTTTTGAAAAGGAATAATTGATCTTCTAATGAGAGCTCATACTCATGGAATTTTTTTAAAATCGCAAAATAAGGAGAGGGTTCAACCACCCCTTCGTTTTGTAAATAGAGCATATCCACAAGATTATTATATGTTTTAGCAGCGTAGAGTAGATCCCCTGTTAAAAGATAGGCTTGTGCTAACATATTATAATTCGCAAGATTCGTAGGGTCTTGAATCACAAGCTTCTGAATAAGCGGCAACGCATCTGCGATATTTCCTTCTGCTAAATCAAGCTGAATACGGCGCTCTAAAACAGCCTTATCTGCTTGTCTCTCTAAAAGCATATTATAATGCTCTTTAGCACTTTCTAACTCAGCCACATTATTAGCAACTTCAGAAGCGAGAAAATCATAAGATTCTGCTTTTTCAGCAGTACTAGAAAGCGCCTTTTCAATCGGAACGATTTCAACAACCTCTTCCTGGGATGCTACTTTCTGATTGGGTTGACTTGGTGATAATGTCTTTTTAAGATCAATATCCACCGGCATTTTTGATGACTCTTCTTGCCCGAGCGGAGAGATTCCATCTTTAACCAAAGACTCTTCAGTTGCTTGTGCCATCGCAAAAGGATGGGTAATACAGACTAAAAACAGAAAGAGATTCAAAGTTTTCTTCATGCCACAAGGCTCCTTATAATTCGCCATATCGTCTAGTACCGATATTTTTTTGATATCTGTTATTATGAATGATATCTAATGTAATTCCTGTATTTTAACGTAAAAATAAACGAAGTGTTAGTTATTAACCAATCCATGAGAGGAAGAATAGAACTATGAGTCATAAGCGTTTTGCAATAATACTTGCGGGTTGTGGTCATCTTGATGGTGCTGAAATTACAGAAGCATCTGCCCTTAACATCGCCCTTTCCAAAGCTGGGTTTGATATCACCTTCTACGCGCCAAACCGAGAACAACTCGATACCGTCGATCATTTAACGGGTAACAATATAACGCCTAATCGTAATATATTAGCAGAAGCTGCACGGATCGCTCGTGGTGATATATTCCCCATTGAATCACTCGACATCGATCAATTTGATGGCATTGCAATGGCAGGCGGTTTCGGCGTGATCAAAAACTTCACTAACTTCCTAGAAAAAGGAGAGCATGCGACTTTAGTCGAGGACATTGGCCTAAAACTGAAAGAGGCCATCGTTAAAAAAGTACCTATCATTGCGATATGCGCAGCCCCAATGGCGCTTGCGATTGCCTTAAAAGAACTCGAAATCACCGATGCAACCATCACGTTTGGTTATGAAGAAAATGCTGGCAATTTTTTACCTGCACTGCAAGCATGGGAAGTTGATCATATCGAAACCGATATTGATGAAGCCTATTGTGATGAAAATTATCGTCTCATTACAAGCGGTGCATATATGAAGGGCGATTCAACAGCCTATGAGATTTTCTTAGGTGCTGAAGCGTGTGTTGCTGCTTTTGATTTACTAGATGAACAATAAAGATACCTTCTAAAGATATTCTCTAATCAAGAATGAATGAATGAATTCCAGCATTGTTCACGATTAGAGAATCATCAAAGTGATTCATTCACTCGATCAAACAAATTCTGCTTGGCATCTTGCACGATTTTTTTACGAAAAAGGTCTTTTGAGAAGATCATTTCAGAAGGCCATTTCTGAAGATCTTTTTTAAATAAATACAGAAAAGTCATGAATCATTTTGTCCATAATCATTCATGAACAATCTTAATTGAATGACTGTACTACCATGAAAATACAAGGTTATTGAAAGATGCTTGATTCATTATTTTTTTAAAAAGCACTCCTAGGCTTTGGTAAAACGCTTCATCAATAATCATGTGAGTTTTCCACTTTTAAAAAAATCAGGTACACTCTAATAAAAGCGTATGATTAGGGCTTAATAGCAGATTTCAAAGTACTCTTTTTCAATCCTTAATGATATCCGCAAACTTGTCACGCCACTCACCTTGAGGCTGCGTAATACTTAACATCTGTTAATAGGCTAGCTTGCACATCATTTTAATTCATTAATCATTGGAGAAATTATATCTATCATGGAGCCTCTTAAAGTAGGATTAATTGGTCTTGGCACAGTTGCCTCTGGCGTTGCCACTGTTTTAACTCAAAATAGGGATGAAATTGCACGTCGCGTTACACGAACTCCGATTATTGAAAAAGTATTCGTCCGTTCGCTCGACAGAGAAAATCCCTACAATCTTAATCTCACCACCGATATTACCGAGATTACAGATAACCATGATATTGACATCGTCATTGAACTCATTGGCGGTATTGAACCAGCACTTACCTATATTAAAGATGCACTCAAGAACAAAAAATCAGTCATTACTGCCAATAAGGAACTCATTGCGACTCATGGCGATGAACTTCTAAAAATTGCTGCAGATAATGGTGTATTCTTGCGTTTTGAGGCCTCAGTTGCCGGCGGAATCCCGATTCTAAAACTGCTACGAGAAGGGTTAGCCGCAAATAAAATCGACTCCGTCATGGGGATTATTAATGGCACCTCAAATTATATCCTCACTGAAATGAGTGATAAAGGGGCCGAATTTGATGTCTGTCTCAAAGAAGCGCAGGCCCTTGGCTACGCTGAAGCTGATCCGACCTTTGATATTAAAGGGATTGATGCAGCACATAAACTAGCTATTCTTGCTTCAACAGCACTTGGCATCCCGCTTAATTTTAAGGCACTTCATATTGAAGGAATTGATACACTCACTAAAGATGATATTGCAATCAGTCATGCTGAAGGCTATGCAATTAAACATCTTGGTATTGCAAGAAAAAGTGATCAAGGCGTTGAGCTTCGCGTTCACCCTACTCTTGTACCACTCAATCATGCCTTTGCGAATGTCAATGGTGTATTAAATGGCGTCTTCATTAAAGGAAATGCTGTCGGCGAACAATTTATCAGTGGCCGCGGCGCAGGGAGTGAAGCGACAGCATCAGCCGTCGTTGCAGATCTTATTGAGATCGCACACAATAAAATACTTGACCATAGTGCACCCGCATTAGGTTTTAAAGTCGATCAGCTTGAAGCATTACCAATTTTAAAGGCGACTGAGTTTAAATCAGACTTTTATATTTCGTTTAAATTAAACACAAAGGCAGAAAGTGTTTCGTTACTAAAAAACCTAGAAATGGTCGCTAAAACGGCTTTAAACTGCGCTTTCAATATTAAATTTTATGATGAAAATCAACAAATTATCATAACAACTCAAAAAACACTTCAACTAAATGTAGAAAATCTCATTAATAATGCTATGTTAAATGAAGGCATTGAAGAATCGAAGTTTATCAGAATAGAATCATTCTCATAAACTAAGAGCGCCTCATGAGGCGCTTTTTTTTAAGATAATTAGTTTTACCCCTGACCAAACAGACTGCTTCACATCCTACTTTGATGATTAACCATAATATCAATAAGTCGCAAAGAGATGTGAAGTGATTCGGTTGCCTATAAGACTTACAATAATAAATAAGATATAAGAGAGGAGATCCTGTGAAATTAAGCGGTGCAGAAATCGTTATCCACTCCTTAGCGAAGGAAAATGTGGAATGTATCTTCGGTTACCCTGGTGGTGCCGTACTACCCCTTTATGATGAAATTTATAAACAAGACAAAATTGAGCACATTCTAGTCCGTCATGAACAAGCTGCAACTCATGCTGCTGATGGTTATGCACGTACGACTGGTAAACCGGGTGTCGTCCTAGTGACTTCTGGCCCTGGGCTTACAAATGCTGTCACGGGTATTGCAACTGCTTATATGGATTCAATTCCAATGATTGTCTTTTCAGGACAAGTAGCCACAAGCTTAATTGGAAATGATGCGTTCCAAGAAGTTGACACTGTCGGAATTACCCTTCCATGTGTTAAGCATAACTTCTTAGTAAAAGATGTGAAAGACATCGCCTCAACGATTAAAAAAGCATTCTATATTGCAACAACCGGTCGCCCTGGTCCTGTTGTAATTGACCTTCCAAAAGATATTACGGTCCACGAAGCAGAATTTGAATACCCGGATGAGATCACCATGCGCTCATATAACCCGACTGTTAAAGGACATTCCAAACAGATTGGCCGCGCTTATGATCTCATTATGAAGGCTGAGCGCCCAATGGTTTATACCGGTGGTGGGATTGTCATTGGCGAGGCCCATAATGAGCTTCGCGAATTTGTAAAAGCGCTTAACCTCCCAATTACAAGTACGCTCATGGGCCTTGGTGCTTATGAAGGCACAGATAAACAGTTCCTCGGTATGCTTGGCATGCATGGAACCTATGAAGCGAATATGGCGATGCATCACTGTGATGTATTAGTTGCACTTGGCGCACGTTTTGATGACCGTATTACCGGTACACTTGAGACGTTCTGCCCTAATGCAAAAATTATTCATGTCGATGTTGATCCTTCATCGATTGCTAAGAATGTCCCTGTCGATCTTCCAATCGTGGGACAACTTCAACCGGTTCTTGCTGAGCTTAATGCCATTCATAAAGAGAAGCAAGGCAAACTCAATGAACAAGCTCTTGGAAAATGGTGGGATCAAATCGGTGAATGGCGCGATATGCGTTCACTGGATTATGTTCAATCTGACGTAATCATTAAGCCACAATTTGTTGTCGAAAAACTATTTGAAGTGACTGAAGGTAAAGCAATTGTGACATCAGATGTCGGACAGCATCAGATGTGGGCTGCGCAATACTACCCCTTTGATGAACCACGTCAATGGCTCAACTCAGGTGGACTTGGCACAATGGGCTTTGGTCTTCCTGCGGCAATGGGCGCTAAAATTGCACGTCCTGATCGTGATGTTGCCTGTATTACCGGCGATGGTAGTATTCAAATGATGCTCCAAGAGCTCTCTACAATGCTTCAATACTGCTCGCCTGTTAAAATTATTAACCTCAATAATGGTTACCTTGGGATGGTTCGTCAATGGCAAGAGTTCTTCTTCCAAAAACGTTACTGTATGAGTTATTTCGACTCTCTCCCAGATTTTGTAAAACTTGCTGAGGCTTATGGTCATAGCGGTGTTCAAATTCACAAACCCAGTGATGTTGAACCTGCTTTAAGAGAAGCTTTCAAACAGAAAGATAAAACCATATTCCTTGATTTTA
>CAZPIQ010000040.1:12661-15828 GCA_964586665.1 uncultured Ignatzschineria sp. | reverse complement strand
TGGTGGCTCGAGACAGAATCGAACTGACGACACGCGGATTTTCAATCCGCTGCTCTACCAACTGAGCTATCAAGCCATGTGCTAATGAGTGGCTATTAAACAGGATTTTGATGATTCCGTCAAGATCTCTTGTTGGTGTATTATTGTGCATCAAAGGCTAGTGGTTGATATTACAAGTTAAAATAGTGTGTAGAAAGTCATTTTTATTGTTTCTTTATTATTTCTTTATTGTTTTTAGTATTTTCTGATGACTTTACTTGAGATTGCAAATATCGTTTTAGGTCTAGTTTGATGATTTATGAGATGATTGATACTCAAAATAGAGAAGGATTTTAATGTGAAGTGGCAACAAATTGATCAAGTTATTGCGTCATCCCTTGAACAAGGTTTCCCAGGTGGTCAGTTAATTGTTGAAAAAGGGGGCGAAAGACTCTATACCCAATATTTTGGCTCAACTTCTTTAACAGACTGTGAAGCGCAAGCGGATGGTTCATTAGTATTTACACGGGGTCAGCCTGTGACAGCTTCTACGCTTTTTGATATTGCCTCCTTAACAAAGCTATTTGCGACCACTTATCTCTTTCAAAAATATGCGCAAGATGATCCGGCATTATTAGATCGAAAAGTCTCAAGCTTTTTTAAAGTACCGGCATTTCAAAAAGATCAAATTGCTGTGGGAAATATTTCAATCAAAGCGTTGTTATCGCATCATGCTGGATTTGAGCCTAATCCGCTCTTTTATGATCCGAGTTATAGCGCTGAGCTTTACTGTCAGGATCGAGCGGTCTTTGTGGATGCTTTATTAAAAGCACCTTTAGTGCACCGACCTGAGAGCTTTGGTCTCTATTCAGATGTGGATTTTATGCTCCTTACATTTATTCTAGAGCGCATTGCGGGCAAGAGTTTAGAGGTACAATTGCGAGAAAGCTTTTGGGAGCCTCTTGGCTTAAAGCATATTTGTTACAATCCGCTTCAAAATGGTTTTTCGAAGGATGACATTGCAGGAACAGAAAGGCAGGGCAATACCCGAGATGGTCTTTACGATTACCCGAATATTCGAAAGAGAGAGATACAGGGCGAAGTGCAAGATGAAAAAGCGTTCTACTGTATGGAGGGTATTTCAGGGCATGCCGGGCTTTTTAGTAATGCAGAGGATCTTCTGACGCTTTGGAAGCTGATGACAGATCCAGCTACGCTTTCAAATGGGATTTTTTCTAATCAAATTAAAAATCGCTTTTTAACGCCGGTATATCAAGATCAAACCTTTGGGTTGGGTTACCGCTTAAATGGGTTCGATATGCGTTATATGTTTGGCGATTATGCCGGTAAAGATGGGCATCATCGCGCTTATGGGCACACAGGTTGGACCGGTTGCTTAGTAACGCACGATCCGCTACATGAACTTTCAATTGTTTATCTAACGAATCGAAAAAACACACCGGTTTGTAATCCTCAGCAAAATCCTCATCTTTTTTATGGTGATCAATTGCCAGCGGGTAAATATCTCAATATCATTCACGCTATCTATCATGATTTAGGAATTACTTCATAATGTTGCAATCTAGAATTTCTCAAGTGGTTATTGCGCTACTTTTAGGTGCGTTGATGCCCTTAAGCTTTGCGCCGTTCAGTTTTACATTGATTGCACCGATCGCATTGGGGGTATTACTGCTCCTTATTCAACAAAAGTCCCCGAAGCGCAGTTTCCTTTTAGGACTCTCCTTCGGATTTGGGATGTTTGCTTGGGGGATTTGGTGGGTGCGTATTAGCCTTTTGGAATTTGGGGGCGCACCGCTTCCTTTTGGGATTCTCTTAACATTGTTGTTAGCGCTCTACTTAGCGCTTTATTATGGTGTTTTGGCCTATCTTATGGCAAAAATAAAGGGGTGTCTTTATATTAGGATCGGCCTGATTTTTCCGGTTTTAGGGGTTGTGCTTGAGCTTATTAGAAGTGAGTTATTGACAGGATTCCCTTGGCTTGCATTGGGTTATTCACTCACTGAGTTAAAGCTTGCAAGTTTGATTTTCCCTGAAATGGGCGCGCTTATGGCAAGTTTTTGGATCTATTGGTTTGCCGGCATTATCGCAATTGTATTGATGTTTCTCGGTAAGAAAATACAAAAAAGGCGATCTGCTCAAGCGCAAACTGAGGTGGGTAAAGCAAGCTTTAAACAATTTTTATTAGAGCTAGCGCCGAGCTTGATTGCTTTTGTAGTGATGTTCGGTGTGATGCTAGGCACAATGACTTTTGTGAAAGATGATGTTGTGAAAGCAGGTGATCCGCTCAAAGTTGCGTTATTGCAAGGTAATATTGCGCAAGAATTGAAGTTTAGTGAAACGCAGTATTTCGATATTCTTGCAACATATATGGCGCTTACAGAAGAGGTTGCAGATGAGTCTGATCTAATCATTTGGCCAGAAACGGCGATTCCTTCGCTTTATGAGTTAGAACTGAATCTTGGTAATCATATCCGTACGCTGTCACAAAATGAAGAGACGACGATTATGACGGGGATCTTCTCTGGCAATGGCTCAACGGTTCGTAATTCAGTGGTAACTTTTAGTGATTCCGTACGAGCAAGAGATCAACGTTATGATAAGGTTCATCTTGTGCCATTTGGGGAGTTTATCCCTTTTAGAAGTATTCTGAATCTCTTTAGTGGCTTAATTGCGATCCCTTATTCTGATCTAACGCCGGGAGCAGAAGCGCAATCTCCTTTTGTGATATCGAGTAAAAAGGGCAAAGATCAACGGCAAGATTTCAGAGCTTCGGCATTTATCTGTTATGAAGCGGTATTTGGCGATGAGCTTCGCTATCAAGGGCGAGAATCGCAGTTTTTAGTGAATGTGAGTAATGATGCTTGGTTTGGGGATTCAATTGGTCCTTGGCAACATTTTCAAATCTCAAGAGCGAGAGCGATCGAACTTCAGCGTGAAGTGGTGAGATCGACGAATAATGGGATTACAGCACTCATCAGTCAAAATGGGCAAGTTGTGGAGAGTCTTCCGCAGTTTGAAAAGGGCGCACTTGTTGTTGATGTCACGCCTTATGATGGGGCAACGACTTATGCTAAATTAGGCGATCTATTTTGGTTAGGGGTTTCGCTAGTGCTTCTTCTGATTGGTGTGGCTTTAAATTTTTGGCAAGGAAGACGATATTAATCATC
>CAZPIQ010000040.1:0-12561 GCA_964586665.1 uncultured Ignatzschineria sp. | reverse complement strand
AGAATAGATTTAAGAATAGATTTAAGCGCCTGTAAAAACATAAAAACCCCAAGTGATATTTCATCCACTTGGGGTTTTTGTTGATGCGTGCTTTATTGAAATATTATTGCGCTTTTTGAGACTCAGAGCCATCTTCTCTAAAAGGCAGAGGGCTATAGCGTGCGTAGAGAATACAGCTTACAAAGAGAATAATCGTCAGTAAGAAGTAAACACTGCCAATTGCCGGATAGCCTGAAGCCCAAATATCGGTTGCCGCGATTAAATAGAAGAGCGATAGGAAGCTTGTCCAAGCATGGGTAAAGCGTTTTGCGCGTAGTAAGCCTCTTGCCGGGAATACGAGAGGCATTAAAAGACCAATCACGAGGAAAATTCTTGGTTGCTCAGGGTAGATTTTATTGGTAACGATGCAGAAGATCGAAAAGAAAAAGAGCGCAAGATAAGAGAATAGCGCGCCCATTCTTGAAATAGAGACAATCGGTCGCATATTAGAGTAAGATCCTTAAAGAGATAAAATTTGAGATATTCTAAAAAGTAGTATGTTATCACGAAAGAGAAGAGTTGAAAGCGTATGCCAGAATTACCAGAAGTAGAAACCGTCCGAAGAGGTATTGAGCCTCATATTAAAGGAAAGCGTGTTCGCGCAATAGAAGTTCGTAATGAAAAACTTCGTTACCCGATCAAGCCTGAAATTGAGAAGCTTTATGGCGAGACGATTTTAGCAGTTGAACGCCGGGCGAAATACTTAATTTTAACGACAGGGCACTACAAGGTACTGATTCATCTTGGGATGTCTGGTGCGATTCGGGTGCTTGATGATGATTTTGAACTCAAAAAACACGATCACTTCCTGATGCGCGTAGATGAGGATAAAGTCCTTGTCTATAACGATCCTCGTCGTTTTGGTTTTATTCAGCTTTATGGCCGAGATGAGACGATCCCGTTCCTAGAAAAATTAGCGCCAGAGCCTTTGAGTGATGACTTTACGGGAGAATATCTCTTTCCAAAGTTAAAAGGGAGAACTCGTGCTATTAAATCTATTGTGATGGATCAAGCATTTGTCGTAGGTGCCGGCAATATTTATGCCAATGAATCACTCTTTATGGCAGGAATTCATCCTGAGAGACCTGCGAATAATCTTAATCAAGAAGAAGTGGCAAGGCTTGTTGCCGAGATCAAGAAAGTACTAGAGCGTGCGATTATCCAAGGGGGAACAACCCTTAAAGATTTCACAACGCCAGATGGTAGTCCCGGTTACTTTGCGCAAGAGCTTTTGGTGTATGGGCAAAAAGATCAGCCTTGCGTCATGTGTGGTACGCCGATTGAGCGCATTGTTTTAGGTAATAGAGCAACTTACTTCTGTTCTATTTGTCAAAAGTAGGTAAATATTTGTACAGTGAAGTGTGAAAAGACACGAAATAAGTGACTTAAATCGCTATCTCTTTAGATGTAAAAGTGTTAGTGTAAATATAAAGATCAACAAAGATGAATAAAGATAATTTATAAAAAAAGTAAAGTCTTTACTGTTATCGTTGAGTGAATCGATAAGGTAAGGATCCTCTGATTTTAGTAGTTGTATTTTATGAAGGAGATTTATATGAATGTTAATTTAACAGGTCATGGCATAGAATTAACGGATGGACTTCGTAGTAGAGTTGAAGATAAGTTTTCACGTTTAGATCGTTACAGCGATCATGTGATTTCTTCTCATGTTGTATTATCTATTAAAGATAAGCGCCAAATTGCTGAGGTAACTTTAAAGGTTGCGAAAGGTAATGATCTTCACGCAGAAGCGACGACTGAAGATATGTATCTTTCTATCGATGAAGCAGCTAGCAAAATTGAGCGTCAGTTACTAAAACAGAAAGATAAAGTCATCACTAATGAGCGTAAAGCAGGTGAGGAATACCGTCATGAAGAGGGTAAAGAGTAGTCTCTGACTATTCGCCTTGTATTGATTGACTAAATAATGATAGAACCCCGTTTTTTAACGGGGTTTTTCTTTTTTATATCTTAAATAAAGCGTATTATAAGGGGTTAATTTAATAATAACTTACTTTACACTTTATGAGAAAGGTTCGGCATGTTTGCTAAGGATTCAAAACATCTTGTGGTTGGCTTTGGGATTACAGGGCTTTCGATCGTAAAAACGCTTGCGCGTTTGGGTGTTGATTCGGGTGTTGATTCGATTTTTGCGATCGATTCACGTGTCGATCCCCCTAATTGTGATGAAATTCAGCCTTTATGCAAAAAGATCGAGACAGGTACGCTTGATTCGGCGCTTTTAGATGAGTGCGATTATTTATGGGTAAGTCCTGGCGTCGCAATTGCAACGCCGGCATTAGCAAAAACGATTGCAAGGCTTCCTAAAGAAAATGTAGGGGGCGATATTGAGCTCTTTGCGCGTCTTGTGAAAGAGAATATTATTGCGATTACCGGCACCAATGGGAAAAGCACAGTGACAACGCTTGTGGCAAGTATATTTGCAGAAACGGGCTATGATCTCTATGTTGGTGGAAACTTAGGTTTCCCGGCACTTGATCTGTGGCTTCAGTATCGTGATCGTGACCTTGATGATGTACGTGAGCCCCTCTTTGTGTTGGAGCTTTCAAGTTTTCAATTGGAAACAACCGATTCGTTACAAGCAGATGTCGGTGTTGTATTGAATCTATCGCCGGATCACATGGATCGTTATCGTGATTATCAGCATTATGTAGAATCTAAATTTAAACTTTTTGCTCAATCAGAGACAATGATCATTCCTACGAATGAACCTTTGGTTGACAAGGCGCTTCAAGATAGACGTTTTCAAGGCTTCTCAGAGGTAAAACGATTCTCATTAGAGAAGCTGTCTGAAAGTGATTACTACTCAGACTTACAAGAACAATCAGTGATTGCGAAAAGTGGCGAAGTTGTTTCTTATGAAGGAACAATGCTTGGCGGGACACATAATATTTTGAATATTGTGGCCGGTGTGGCTATTGCTGAAACTTTTGGTGCATCATTGGCGGCTATTAAAGCGGGAATTTTAAGTTATCAGCCATTAGCACATCGTTCGGTCTTTGTGAGAGAGATTGATGGTGTGGCTTATTACAATGATTCTAAGGCGACGAATATCTCCTCAACGGAAGCTGCGATCTTAGGTTTTCCACAAAGAAAATGGTTAATTCTAGGTGGTGTTACAAAGGATCAGGATTTTTCAGTTTTAAAAACTCTTCTTTTGAATAATGTTGCTGGCGTTGCTTTGATCGGGGCTGACTATTATACGATTTTGCCACATATTCCAGAGAGTATTCCTGTTTTTGAGAGCAAGACGTTAGATGTAGCATTGTTAGATTTAAAAAGAATAGCTGTTTCTGGTGACATCGTGCTCTTCTCACCTGCATGTGCAAGCTTTGATCAATTTAAAGGGTTTGAGCATCGTGGGGATGTGTTTGAAGAATATGTTTCTAAGTTGGTATAAAGTGATGCTAATGAATTGAATTAAAGCGTTTAATTCATACCTTTGTAGTTGGTGATTGTGATACAATTTTGCGACATGTAAGAAATAGATAGGTGAGTTTTTGAATAGTTCATTATTGAAAGTAGGATCTGTTAGATTAGACCCGTGGTTGATGGCTACGGCATCACTGTTTCTATTAATTGGTCTTTTGATGGTTACCACTGCTTCCGGCTATATCGCGGAGTATTATGGTTTGTCCCCGTTTCATTATGGAATGAGGCAGTTGCTATACGTTGGGTTTGGTTTAATGTTGGCAGTTGCTGCGTATAAAATTAATCTTAGGCGCTGGTATCATCTTACTCCTTGGATAATGATGGCGAGTATTACAAGCTTGATTTTGGTTTTGATACCAGGAATCGGCCGAGAAGTGAATGGCGCACTTCGCTGGATACCCATTGCGTTCTTTAACTTTCAGCCCGCAGAGCTCGCGAAGTTTGCAGCCTTAATTTATGTTGCTTCCTATCTGCATAGACGAAAGGAGTTTATTGCGTCAAGGATCACAGCGCTCTTCGTCCCTCTCTTTGTGATGGGCGTATTAGGTGTATTACTGCTACTTGAGCCTGATTTTGGGTCTACAGCTATTATTTTTGTAGTGGGATTAGGCTTGCTCTTTATTGCTGGTGTCTGCTTATGGCGATTTGCAATTGTTCTTGTCCCAACACTACTTTTAATGGTGCTAGTGCTTTATACATCCCCTTATCGTCGTGCTCGACTATCTGGATTCTTAAGACCTTGGGAAGATGCTTATAATCAGGGATATCAGCTCGTTAATTCCTTAATTGCCATTGGACGAGGGAAATTGTCTGGTGTCGGTATCGGAGAAAGCATGTCTAAGCTAGGTTATTTGCCAGAAGCACATACGGATTTTATTTTTGCGATTTATGCTGAAGAGTTTGGTTTTTTTGGAATATATTCATCTCTCTTATTTGGATTAAAATTATTAATCATTAACTTTTTTCTGTCTTTCTCTATATGGCTTTTCTACACAGAACATTTACTTTAGGTAGACGCGCTGAAAATCTTGGAAAATATTTTGCGGCTTATATTTCGTACGGAATGGGGCTTTGGTTTGCAACACAGGCGCTAATTCATATGGGGGTTGCTTCTGGGATCTTGCCAACGAAGGGCTTAACATTACCATTAATGAGTTATGGTGGTTCTAGTATGATTACGATGATGATCGGGATTGGATTATTATTTAGAGTGGATCGATTTATACAGCTCACAGAGCGGGAAAATTATCTTGTGAAGCAGATGGATAAATATGATAGTGAATTTGATCGATCAAGTATAAGAATGAAGGTAAGTTGCGATGACATTTAATAAAAATATCGTCATTATGGCCGGTGGCACAGGTGGGCATATATTTCCAGGCCTTGCTGTCGGTAAAGCGCTTGAGAAAAGAGGTTATATGATTCATTGGCTCGGTGCGAATGGTCTTGAGCTTGACTTAGTGCCTAAAAATGGTTTCCCACTTCATTCTCTATCAATGACAGGATTGCGCGGTAATGGACTAAAAGGGTGGTTAATGCTGCCTTTTAGATTAACCGGTGCTGTACGTGATGCGATGCGATTTTTGAAGTCGGTTAAACCATTATGCGTTGTTGGATTCGGCGGGTTTGCGGCAGCGCCTGGCGGAATTGCGGCAAAATTACTAGGTATTCCTATCGTGATTCATGAGCAAAATGCCGTGCCGGGACTTGTGAATAAAGTTCTTTCAAAAATAAGTAAACGTAATCTAGCCGCATTTAATACACTACTTCCGAAAGCAACGGTTGTCGGTAATCCGATTCGAGAAGATCTTTTGAATATCGAACCTTTTAAGGCGCGTTATGAAAGTCGCGGTGATTCCCCAATCAGAATTTTAATTGTGGGTGGCTCGCAGGGTGCGAGGATATTAAATCAATTGATGGAGTCCTTTTCGAAAACAGATCTATCTTCAAAATTTGAAATTTGGCATCAAACAGGTAAGGCTTTCTATGAAGCCCATAAGAATGATGAGAATTTCAATCAGTCTAATTATAAATTAACCCCTTTTATTGATGATATGGTTGAAGCGTATGCATGGGCTGACTTAGTGATCTGTCGGGCAGGTGCTTTAACGGTATCGGAAGTTTTAGCAGTGCATGTTGCAAGTTGCTTTATCCCATTTGCCAAAGCGGTGGATGATCATCAAACAAAAAATGCAAAAGCGCTTGAGGATATAGGAGCGGCTTATCTCTATTGTGAATCAGAGATATCACTTCCTGTACTTGAGGCGTTACTTCGTGAATTTACACGAGCAAAAGCCATCAAAATGGCAGAAAAAACAGAAATTTTAGCGAAACCTGAAGCGACAACTCTCATTGTTTCAGAAATTGAAAAGGTTATACAATCATGAATCCAAAAAGTTATATTTGCCCATCAGACATGCGTCGTATTGAAAGAATTCACTTCGTCGGAATTGGTGGCTCGGGAATGTGCGGTATTGCTGAAGTGCTCTTGAATTTGGGGTATGAAGTAACGGGTTCAGATATTTCAGAATCACCTGTTGTAGAGCGTTTAATTGACCTGGGTGCACTTGTTTGGATTGGTCATGCGAAAGAGCATGTTATTGGGGCTGATGTTGTTGTTACATCAACCGCTGTAAAAGAAAATAACCCGGAAGTGATTAGTGCAAAAGAAGCGCGTATTCCAATTATTCAAAGAGCACAAATGCTTGGCGAACTTATGCGCTTTAGATTCGGGATTGCTGTTGCAGGAACACATGGTAAAACGACAACGACAAGTCTTTTAGCTTCTATTTTAGATGAAGCAGGACTCGACCCAACTTATGTAATTGGGGGAAGACTTAATAGTTCAAATGTCAATGCGCGTTTGGGGCTTGGTCAATACTTGGTGGCAGAAGCTGATGAGTCAGATGCATCATTCCTCCATCTTCATCCGATGTCGACCATTATTACGAATATCGATCAAGATCATATGAGTACTTATGGTGGGGATATTGAGAACCTTCGTAAAACCTTCTTAGACTTTCTGCATCTTTTGCCATTTTATGGTTTAGCGGTGCTCTGTATTGATAATGAGGAAGTGGCAAACTTGATTCCTAGAATTCATCGCCCAATCATTACTTATGGTGAAACTGAAGGTGCTGATTATCAGCTTTTAAATTATACATCTCACGGTATGGAAACGCGCTTTGAGGTTAAAATGCCCCATGGTGTGAGTGAGTTTATGGTGGCGCTTCCTGGTAAATACAGTGTGCTTAATAGCTTGGCGGCGATTGCAATTGCCAATGATCTAGGCGTGCCTCAACCCGCGATTCGTAGAGCGCTTCGTCGCTTTAAAGGTATTGGACGAAGATTCCAATTCCATCCATCTGTGGCATTACAATCAGGTGGGTCAATTGAAGTCATGGAAGATTACGGACATCACCCTACAGAGATCAAGGCTGTTTATGAAGCATTAACAACAGCTTACCCAGATAAGCGTATTGTTGTTGCCTTCCAGCCACATCGTCACTCAAGAACGGCAGAGCTTTATAGTGAGTTCGTAGATGTGCTTTCAACAATTGATACTGTATTAATTACAGAGATCTATTCAGTACGAGAGCCAGAGGTTCCAGGTATCAGTGGTGAAGGTTTAGCTGCGGATGCGAGCGCGAAAGGTGGTAATGAAGCACTATATGTTGGTAGTATTGATAATATTCGTACCCAATATGCAAAAATTGCCAAAGATGGTGATTTAATAGTCATGATGGGGGCTGGAAATATCGGTGGTATTGCTTCTAATTTCTATAAGGGAGGGGCTCTTTAATGACTTCGAAAATTCAAGACCCAAAAATGTTTGGTAAAGTCGCTGTTATCTATGGAGGCACTTCATCAGAGCGTGAAGTATCGCTATGGTCAGGAGAAGCGGTTCTTGCATCTTTGCAAGCACAAGGTATTAATGCGCATGGGGTTGATACAAAAGCGGTTGAACTCCTTTCTTATTTAAAAGAAGAGAAATTTGATCGAGTGTTTATCGTTCTCCATGGTCGCGGTGGGGAAGATGGTGTAGTGCAAGGCGCACTTGAATATCTCAATATTCCTTATACAGGCAGTGGTGTGCTTGCCTCTAGTGTTGGGATGGATAAAATCAGAACAAAGCAAATTTGGAAAGCCATTGATCTTCCGGTTTTAGAATCCTATATGATTCATGATCTCTCTGATGCGATGAGTTTAAAAGATACACTCACTTATCCTGTTGCGGTAAAGCCTGCTGAAGAAGGATCGAGCATCGGTGTGAGTCGTGTTGATCGGGCGGATGATCTTGTTAAAGCATGGGAAGCTGCTGGTGGTTATAATTCTCCTGTATTTGCTGAAAATTGGATCATTGGTAATGGTGAATACACATGCGCGATTTTAAATGGTAAAGCATTACCTATTATTCGCATGGAAACAGATTTAGCATTTTATGATTATGAAGCGAAGTACCTGCGTGATGATACTCGTTATTTCTGCCCAGCTGGGTTAAGTGAATCTGATGAAACTAGATTTAGAGCTCTTTGTGAGAAAGCCTTTAGTTCGTTAGGTGCTAGAGGTTGGGGTAGAGTTGATTTTGTCGTTGATAAGGATAATAATCCATGGCTTCTAGAAATTAATACAGTGCCAGGCATGACTAATCATTCGCTAGTGCCTTTGGCGGCTAAAACTTCAGGTCTTAGCTTTGATCAATTATGTTGGTCGATTCTTGAAGGATCTATGGAAGGTTTGTAAACCTTAATCTTAATGTATAATGAGTTTTAATAATCTTGAATAGCCTGAAAATATTATTACAAATAAATCGCGCCAGCAGATCAAAGCATCGGCAACGCCATGGTGTTGTACAAAAAAAGCCTTTTGATTGGATAGGTTTTTGGCGGTCAGTGAGGCGAGTGCTTCGCTATATTCTGATGATTAGTATATTGGCTGTGATCTTTGTTGGTCCATATTATGGGTGGCAATACCTTAAAAAAAGTAATACATTTTTTACGATAGAAACCGTTTCTGTTTATGGTGATGTGCATTATTTATCAGAAGATCGTGTGAATGAATTAGTTCAAGATGCAATGGGGCAGAATTTGGTAGGGCTTGACATGAAAGCTTATCAAGATCAGATTTTGGCTGAAAGTTGGATTAAGGATGTCTCACTCAATCGAAAATGGTTCAATGAACTTGAGGTGTATATCGAAGAAGAGAGGCCTTTAGCTGTTTGGAATGTTGTTGAAATGGTAGATGATAGTGGTAAAACATTTGAACCTAGCTTTATTCCCGAGAATAAAGATTGGGCATATCTATCGGGAGATCCAGGAAAGTCAGGCGAAGTATTAGATGTCTATTTAAGAGCGAGTGATGCGCTTTCTAAGGCAGGCTTTCAGTTGAAAGAGTTAAAATTAGATGACACAGACTCCTGGACGATCATCTTAGAGAGTGATTTGATACTCATTATGGGGTCGGAGGATTTTGACCAAAGATTAACTCGGTTCTTAAGGCAGTTTCCAGACAGGGAAGTTCTTGATAGAATTCAGCATATTGATTTTAGATATAAAAATGGATTCTCTGTTAAATGGAAAGAGGATTCTAAAGAATTTGTGAAGATAAAGAGTAAGTAATTAAATAGGGCGCAAAAAATGACTGAAAATACAACTGTTTCCGTGGAGCTTAGTATTGATATTGGCACACATAATGTTGTTGGTGTTATGGCGCAAATATATCCTGATGAAGGTCCTTTTTTAGAGATTATTAAGGTTTCATCGAGACCATCTCGAGGTATTAAGCGGGGTATTATTACGAATATTGTGCCTATCACGAATATCGTGCAAGATATGATCGATGAGTTTGAGCGAGAAGAAAATGTAAATGTATGGTCAGTATCGACCTCTATTTCAGGCGCTCATATTCGCAGTAGAAATAATAATGGTGTAGTGACAATTTCGGGTGAGCGTTTTACAGAGAAAGATCAAGCAAGAATTTCTCTAGAGGCTGGAAAATTAAAATTAGATGTCGGTGAGCGAGTGCTCCATGTATTGCCTCAAAAATATATCGTTGATGGCGGGCCTCCCGTTGAAAATGCACTTGGACTTGCAGGTGTTAAATTTACATTAATGTCTCATTTGGTAACAGCTGCTACAAACGAAATGGCCAATATTACTAACTGTATTACTACTGATAGAAGTACTAAAGTTGATAATATTATTTATGAAGGTATTGCTTCAGCGATCGCTGTTTTATCAGAAGATGAAAAGCAACGTGGTATAACGGTAATAGATATTGGCGCGGGTGTCACAGATGTTGTTGTATACCAATCGGGGGTTGTTGTTTACCACGAATCAATGCCCTTTGGTGGAGATGATGTCACAGCAGATATTGCAAAAGTGAAGAGATTCTCAACCCAAGTAGCAGAGAGTATTAAAATTGAGTATGGTAGTTGTGTGGGCTATACGAGCTTTGATGATACTTTTACTTTGCCGGTGATAACTAATCAAACAGAAAGTCGCACCATGTCGAGACGAGAGCTAACTTCTATTATTGAAGCTAGGTATCGCGAGATTTTTGAATTCGTTAGAATGAAGATCGAAGAAGCGGGTGTTTTTCAACCTCATGATGCGGGTATTGTATTGACAGGTGGCGGGAGCATGATTGCAGGATGTGGCGATCTGGTGCAAGATATCATGGAAAAACATTGTCGTCTTGGTATCCCCTTGAATCATGTCAAAGGTGGGGGTGAAGGCTTAACTCCGGCGCATGCAGCTGCAATAGGATTGTTAGCTGCAAGGGTTGATAAAACCATTTGGCAAAAAGAGATACAAAAAACAATGCCAAAAGGTAACTTTTTTAGTAAGATATATAAGAAAATCACTGAAAATTTTTAGTGAGAGATATAAAAACACTAGAATGTTATCAATAACATTACTAGTAATATTAAAGAATACGAATATAAATGAGGATTAATAATGTCCATATTTGAACTGCAGCAAGATCTTAACGAGCATGGTCCTGTTATTAAGGTAATAGGCGTCGGTGGTGCTGGCGGTAATGCAATCACGCATATGGTAAACTCTGGTTTAACAGGGGTAACATTTATTGCTGCCAATACAGATGCGCAAGATTTACGTGAAGCTAAGGCTGATGTTCGAATCCAGCTAGGTGAAGAGCTTACGCGTGGGCTCGGTGCTGGGGCAAATCCGGAAGTAGGGCGTCAGGCTGCTGAAGAGACTAAGGATCATATCAAAGCGGAGTTAAATGGCGCCGATATGGTGTTTATTGCAGCAGGAATGGGTGGTGGTACAGGTACAGGTGCAGCACCTATCGTTGCGGAGATCGCCAAAGAATTAGGGATTTTAACAGTGGCAGTTGTTTCAAGACCTTTCTCAATGGAAGGGAAAAAGCGCGACATGGCTGCTAATCAAGGCTTAAAGCAACTTGCGCAACAAGTAGATTCATTAATTACAATCCCCAATGATCGTTTAGTGAGCGTTTTAGGTAAAGGTGTAAGCCTTTATGATGCGTTTAGTGCAGCCAATAATGTATTGTTTAATGCAGTTCAAGGTATTACAGATAGTATTACCAAGCCTGGACTTATTAACCTAGACTTCAATGACGTAAAAACTGTGATGAAGCAACAAGGTCTAGCAATGATGGGGGTCGGTCTTTCCTCGGGAGATAATGCTGCTCGTGAAGCAATTCAGCAGGCAATTTCATCTCCGCTTCTTGAAGATGTTAGTATTGCCGGAGCGAAAGGTCTCTTAATTAATATCTCAGGTGGTAAAGGTCTCTCAATGGGTGATCTTCAAGAGATCGGTGCTATTGTAAGTGAATATGCGAATGAAGAGACAACTGTTGTATTTGGTACGGTTTTAGATGAAGAGATGGGTGATGATATCCGTGTAACATTAGTTGCAACGGGTTTAGGTGAATATCAAGCACCAGTTGAGCGTGGGAGCATCGCAGATCAGCTACTTGGAAGAACTGCTAAGCCAGCTCAGACTGAGGTTGGAACGCGTGAGTATGTAAAACCTGCGACACAACAATCGCCGGGATATCTTGATATTCCTGCATTTTTGAGAAAAAACTCTTAAGCAAGGATAGTTTAAGTTAAGACTATGTTAAAACAGAGAACGATTAAAAGTTTAGTCCAAACGACAGGTATAGGTCTGCATTCAGGTAAGAAAGTTTATCTTACCTTGAGGCCTGCTGGCATCGATCAGGGAATTGTTTTTAGAAGAACAGATGTTCCTTCGCCTGATATCAAAATACAGGCTGATTCTGTCGTAAGTACACAGCTAGCAACAATGATTGCCACACCCGAGGCACCTGAGGTGACGATTTCGACAATTGAGCACTTGATGTCTGCGCTTTGTGGTTTGGGAATTGATAATATTATCATTGAAGTGAGCGCGCCTGAGATTCCGATTATGGATGGAAGTTCAGCGCCTTTTGTATACTTGATTCAGTCAGCAGGAATTCAAGAGCAAAATGCTGCAAAGAAATTCATTAAAATTAAAAAGCCAGTGACTTATAAGCATGAAGATAAGATTGCAAAATTACTACCTTATAATGGCTTTAGATTAGATTTTACAATTAAATTTGATCATGCTGTTTTAGATAAAACAAATCCACAGCATCGCTGTGAATTTTCAAGTCAATACTATATTGAGGAAATTGCAAGAGCGAGAACTTTTGGTTTTATGAAAGATCTTGAATTGATGCGTGAACTCAATTTAGCGCTCGGCGGTAGCATGGATAATGCGATTGTTGTTGATGATTATCGAATTCTTAATAGTGATGGGCTTCGTTATGAAGATGAGTTTGTTCGTCACAAAGTTTTAGATGCTGTAGGCGATCTTTACGTTCTTGGGCATCCTATTATTGGAGAATTTGTGGGTTACAAAGCAGGGCATATGATGAATAATATGCTTATCCGTGAGCTTGTAAAAGATCCGTCTGCCTATGAGCTTGTAACTTATGAAGAAGCAGAGACATCACCTGTGATTTACACGGTGCCTGCTTGGAATTAATTTTAAATTGGTCTTCCAATTTTTTATAAATTAGAGTATAGTTTGT
>CAZPIQ010000039.1:7748-15896 GCA_964586665.1 uncultured Ignatzschineria sp. | reverse complement strand
GAACTTCTCCTCTTTGATCTTCGCCCTAATGAGTTACCGCAGAGATAATGCTCAAATGATGATATTAAGATAATCCCTATCTCACGATACGCAGATACAAAAAAAGGATCTACCGGGTTTGGTTAGATCCTTGTTCTTATTCTATGAATATCGATTCCAATGATGCCATTGTCCTGACAGCGTTCCTTACAATACTGGAGTCGCAGTAGCCTCACATCACCTACAAGTAATTAGAGCGTACATGCACCGCCCACACAGCCAACATCTTCGACTTCTTCTGGCTCTGATGTATCAATTGGATTTTCAGAGTTTCCAGCAACACCTTCATAAAGGTTGTCTAAATCGAATGTTAAATCATCTAATTCTTCGCTCATTTTACTACTCCTATTCACACAGCTTCTTAAAGCACTATTATATGAAATTTCATCGTGACCGATACGCTCAAACTTTACCCGAGCAATGATACGATACCTCATAATGATGAATATTTCAGTGTTTTCAATATGATAAATACCCATTAAAATTATTGATCAGCGGTATTCTTCAAAACAGCCTCGATAAAAAACCGACAGCAATCCGATAACAAACTTGCGATCGCTGATTCCGCTTACCTTTCTTATTGATATGTTAGAATCTAAAAATCAGTATCAGTCTATATCAAGAGATCGCTCAGAAAATCTCAAATAGAAATATCTAGAAATACATAAAAAGTACAAAGAACATAAGAACATAAAAAGTGATGGGCATTTTACAGATTCACTTTCTTATTTCACAAGCTCAACTCGATATTCATTACACAATGGATTTTAAAGGAATCAAGATTATGTCAACAGAAAATATTCAAGAAATTGTGGTCGCAGGTGGCTGTTTTTGGGGTGTTGAGGAATATTATCAACGCTTAAAAGGGGTTATTGCAACTGAAACAGGCTATGCGCAAGGAATTAAAGATAACCCGACTTATGAAGAAGTCTGCACAATGACAACAGATCATGCTGAAGTAGTCAAAATCACTTATGATGCCGATGTGATTTCACTTGAAAAAATCTTAGAGCATCTTTTTAGAATGATCGACCCTATCTCGCTCAATCAACAAGGCGGTGATGTTGGTACCCAATATCGCACCGGCGTTTATTATACGAACAATGCCGATCTTCCGATCATCAAAGCATTTATCACAAAAGAACAACAAGCCTATAGCGCGCCGATTGCTGTTGAAGTCGAGAAACTCACCAAAATGTGGCCAGCAGAAGAGTATCATCAGACCTATTTACAAAAAAATCCTAGCGGTTATTGCCACATCAACTTTGCGCTCATCAAACCGAATGAACTCAAATAATTCACTTTTTTGATCTAGATTGATCCTCAAAACGCCTTAATCTGATTAGTATCAGGTTAAGGTTAAGTTTTCTCCACTGTATTAAAGAGTTACTGTAATATTATTCCATAAATTAATAAGTTCCAAAGTAAATATATTGCGACCATTCATTAATGGCGGATATTTACAAATGGGATAAGGAGCATATATGGATATACAGCATCTTGATCAAAGTATCGTTCAATTCTATAAAGAGATTAGTACAAGTCCATCTTTTCAACGTGTCAATTACTTCTCTAATGCCGGTACTATCGGATTAAACCCAACCTCTTTTGATAATATTGAACTCTATCAACGTATAGCGCAAATTATTAATAACCTCAAAGAACTCGGTATCGATCACTTACTACAATACCGCATGCATATTTATCATCAAAAAGTGATTGAAACTATTCCCATTTTAAAAAGCTTAGATCTAAACCTAGACCTTATTGAAAAAATCGGTTCTATCACCAGTATTCAGCGCTCAGTGATTCATCTTATCGATCTCGCTATTTATCAGATAGCCATTGAGGATCAAACTCATGAAGCGCTCAATATCCTCCGTGAAACGCTCTTTACACTTGAGGATTATTGCCTACAAATCGAACACACCATCAATCTTCGCAAAGAGTGTCAAGCTACAGAAATCGATGATGATCTACAAGTCAAACTCAGTGAAGACGAAAAGCAGATGCAAACTTATTACAAGCAGCTTAAATCCATCACAGATCTCGTCATAAAGAATCTTAAGAGACATCAGAAAGCTCACTAAAACTTTCGTCAAATAATATAATCAAAAAACACCTGTAAAAAAAAACCGCTAACTTCAATAAATTAGCGGTTTTCTGTGCTCTTCCAACTAATTTCTCTATGGATGGAGCGGGAATAAAATCGGAATAAAGAATACCGAAATCGCCATCACAATCAGTACGAAAGGCACCCCGATCTTCACAAAGTCACCAAAACTATATTTACCAGGCCCCACAACCAACGTATTTACAGGCGATGAGACGGGTGTCATAAAGGCCGCTGATGCAGCAATAGCAACCGCCATTGCAAAGGGATAAGGAGAAACGCCAAGCGCTGAAGCTGTTTGGATCGCAATCGGCGCTAATAGAACAGCCGTAGCGGTATTAGAGATAAATAGCCCTGTTAATGCTGTAATCCCAAAGAGCATGGCGAGAACAACCCGCGGACTGGCACCACCACTTGCTTCAAGCAAGTATTTAACCGCAAGGTCAACCCCGCCAGTATTTTGAAGTGCAACGGCGAAGGGGAACATTCCGACAATAAGAATAATACTCTGCCAATGGATCGATTTATAAGCACTATCCATCGTGATACATCCAAATAACCCCATTAATAACGCACCAAAGATCGCAATTAAAACATTTGGGAAAATGCCGGAGATCATCAGCCCCACTGTAATAAGGAGCGCAATAATTGCATAAGGCGCTTTGTCCATTGCCGGTGCAACTTCATCTACTTCCGCGGGAATTGTGAGTACAACAAAGTCATTTGTCATCGTTTGAAGCTGACGAATCGAACGCCACATCCCAAATACTAATAATGTATCCCCACGTTTAAGTTTCTCATTTAAGAGCTCATTTTCAAGCACTTCACCTTGACGCTTAATTCCCATAACATTGAGACCAAAACGGGTTCTAAAGGCATTTTCTAAAACGGTTTTATCTATCAGCTTAGAATCAGGATGAATCGTTACCTCTACCATGCCGATCTCGCGGGAGTGTTCATTAAAGTAACTACTCATGAGTGGCAATGAAACAAGATTAAACTGCTTTAAGAAATGATCCACATTTTCAGGATAGAAGAAGTCAAAGAGAAGTACGTCATTCTCTTGGATAACACGGTCAGGAACGCCATCAAGTACGACGTTACGAAGTCGATTTAATCGACGTTCAACGGCGATAATATTCGCCCCATGTCCTTCACGCAGATTAAGCTCTGAGAGCCGTTTACCGATCATCGGTGAACCTTTTCCCACCTGCGCACGGTAGTTACGTCCTTTGAGCTTATATTCACTAGCAAGATCATTAAAATTAATACGCGCATGACCAGGACCAGCTGTTTCTGTACTCTTCTTACCTAAAAAACGTCTTGCAAAGAGCATATAGAAAATTCCCACCACCAAAACAATTAAACCTATCGGCGTGAATGAGAAGAATTGAAATTGATCATTACCTGCAAGCTCTAATTGTGCTGAAACAACAAGGTTCGGCGCTGTTGCAACAAGTGTTAACATCCCACTAATAAGGCCTGCGAAACTGAGTGGCATCATCAATCGTCTTATATCTGCCTTCATTTTGGCCGCAACACTTAAAACAATCGGAATAAAGATTGCCACAATTCCCGTAGAGCTCATCACTGAGCCCAATAGCGCAACCGACAGCATCAATAGAACAATCAAGCGAGTCTCGCTATTTTTCGACTGTTTCATGAGCCAATCACCCACCCTAAAGGCAACACCCGTTCGAACCAAACCATCACCAATAATAAAGAAGACGGCGACAATAATCACGCTACTATCACTAAAGCCGGCAAGTGCCTGATTCAACGTCACACTGCCTGTTAAAGGAAGCGCTAAAAGCGCACAGATTGCAACAACATCCATACGCGGCTTATTCATCATAAACGCGACAATCGCGGCAAATAGTAAGGCTAAAACAATTATAAGTTCTGTATTCATTTTAAGATTTCTTTGTCATTCTTCTTTGTGATTTTTCTTAATAATCTATCTGTATTATCTAGCCCTTCCATGCTTAACTGCTCTAGATAACCTATTTTGATCTCTTTATTAACATTTTTTCTTCAATGCTATTACTAATACTAGTGCTAATGCTAATTTCGTAAAAATGGCCTCAATATTCACCTCAAGATCTATCTTGATATCCATCTAGATATCTATTGAGATATCTATTTCAATCGCTTTTATATCACTAGTTAGTAAAAAACCAGCGATCAGAGAATCGCTGGAATTTAAAATCATGAATAAACCTATCGGATAATCTCCATCTAAAAATACCGATCTAAATAGGCTTATTTATCTCTATTATAATCATGTAAAAAAACGATACAATTTAAATTACCGATTTATTACGATCTCAATCATTAAAATATTGGAAGACTTAGCGAATTAATTTACTAATTGCTTTAAAGTCTTCATCTTCTGCGGTTTCTAACATTTCAAAGAGCGCCATTTCCACACTTGTTAGATTTGCACCTGACTGAATCATCTTATTAAGCCCAAGCTCCGTATTCGCTTCAACACGCGATGAAACTGCATCTGTGACAACTTCTACATCATAATCTTCCGCTAGGAGATCACGAACAGTTTGATAAACACAAACATGTGTCTCAATGCCGGCAACAAGGAAGTGCGCATGATCATATTTCTCTAACACCGCTTGGAATTCTGGGTGCGGTACGCCACTAAAGGTCATCTTCTCAATCGGCTTTAAACCTTTTGCGTCTAATAACGCTTTAAGAGAGGGAACCGTTTCGCCAAGCCCTTTAGGATATTGCTCGAGCCAAACAATCGGAATATTGAACGTTAATGCGCCTTCCACTAAAATTTCTAAATTTTTCAACACCGTTTCGCTGTTATACATCACAGGAAGGAGCCTCTCTTGAACATCCACTAATACTAATACAGTATGGTCTTTTACTAACATCGCTATCTCCTTTAATGATAAGCCCCTCTAAAGGCCTCATTGAATCCTATTAAACGCTACTTCTCTATCTGCTTCTAGATTACTGATTCAGCTCGTAAATATCAAAGACTAATTTGAACAATCATCCTTTTAATCTTTACTCTGAGATACAAAAAGACCGTTAGTTTATCACTAACGGTCTTTGAAATGCTTAAATTCCAATATCATCGAGAGCTAAGTTAATGTGTAATCAATCACAATCACGCCTATGAAGATCATGATTATTCGTTACTGATCGCTTCTGACTATCATTCAGTAACTGTTTCAGTCTCTAACACTGACTCACTATTTGACTCAGATTGCACTTCTTCTTGTGCTTTTGCTTCAGCTGCTTCCTTCGCACGTGCACGCTTTCCTTTTGCCATCTCAACCTCTTTATGGAATTGAGATTCGAGCCCACCTTCAGGAAGATAATAACTGACTTCTTCGATCGGTTGCTTATCATCATTATAGAGCATCACAAAAGGCATGCTGACCATATAGATAAATATGGCAATGAGCACGATAATCACAAAATAGATCCACTTATGCATTCCTTACAATCCTTACAAATTTGTCGCTTAAAATGAGTTGGCAAGCATATAAAGACTTGATCTAGAGATTCGCGCCCTATTCAATATCCCATATCAATCTCACAATAGATATCCGATATGAATCTCTTATACGCATAATGCCATTATTGATGAATGTAAGAGATTATACGATAAAAGCATCTTTTATGTTAGCGTCTTGTTGCAGCTTTCATCGATACAATAAATTGAGCCATCTTTTCCAACAATTTTGTCTCATCAGCGGCATTTTCGCGAATAATTTGCGTCACCGCTGAGCCACTAATAACGCCGGCAACACCATGATCAAGATAGTGTTTTGCTTGCGAAGGCGTACCTATCCCAAAACCTTGAACAATCGGCGGCGCGCCTGCGGCTTTCAGTTTTGCAATATTACTCTCAAGCGAGTCATCCCCTAAACCATCGCCCTTTCTCACATCTCGCTCACCCTCTTCTGCTTTATCAACGCCTGTAACGCCCGCGCGTGATACGAGATAGGTATAGCCTTCACCCTCTTTTGCAATGCCGGCAATTGTTTCATCTGTAGCATCTGGCGGGCAGATAAAGATCGGTGCGATCGCATGCTTTCGAGCAGCTTCTCTAAAATCCTTCGATTCACGAAGGGGAACATCTGCCACTAATACTGAATCAACGCCTACTTCCTGACAACGCGCATAGAACTGATCAATGCCGGCAGCATGGACAAGGTTGGCATACATCAATAGACCAATCGGAATTTCAGGATAAAGCTCACGAATCTCTTTTAAGAGTGTAAAGGATTTCTCAACGCTCATTCCATTACCGAGTGCTCTTAAAACAGCCCCTTGAATCTCAGGACCATCCGCTAAGGGATCAGTAAAAGGAATACTCACTTCAAGAGCATCAGCCCCTGATTCGATGAGTGTCATTAAAATTTGTTTGGACAGCTCAAAACTAGGATCGCCAAGTACGACAAATGGGACAAAAGCGCCTTCGTTATTGGCTTCTAGACGATTAAATAGATTCTGATAACGGCTCATTATTGCGCTCCTTGTAAAATTTTATGCACTGTAAAAATATCCTTATCGCCACGACCTGAAAGATTCACGACCAATAATTGCTCTTTCTCTGGGTTCTCTTGAATCATTTTCAGCGCATAAGCGAGTGCATGTGAAGATTCTAATGCCGGCAATATCCCTTCTCTTTTCGCAAGCTGTTGGAATGCATTAAGTGCTTCCTCATCTGTGACGGATACATATTCTGCACGACCGATATTATTTAAATGAACATGTTGGGGCCCGACCGATGGGAAATCTAATCCTGCTGATACTGAGTACGAACCTTTAATCTGTCCTTCTTCTGTCTGCATTAAGTGCGACTTCATGCCAAAATAGATTCCTGGCGTACCATGTTTCAACGATGCCCCATGCTCTCCTGTATGAATGCCTTTACCACCTGGTTCAACGCCGATTAAGCGAACATTCTCTTCCGGAATAAAATCGGTAAACATTCCAATCGCATTAGATCCACCGCCGATACAAGCAAGCACTGCATCTGGCAATCTGCCTTCACGTTCTAAAATCTCCGCTTTAGTCTCTTCACCAACCATCTTTTGGAATTCACGAACAATCGTTGGGAAAGGATGCGGACCTGCCGCTGTTCCTAAAAGATAATGGGTCGTTTTATAACTTGCTGACCAGTCACGAAGTGCTTCATTACAAGCATCTTTTAATGTGCCTGAACCACTTGTTACCGGGATAATCTCAGCGCCCATTAGCTCCATTCTGAAAACATTGGGCGATTGGCGTTCGATATCTTTCGCGCCCATATAGATCCGGCACTTCATATTCAAAAGCGCACAAGCGAGTGCTGTTGCAACGCCATGTTGCCCTGCACCGGTTTCAGCAATGATCTCTGTTTTCCCCATTCGTTTGGCAAGGAGCGCTTGACCTAATACTTGATTCGTTTTATGTGCTCCGCCATGAAGAAGATCTTCACGTTTAAGGTAGAGTTTTGTCTTTGTGCCTTCGGTTAAGTTTTTACAAAGTGTTAATGCGGTAGGTCTACCGGCATAGTTTTTCAAAAGATCCACAAACTCTTTCTGAAACTCCGGGTCATTTTTCGCCTTGATAAACTCTGCTTCAAGCTGGTCAAGCGCCGGAATCAAAAGCTCCGGCACAAACTGCCCACCAAACTCACCAAAATAGGGATCTAACTTTCTCATTGTTCTCTCACTTATGATTTTAATTATTTTGTTATAGGTTTTGTTATAAAATTCTGTTATAGATTCTGTTATAGGTTATTTTGAAATCTTGCTTGAATACGACTGTGTTACGCTACGATCGCGTTATGCAATATTTCTTTTTTAAAGTTTATTGCGCGGCTGGTACGAACGTTTGCATATTTTTCTAAATCTCGCGCCAGCGCTTTGTATTCTTCTATATTGTAATGACTATTATTAATTACGTTCAGATTTCGGATTTCGGATTTCGGATTTCGGATTTCGGATTTCGGATTTCGGATTTCGGATTTC
>CAZPIQ010000039.1:0-7648 GCA_964586665.1 uncultured Ignatzschineria sp. | reverse complement strand
GGAGAAGTCTATGCTTCTCAAGTGCCGGCATGCAATTCTTTTTTGAAGTAAAAACATGAAACCCGGCCCTTCTCAATTCTTCTGAAGAAACACACTATCTCTGATAATGTACGCTTCAATCTTCCCCTCATTCTAACTTTGGCGTTTATATTCCACGATCTGCGCAAAAATTTTCTGGAGCCTAGTGGCATCTTTCTTGCCGGGTTCACTCTCTACACCTGAGTTGATATCCACGCCTAAAGGATGAAAACTTAAGGCTTCCTCAATATTGTGACTCGAAATTCCACCTGCAAGGAATAGGTTCGAAAGATCCTGTCCTTTTAAGAGCGACCAATCAAAAGGTTCACCACTACCACCTTTTTTACCATCTAATAGATAGTAATCCACATGTTGATAATCCATCGCCGGCAATTCTGTTGCGCCATTTTGAATATTTACCGCTTTAATGATTTTCACTTCACTTGGCAACTTTGCTCGCAGTTCATCGATATAATGCTGCGGCTCATTCCCATGAAGCTGAACCGCGTGAAGCCCCACTTCTTTCGTGATAAAGAGGATTGCATCAATATCATCATTTTGAAATACACCGATAAAATTAAGTGGCACACTGCCAGCAATCTCTTTTGCTTGACGATAAGTCACGCCACGTGGACTTGTCAAAATAAAGATTAACCCACCATATTGCGCACCAGCATCAAAGGCAGCCTTTGCATCTTCAACCGACGTTAAACCACAAACCTTATGCCCACCTGTTAAGAGCTCTTGTAAGGCTCTCTCAAGATTATCTGAACCCATTAAATGACTACCGATTAAAAAACCATCCGCAAATTGGGAGATTGTGCGAATTTCGCCATAACTTCGAATTCCTGATTCACTAATCACAATTTGATCCGCCGGCATCAGCTGACGAAGTCGCTCTGTTTTATGAAGATCAATCGAAAGATCGCGAAGATCACGATTATTAATACCAATCACTTTTGCACGAAGCTTCAATGCCCTTCGAACTTCTGCTTCATCATTCACTTCTGTTAAAACGCCCATTCCAAGCTCATGAGCGACATTGGCTAAATAGCGATACTCATCATCACGAAGCACGGAAAGCATTAAGAGCACCGCATTTGCCCCATAATGACGCGCTAGATAAATCTGATAAACATCCACCACAAAATCCTTACAGAGAATTGGGCAAGTAGTGACACTTTTTGCAATCTCAATATTCTCAAAATCCCCGCCAAAATGGCGCGCCTCAGTCAGTACAGAGATCGCCGTTGCATAATCATTATAAGTGCCGGCAATGGTTTTAAGATCGAAGTCTTCGCGAATAACACCTTTCGAGGGCGATGATCGTTTACACTCTAAAATATATGCCGGAAGGTTCGCTGTTTTTCGTGCTTCAATCGCCGTATAGAAATCGCGATCACTTTGGGTTAATGATCCTTCAAAAGTTGATAATGGCTTTTCAGCGGCTAACGATGCAATATCTGCTCTTCTAAGCTTTACGATCTTATCTAATACTGTCTCACTCATGATGCTTCTTATCTCTCTATTCTTGGTATGATTTATATTCTTTATTCTTTATTCTGTTATGGCTGGTTGTGGATCTCTTGTATGACGACTTTCTATCGATCATGATCTTAATTTAAAATCACTATACCCCAATCATGCTAATTTTCTATTTGTGAGAATCTCGCCATCTTCTGCAAACTGATTGCCGGTAATCTTCTCTAACAAGTGAAGTGCGCGCCCTTCACTAATTGCCTCTAATGCAACGGATGCATTCGCCTTCAGATCCTCATTACCAAAGAGCTTGAGTAACATCGCCACATTAATCGCAACTGCATGACGGTGTGCTTCTGGCGCATGCCCATGAAGCATCGTTAAAAGCGTACGACGATTTTCAATCGCATCACCACCACGAAGCGCTTCTAAAGGATGTTCATTTAAACCAAAGTCTTCTGGCGAAACGTAATAAGTGCGAATCTCACCCGCTTGAAGTTCTGTCACTTTCGTCGGTGCGTGAAGCGCAACCTCATCCATACCACCGCCATGTACTACAAGGACATGTTCATACCCTAAAAGCTTCGCTGTTTCTGCCATCAATTCTGTTAAGTCTGCATCATAAACCCCCATCAATGCGCGTTTTGGCTTCGATGGATTTGTAAGTGGACCTAAAAGATTAAAGATTGTTCTCGTTTTAAGGGTTTTGCGCGTATTCGCAGCATACTTAAAACCACTATGATAATGGGGCGCAAAGAGGAACGTAATATTGTCCTGATCCATCGATTGACGCGCATCTTGTGGCGTTTTAAGCAGATCAATACCGAGAGTTTGAAGAAGATCAGAAGAGCCCGTTAAACTTGAAACACTACGGTTACCATGTTTAGCAACAATCGCACCACAACTTGCACCAATAAGAGCACTCGCAGTTGAGATATTAACTGTATTTAAGCCATCTCCACCGGTTCCAACGATATCTGCAAATGGATAATCTGGCGTTTCAAATGCTTTTGCTTCGTTGATAAAGGCCTCAGCGGCACCGGCAACTTCTGCCGCCGTTTCACCTCGTAACTTCATCGCGATTAATGCAGCGCTCAAAAGTGTTTCATTAATCTCGCCTCTTGCAATCGCCGTAAAGAGCTCACGACTCTCGATTTGCGTAAGACTTTCTCCTTGATAAAGTTTTTGAAAAACGGCTTTAAGGTTTGATGAAAGTTCTGTTTGAGTTGTTGCTACGTTTGTTGCATTTGTCATGATTTTAGTCCTGTCGTAATCGATTAAATGTTGTCTTTAGTGGAGAGTTTCATTGTTTCAATCTTTTACGCGGATCCTTTTAGCAATGACTTCAAGGCATAAAAAAACCCGCATTTGATTGCGGGTTTCTTTGATATTGTGCCTATGAGTCTAAGATGTTATTCACTTTTAACTAGGCGCACAGATATCTCCCGCGAGTGCGAGCTGAGCCACCAATAGTGATAAAAGTTCATCGTTTGCATCTTAAAATCCTTCGTTATATGGGGATGAAGCGCTGAAACATTAATTCAAATCATTATATGTTTCTCTTCAGTACCCTTAAAGTTATAGGTCTATTTTTTGAAAGAGTCAACTCTTTTTATCAAAATTCGTCAATAACGATATTTATAACTGACAGTTGAGCGTCTTTTAAACTCATATAAAATTGTTGTAATACATTGCTAACGCAGGATTCATAAATACGTAAGCCCTTTCGAAGCAGTCCTGATTGCCTCTTGATTGAGCCATCATTCGACTATTCAAATCTCTGCTATTTTTGAATCGTTTTTTTATACAAAATAGAGTCGAATGCTTACACAAGCTTCATCTCTACTGACAGAATGTCACGACCATGTAGTCCGATCGTGTGCCAATTCTGAATTTCCCGCCCCAAAGACCAATGCCGGAGCTGACCAAGAACTGACTATTGTCGAGCGTTAATAGTCCTGATGAAATGCCGTTAATCATCTTCGTTGCGTACTTATAAGGCCAAACCTGCCCATCATGTGTATGACCTGAAAATTGCAAGAAATCGCCGGCTTTTGCCATCTCTGCGACTTTAAAAGGCTGATGATCTAATACAATCTTTGGAACTGCCGGATCAAGCCCTTCAAGAAGCGCACTGAGCTCTGCTCTATGTCGATTCATCTTGTCATCACGCCCCACAAGATAGATATTCTCCGGCAATAAAATCACTTCATCACGAAGTAGCTTCACCTTTGTTTTATTGAAGAACTCAATACTATTTTCAACGCCGGCGATATATTCATGATTCCCTAAAACAGCATAGATCCCTTTTTGAGCTTCAAGCATATTGATCGCTTCCGGCATATTATCAGCATAAAGCGGACGTACATCATTATCAATCACATCGCCACTGATGAAGATATAATCTGGATTCTCCGCATTAATGAGCTTCGCCCACGCTTCCATCTCATCTCGGCGAATCGTATGTCCTAAATGAAGATCACTGATCATTACCGTTTTAATCGGCGCAGTCATCGATTGTGAGTTGCCCTCATTCAAAGGACACGCAAGAGGCGCTTCAATCAGGCTCATATCCGCAAGATTAAAGTGATATTCCCGGCGTGCTTTATCGTGGTAGGTATGATTCCCCATGTAGAAAAAGATCGTATAAAACACAATCAGTGCTAACGATACTTTGCCATTATTCGTTCTCAATTTCGTGAGCTTCTCTTTAGAGACAAAACCAGCAAAACGGTTAATAAGTCTAAAGAGATCCATCGCAATCACAGGAATAAAGAAGTAGATCAATCCAACCATCCAGCCTGCACCAATGAGATACATCGGGCGAATCAGCCACAGCGGTAATTCTCTTGCTAAGAAGATCGATGTTGGCATGCTAAAAGTTAAGCAGATCGCAAAGATCAATGCCGGCAAACGAATCCAGCGCTTTTTCGGCAATAGCTGATAAAAACGAAAGAGGACATAGCTCTGAATGAGCAGATAGAGTGTCATTGTGATCGCAAAAATCATGGCGCTCCCTTATGAGTTAAGTCTGATGATGTTGTTATTATTTTATGTTGTTATTATTTTATGTAGTTATTATTTTATGTAGTTATGATTGTTTTAATAATTTTGAGTCGTTTCATATTGATGTCAATAATGATGCCTTGTGAACAGTGATTCTTTTAAGAATCGATGCATCGCCAGCTCGAATAGATGCATGCTTTCATCAATCACGCGCCGGCAGTTTAAACTAAAATTGCACTAGACTGATAAAAAATGCCACAGCGAGCTGGTACAAGATCTGTTGAAGTGTGCAAACATTCGCACCAACAATGAATCCCGTTCATGTTCCCTAGTCAAAAAATCAACAGCCTAAATTAGCGCTGAGGTTTTTCCGGCATTCTCGGCATTGCCCTTTTATGGTGCGAGCGCTCATGCCAATAGGCGATTCTTTCACGCTCTGCCTCTGTGACAGCTTCACCGCGAAGATGCTGATTGAGTGCATGATAAGTCACGCCCATCTCATCTTCATCCGTTTGCGCTTCCCACAGCCCTGCCGATGGTTTTTTATCAATAATCGACTGCGGAACGCCGAGTATTCTCGCGAGCTCGAAGATCTCATCTTTATCTAGATGAATCAGCGGTGCGATATCCACGCCACCATCTCCAAACTTTGTAAAGTAGCCGGTATACCATTCCACGGCATTATCCGTTCCTACAACGACGCCATTTCGAGTCTGCGCAATTGTGTAGAGCGTTGTCATGCGTAATCTTGCACTATTGTTTCCAAAGATCACACGATCTTTAGCCACATCGCCAGTGTGATTATATTGATCACCCACCGCTTCCATCAATGAATCAACGCTTTTCGTGAGATCCACCACATGATAAGGAAGACCTGCTTCTTCCATCACTAAAATCGCATCTTTTAGATCATTGGGATGGCTGTGAGAAGGCATCATCACGCCGATGGCGCGATCTTTAAATCTGCGCTTCAAGAGAAATGCAATAACCGCAGAATCCACGCCACCACTGACGCCAAAAATAAAATTATCTGCACCACGATATTGAAGCTCCGCTTCTAACCATGTTTCAAGCGTCGTAATATATTGCGCTAAATAGGGCATTTCTGCTGAAATGTTGACTCCATTTACATCTGTCATGAAAATCATTTCCTGTTCTGTTGATTCTGCAAAGAAAGGTCATTTTGCAATTTCTATAATGAATCTTGCAACGCTTCACTTCCCAGAACCGATAAAATTTTGAATCACTCATTATAACAGCATCACTCAAGACACCGTTCAAACATTACGAATCCGATCAAAAAAGGGCACGAATATCGCACCCTCTTGCATTATGATTCGATTGTGATCACTCGATTACTCTTTCACGATGTTATCGTTATAAAGCACTCGCTCTAAACGAGGATTCGGGCGATATTTACGACCCGCTTTCGCTTGCTCAACACCATCTAATAATACATTATCGCCGGTAAAGCTAATATTCACTTTCAGCAGACTTGAACCTACGCCATAGATATCAACGGGGGTATTTTGCGCTTCGAAAGTCGAGATCTTCTCGGCATTAAAGCCACCACTGACAACGATCTTCACGTTCGTAAAGCCTTCCGCATCTAATGCTTCACGCAGTGCAAAGATCAGCGTAGGGTTGGTACCACGCGGATCAAATGTGCCAAGCTTATCTTGATTGCGCATGAAATATTGATCAACCATCGTATTAGAAGTATCAACACGCACTGCCGAAAGCTTCTCACCAAAATGGCGTGCGACTCTTAAAGATTCTTCAATCGCGTCATTATTATAATCAACAAGCACCATCAATTTATCATTTGGGAATGTCTTATGGTAAGCTTTTGCAGCTTCCAAAGTATCACCATTAAAGAGTTGAACGAGCGCATGTGGCATCGTCCCTAACCCTTCTATGCCCCACCATTCATTCATCGCATGGGTTGCTTGCGCTGTTGAGCCACCGATAAAAGCTGCATAACCATCGCCGGCTTGCTGACTGAAATGATCATCGCGATCCCCCATAAAGATAATCTCTTTATCGCCTGCGGATTCCACGACTTCTAAAACATGCGTCGCAACAGATGTTCTTCGTGCAAGCGTCCCATCAATGATCCCTTCTAAAAATCCGAAATCTTGATAGCTTCCTGTAATCGTGAGGACTGTTTCAAATGCATCAATACGATCTCCGTCATTGAGCGCCCAAATTTCAAGTTTCTCCGGATTGTGCGCAAAAGTATGAAGGAGCGAGATCGCTTCATCAATACCACACAGTACAGCGCCATTTTTACGCTGGAAAAACTGCATTGTGACAATTCGATCAGGCGCGCAGGTTTTAGCAATTTCCGCAGTTTTTAAGAAATACACCGCAGAGAACCAGCCATCCCCAATTCTTTGATCAAATTTGAAAGTATTATTCGTTAAACGCTTAATTTTACCGCGATGCTTTAATTCATACTCTTTAGTATCGCTAATAGTTGTCGCTGTCATGTTATATATGTCTCTCGTTCCCTTTAAAGGGGAGAAGATAATGAAATGTTTAAGATTGTTTACTATAGCAAGTTATGATTCTTGTTTTCAATTAATCTTAAATATTTCAGGCGCTTCAGTCCGATGAATACGGCTTTGATAGATGATAATTCATGACAGACTGATAAAACAATCCAATAGGAATAATGATTTATGCTCAGATTGAGTCATACTTTTCAATTTAAGATAAATACTCTTTAAATAGATTAAATTCTATGTGCAAGTGAGATTATGCCCTCTTTTTAAGATAAATATAGGGGTTTAAAAATATCGAAACAAGAAAAAAGCCAAAGTCTTTCAACTTTGGCTTTCTATTCTGGCTCCTCGACCTGGGCTCGAACCAGGGACCCCTTGATTAACAGTCAAGTGCTACTACCAACTGAGCTATCGAGGAATAGAGAAATGATTATACCCAACTTTATAAAATTGACAAGTCAATTTCCTTCAAATTAAAGATCAATTATTAAGCATCAATAGATAAATATATATCGATATATCTATGAATGATTTTATTCGCTTTCAAATGATTCTCTTTCAAAATACGCTCTTTCAAACAACCATAAAAAAACCGAAGCTAAAAAGCTTCGGTTTCTATTCTGGCTCCTCGACCTGGG
>CAZPIQ010000038.1:0-15944 GCA_964586665.1 uncultured Ignatzschineria sp. | reverse complement strand
ATGCGGGCTTTATTTTTGCTAATGATTTGACTAATGAAAAGTTTGCACAAAAAAACCTCATTTGTATAAGAATTCTTGCGCCATCTCCTTTACAAATAGCCTATAACCCTTTCATAAAGAAAACCTTTTTTATCACCACTTTGATCACCTATTCACGTAAAATGTAAATCCCCCTTTCGAACATTGCTTTTCACTTTGCGCAACCCTATCCTGTAAACTATGTTGTACAAGTTACTAAAAATTCCTCTAAAAGATATCTAGATCATCATGAACTTCCGCCCCTTTCCCAAACCGCTTAGAACAATAACATCGTTACTATTCATAACGTTGATTCTACTAATGGGAAGCACTTTTGCAGATACCGTATTGATGAAAAATGGGGATAAAATCAGCGGTAAGATATTACTTGTTGAAGATAATATTGTTCATATTAAAACCGATTATGCCGGCACTTTAAAAATCGCGAGCAATAACATCACGGAATTTAAACTGAAAGCACCCGTTGCGATTAAAGAAAATCGCTTTACCCGAAGCTTTACCTCAACAGAAGTCATCTACGATACCAGTAAAAAAGGAACAGAAGAACGTTTAATCGTCAAAAGCCACGGCATTCCTAAGTCAATCCCTTTCAATACAGATCTTATTATTGCCAAAGTTAATCACGCAACTCGTAAACCGCAAGAATTCAGGCATTCAGGTAATGTTGATTTTAGTGGGGTCTTTGATGATGATAGCTCAAAGACATCCCGCTATCGAATTAAAGGAAAATATCAGCTTGAACATGGACTCTTTCGCCATGTTCTCTCGGGTCAATACTACCGAAAAACAGATTCAAGCAAAACAAAAGACCATTATTATCTCGCGAATTACTCACTAGATCGTTTCTTCTCACCTGTGCTCTTCTGGCAAACTTCTGCTGATTTCCAACATGATTGGATCGAGGATATTAAAGACAACTTTCTATTGGGAACAGGACCAGGTTGGCAGGTTTGGAATAATGCGCGATCTAGCTTATCGCTTGCAACATTAATCAACTATCAACGGATTGATTATAAAGATGGCGAAAAAATGAGCAACCCACAACTATCACTCAAATGGGATTATCAGCAATACTTCTACAATCAGAAATTCCAGTTCTCAACGAAAGGAACAGTTGGTCGAAGTATTAATGCCGATGTTAGCCTTGACCTCACCCTTAATGCCAATATCGCTTATAAACTCACTGATTCTATCTCGTTTAACACGGGCTATCAGTACGAAAAAATTAAAGCAAGACGCGGTAGTATCGACAATAGAAGCCTCTATATTGGTTTAGGGTTTAATTGGTAAGCATCCTCATTTTTTCATATCCTCGCATCTTCAACCACTCGAAGCCCTACTTCTGATAATAGAATAGGGCTTTTTTACACCTTCCCCATTATTTAAACGACGTTAATAACAGAGATTCCTGAAGAGATATCTCAAAAGACATTTGACTTACAAGTCTTAATGAGATAAATTTACAAATGAGAATGGTTCTCGATAAAAAGCCAAGGGAGGCTCAGATTCATGGATAAATATCAAAAAACTCAATGGAAAGTTTGGGCGAGAAGTGCCCTGCTAGGTGCGATGCTCACTGCTGCATGTGGAATTTCTTATGCTAAAGAGCCCTTAAAGGTTATCACGACCTTTACTATTATTCAAGATATTGCCCAGAATGTCGGAGGCGATGCTGCTATTGTTGAGTCTATTACAAAACCCGGCGCTGAGATCCATGATTATCAGCCAACACCTCGCGATCTTGTCAAAGCGCAAGACGCTGAACTTGTTCTTTGGAATGGATTAAATCTTGAACGCTGGTTTGAGCGTTTCTTTAGAAGTATTAAAGATGTACCATCAGTCGTTGTGACAGATGGAATCACGCCCCTTTCTATCTATGAGGGGGAATATGAAGGCATGCCTAATCCACATGCTTGGATGAGTCCGAATAATGCCCTTGTCTATATCGAAAATATTCGCGCCGCATTTGTAGAAGCAGATCCTGAAAATGCCGAGACATATAACCAAAATGCCGCAAACTATGCTGAAAAGATTAAAGCCCTCGATGCGCCACTTCGCGCTAAGCTCGATCAAATTCCCGCTGATCAACGTTGGCTTGTCACAAGTGAAGGCGCTTTTGGGTATCTTGCAAATGATTATAATTTAAAAGAGGCTTATCTCTGGCCAATTAATGCCGATGAGCAAGGATCTCCCCAGCAAGTGAAGAAACTCATTGATACTATTCGTGAAAATAATATCCCGGTTTTATTTAGTGAGAGTACAATCTCAGATAAACCCGCCAAGCAGATTGCCAAAGAAACAGGTGCACAATATGGTGGCGTGCTTTATGTGGACTCGCTTTCAACGGAAGATGGCCCCGTTCCAACCTATATCGAACTTTTAGAGACGACCGTAGAAACAATCGTTAAAGGATTTAATTTAGAATGAGTATCTCAGTAGAAAATGTCTCTGTTACCTACAGTAATGGTCATAGAGCCATCTTTGATGTGAACTTTCGCCTTGATGCCGGCACGATTTGTGGTCTTGTGGGGGTCAATGGTAGTGGTAAATCCACCCTTTTTAAATCCATTATGGGATTAGTGACGCCAACAAAAGGGGAGATAAAAATTCAAGATACGCCGATTAAAGCAGCGCTTAAAGCGAATAAAATTGCTTACGTTCCGCAAACTGAAGAGGTAGATTGGCATTTCCCAGTGCTTGTGGAAGATGTTGTCATGATGGGGCGTTATGGAAAAATGGGATTTTTCCGCATCCCTTCTAAGCTTGATCATCAAAAGGTTGATGAGGCACTTGCCCGTGTTGATCTTACCGAATTTCGCAAAAGACAAATCGGTGAGCTTTCTGGTGGACAGAAAAAGCGTGTGTTCTTAGCAAGAGCCTTAGCACAAGAGAGCCGAATTTTACTGCTTGATGAGCCTTTCACTGGCGTTGATCTTAAAACAGAAGATAGCATTATCGAACTTCTCATCTCACTTCGAGAAGAAGGTTATTTAATGCTCGTTTCGACGCATAACCTTGGTTCTATTCCGGAGTTTTGTGATCAGGTAATTCTCCTAAACCGTACCGTTTTAGCACAAGGTCCCACGGAAACCACCTATACACAAGAAAATCTCACCAAAACCTTTGGGGGCGTTTTACGTGAAATATCACTCAAAGGCGATCATCTACATGATGATGACGATCCTCGTCGCGTAACAGTCTTAACAGATGATGAACGCCCTGCTGTTTTCTATGGCTGTGATCAGATGCAAAATCTTAAAAAGAGCCGTGAGCCAATCTGCTATCACGCAGATTGTTGCCCAAATGCTGTAACAGAGCCGGGTGCTGTTCATACTTGCCAAAATTCAGTATCGAAAGAGGAGAATCCATAGATGGAAAATCTCCTTACAATACTGCTTGAGCCTTTTCAATATGAATATATGGTAAAGGCCATTATCATGTGCCTCTTAATTGGAGCGGTTTGTGCTTTTCTCTCCACCTATCTAGTCCTAAAAGGCTGGTCTTTAATGGGGGATGCACTTTCGCATTCTGTGGTTCCCGGCGTTGCGGGCGCTTATGCACTTGGCTTACCTTACGCCATTGGCGCATTTTTTACCGGCATTTTAGCAGCTCTTGCGATGGGGCTTGTCAAACACTTCACTAAACTCAAAGAAGATGCTGTCATTGGTCTTGTTTTTAGTAGTTTTTTTGCAGCCGGCTTACTCATTATCTCCCTCAACCCTACGCACGTCAGTATCAATTCGATTATCTTTGGCAATGTTCTTGGGATTTCAGATAGTGATGCACTTCAAGCCACGATTATTACCGTTATCTCTCTCGTGCTTCTACTCTGTTTCTGGAAAGATCTGATGCTTCTCTTTTTTGATGAAGTACAAGCCGCAACGCTTGGCATGCCGGTAATGCGTCTCAAAATTCTCTTTTTCGTACTCTTAAGCGCCTGTACAGTTGCCGCCCTTCAAACGGTGGGCGCAATTTTAGTGATTGCCATGGTGATTACACCAGGTGCGACCGCTTATCTTTTAACAGATCGCTTTGGCATTATGTTATCGCTTGCGATTTTTATCGGCGCAATCACCAGTTTCCTCGGCGCTTATATCAGCTTCTTTTTACCCGGTGGTACCACTGGTAGCCTGATTGTCATTCTACAAACTTCACTATTTCTCATCGCTTTCATCTTTGCGCCTAAGCATGGACAAATTGCAAAAAGACGTGCAATTCGCGCACATGCTAAAGAATCTATCAATCATATTCGAAGCATTCAAAATAGTCGCAATACTCAACACAATGACGCCAAAACAGATTCTAAAATGGAGGTAAAATCATGATTGCTGCGTTTATTCTCGATCCCCTCCAATATCCCTTCATGCAACAAGCAATGATTGGGGCACTGATCTCAGGCATTGTCTGCGCTGTACTCTCTTGCTACCTTATTTTAAAGGGCTGGGCGCTGATGGGCGATGCAATTTCCCATGCTGTACTTCCTGGCATTGTGATCTCATTTATGACCGGCATTCCACTAGTCATTGGCGCCTTTGCATCAGGTCTTTTATGCGCAGTTGCCACAGGTTACTTCAAGGCTAATAGCCGTGTTAAAGAAGATGCGATTTTGGGAGTTGTCTTCTCTGGCCTATTTGCAATCGGTATTTTTCTCTTCTCCTTTACCAAAACAGATCAACATCTGACACATGTCTTATTTGGCAATATCCTCGGCATTTTGCCAGAAGAGCTACTTCAAATAGTGATTATCTCCAGCATTACGCTCTTAATCGTTCTATTAAAACGAAAAGACTTTATGCTCTACTGCTTTGATCCTGTTCAAGCAAAAGTGATTGGTTTACCTGTAAAATTCCTGCATTACACACTCCTAATCCTATTAGCGCTTAGTATTGTTGCATCTATTCAAGCAGTCGGAGTCATTCTTGTGATTGCGATGTTGATTGCGCCCGGCATCATTGGCTTTCTTCTGACTAAGCGCTTCCCTATTATGATGATTATTGCCGTTATTTCAGCAATTTTTTCATCTTTTATCGGCGTCTTAGTGAGTTTTCATATCGACGCCGATACAGGCCCTTGCATTATATTAAGCCAAAGTACGCTCTTTATCATTGCGTTTATCTATAACCGCGTAAGAAGTCACCTTCTTTCAAAAAATAGAGAAACCATCAATCATTTATAAACACCAATGATGATGAGGAAATAATTATAATAAATATATCCCCCACTATAAGGAGAGATTAATGAAATCACACCATGAAACCGTTTACCAACAATTCGATGAGCAAGCAAACTCCTACCTCACAAGTGCTGTACATGCAGCAGGCGAGGATCTAGCGGCCCTTAAAGTCACGCTTGGTAATGAGCCTAATGCCACTGTATTAGACCTCGGCTGCGGGGCGGGTCATGCAAGTTTCGCAATTTCCCAGCAAGTAAAATCAGTGACTGCCTATGACCTATCTGATTCCATGTTAGAAGTCGTCACAAAAACCGCCAAAGATCGTGGTTTTGATAATATCGCCACTCAAAAAGGAATGGTAGAATCACTCCCCTTCCCAGATCATTATTTTGATATTATCATTAGCCGTTACTCAGCACACCATTGGCACGATGTTGACCGTGCGCTTCGTGAAGTTAAACGCGTTTTAAAGCCACAAGGTCGTGTTATCTTTATTGATGTTGTTTCGCCGGGGAACCCTGTCTTTGATATATTCCTTCAAACTGTTGAAGTCCTGCGAGATACCTCTCACATTCGTGACTATCCTGCTGGTGAATGGGTACGGATGTTCAATCATGCTGAACTCTTTTTAAAAAATGCTCAAAGCTTTCGTCTGCGCTTAGAGTTCGCTAGCTGGGTAAAACGAATGAGAACCCCTGATGTATTGGTTTCAGCGATACGTGCTTATCAAGCAACATTAAGCCAAGATGTAAAGCATTACTTTGAAGTAGAAGCCGATGGCTCATTTACTTCAGACGTAATGTTGTTTGAGCTACTGTCTTTATAATTTTTTCTGTCGATCATTAAATAAATCCTATATGAATAGATCTTATATGATTTAAATAAGAGTCGTTTGATAAAATAGTTAGATGAGACTTTTTCATATAAAAACACCCCGGAGTAATTATAAATTGCCGGGGTGTTATTTTTTCTATCTTGAGATATATCAATGCTACTCCATCTCTTGAGCATAAGATGTTGTTTTGATCGCTTCAAAGCCTAATGCTTGTTGAAGTCTCTTGTCCTGTTTGAAACCCCAAACGTTATAATGATCAAGCGTCCATATCACAATACCTAAAAATATTAAAATAGCGACTAAACGCATGACTAGTTTAAAAATAAAACTAAATATTTTTCCTGCAAAACCAAATACAAATCGCAATGCGCTAAAAGCAATGAGCACTAAAATAACGATAACGATCACTTCCATTTCAGAACTTCCCGATCAAACTGATATGTGAATAAATTAAAAACGGAAAAATGGCGAGATCGCATCATTCTTAGCAAGTTCTATCGTTTCGACAAATGCCTGAAGAACGGGACTAATCTCCTCATTACCCCGATAGATAAAGGTCGTGGTAATTTCACTAAATTTAGCTGGCAATTCATGACAATAGATTAGACCTTGTTTCTCATAATGCTGAACAGCTGAATAAGGGACATAAGCAATTCCTAGCCCTGAAATCACGCTTCCTAAGGTTGTCTCAAGTGTTCCGAGCTCCATATTTTTAGTCGGCTCAAAATGAATGGTTTTAAGCCATTCATGGAATTTCGCACGATAACCACACCCATCACTAAAGCTCAGAAGTGGCATCTCTAGAAGCTCCTTAATATCCTTTGCTTTATGATCAGCGATGAGAACCAGCTTCTCTTCAAAAACATCCACTTCCTTAAGCTCAGGATGACTTGTTAAACGGCTTTTTGTTACAAACGCGCCATCAAGCTTATAATTTAAGACTTTATCTCGAAGCTCTGTTGTCACCCCTGTTGCAAGACGAAGATCCACGGTTGAGTAATTCTTATTAAACTTAGAGAGAATCAATGGCAATTTAATCACAGTTTCAACCGAAGCTATCTCAAGCTTACCTACGGGCTTTCCGCCTGATCTAGCAAGTTGCATCATCTTATCGGATAGTTCAACGATCTTATAAGCAATATCAATCAGCACCTTACCTTCAGGTGTTAATTGCATTCCTTGCTTACTTCTAAAAAAGAGCGGAATATTCAGATCTTCTTCAAGCTTTTGAATCCGTGAGCTCACGTTCGATTGCACGTAATTAAGCTCCTTTGCGGCATTACTAATAGAGCCAAGCTCAGCGACTTTGATAAAAATTCTCAGATCACGACCATTCATATTGGTTCTCCCCATCTATTTATTCTTAGTTTTTCTTAATTTCTTCTTTAGTTTTTTCTTTAGTTTCTTCTGAATTTATTTTTGATTATTTGCTCTAACAGTATATATATCACTAAAAACGATCGCAACCAATATAATTAATCGTTTTACAAGATATAAAGAGAAGCGTAAATTAGGCAACATAACAATAAATAGACACTTTTCAAGTGCCAATAAACCAATAACCCTAAACCAATGCGTAATTTTAATATCATTCCCGTGAATGTAAATCAAGGATGGAGTAACTAATATGGCAAGTCGTCCAAATATCTTATACGGTGCGATCCTACTGATCATTGCAAGTGCATCTTGGGGCGCGATGTTCCCTGTTGCGGCTGAAATATTTAAAGTCGTGAGTCCTTTCTACTTTACCTTACTGAGATATCTTCCTGTTGCAGTTATTTTAGCGGTTATCCTCTATTTTAAAGAAGGACCTTCTGCATTTAAAACAGAAGGTCATACCTTTATGATCTGGTTCTTTGGCTCGATGGGATTCACAGTCTATAACCTCTTAATCTTTATTGGACAAGACCAACTCGGCGATCCTGGCGTGCTGATTGCTTCTATCATGGAAGCGGCTGTACCCATTATCTCAGCGATGGTGATGTGGGCTTACTATCGCGCTCGCCCTAGTACGTTTACACTTGGTACTATCTTAATCGCATTTGTCGGGGTCTTACTCGTTGTAACAAATGGCGATTTCTCGACAATTTTCGGTGGTGATCGCTTAATGCCACTCTTCCTTCTCTTCTTAGCAGCGCTTGGCTGGGCTCTTTATACAATTGGTGGCTCTCGCTTACCAAAATGGTCAGTACTTCGTTACTCCACGCTCTCAATTATTTATGGAATGAGTACGACTGTCTTAGTCGTTGTCATTGGCACAATGATGGGTAAAATTCCAGTACCGACAGTGCCGGAGATCTTCTCAGTCAAATATGAGATTCTCTTTATGATCTTCCTCCCTGGTTTATTTGCGCTCTTAGGTTGGAACAAAGGTGTACAGATTTTAACGCCGATCAATGCGGTTCTCTTCATTAACTTTGCGCCAGTGACAACGATCATCATTAGAATGTTCCAAGGCCATACCATTCAACCGATCGAACTAACGGGGGTTGTGATTGTCTGTGGCATGATTATTGCAAACAATCTTCACAATCGTTACTTACAGCGTAAATTAAAGGGTACAAAATCTAAGAAGATACAAAAGCTCGCAAAACAAGAGCGCATTCAAGAAGACGCGGTTTACTGCCCTGAAACAGGTGAGAAAATAGCTTCGACGTTAGATGGTTTGGAGACTATCCGTTCATAATCGATATTTTAGATATCTCTCATTCAATATCTAATAAAAATGCCGGCGATTCGATGGAATCCCGGCTTTTTCATAAGTTTTTTCCGCGAATCCTAATACCGATCATTATTAATGAAATCGATTCAACTCGGCAGAGGATACTTCATAGCCATTCGCCTTATTTAGTTCTACAATAGAGCCTCTATTTTCAAACAGCAGGTTATTCTTGTCATGGCAGATCACCCTTCCTCGCAATATATCCCCATCCTCTATAAACGCTATGCAAAAGCATGGCAGAGACTACGTAGGGAATCTCCTTTTGTGGAGAAAGCATGGCTTGATCGTTTTATCGGACAATTACCACAAGTAGACTCTCCGCAAATTTTAGATCTAGGCTGTGGCGATGGTGAGCCGATGTCCGGCTACTTGATTGAACAAGGTGCCGAGATCACAGGTGTTGATATTACCAAGCGTTTTATTAAATCTGCGAAAAAACTTTATAAAAATCATACCTGGCTCATTGAAGATATGCGTCACGTTTCACTCAGTGAACAATTTGATGGCATTATCGCGTGGGATAGCTTCTTTCACCTTCCTCAAAATGATCAAAGCGCGATGTTTAAACAGTTTGAAAAATATGCCAAACCCGGCGCACCACTCATGTTTACAACAGGTCATGAACATGGGGAGGCGATCGGCAGTTTTAATGGGCATGATCTCTACCATGCCAGCCTATCAAGTGATGAATACCGATCACTGCTTATCGAGCATGGTTTTGGACTCATTCAATATAAACTACAAGATGAAACCTGTGGCGGTCGCTCGATTTGGCTTGCGAAGAAGCGTGGTTAAGCGCTTCTTTGCAATGATATACGCTCATTAAACGGGGAATTTACTTCGTAAATGCCTCTGTAAAGCTCGCTTCAGAAAAACCGATAATGACACGATCACCATCAACAATAAATGGGCGCTTAATCAAGGTTGGATGCGCGATTAAAATCGGCCCTGCTGTTTTCTGATTCATCACAGCAAGCTTCTCCTCACCCGAAAGTGCGCGCCATGAAGTACTGCGTTTATTCACAAATGATTCAAGATCCGTTAGTTTCAAGAAGTTTTCAATATCTGCTTCTGTTAAACCTGGCTTACGGTAATCATGGAAGGTATATTCTACCTTATGATTATCAAGCCAAGTAAAAGCCTTTTTCATCGTATCGCAATTTTTAATGCCATAAACAATCATCTATATTCTCCCTCTATCAAACCTTCTATAAAACTTTCTATAAAATTCATCTAGATCACACAGCGCATAGCATGCGCTCATGCGTGTAACTGAATTATTTCTCATAAGCCTTTAAGCTGACAAACATTGTAACACCCAAATAGAAATAACAATGAGGATCTCTCCTTCAAGCCCACTCTTTTAATCATAGAAAGATTGCCGGGGATTCCCACTTCTTGCTAAGATGAAATACATATGAAGGCTTCTACTAAAGTCTATTTGACCCTTTCAACCAATAAAGTTAGATCCTTCAAATAGATTAAAAAAGCCACGTATCTTTACTCAACAAGGAGCCTTGTTCCATGACAGTATCCAAACTCTCGCCATTGATTGAAGCAATCGATGCTAAAGCCCTAATCCATAATCTACCTGCAGATCCATCTAAAAATGCCGGCATTAAATTTATAGATGCCCGTTTTGATCTTGGTAATCCTCATTATGGCAATGAAGCCTATCAAGCAAGTCATATCCCTGATGCACTTCGAGTCGATCTCGACATGGATATCTGCGCTCCTAAAACAGGTCACAATGGTCGACATCCGTTAAAGTCGCAAGATGCACTCATTGCGCTATTTCAGGATCTCGGCATTAACGTAGATGATCGCGTCATTGTTTATGATGATAAGAGCGGAATGTTTGCAAGCCATATCTGGTGGATTCTACGTCATTTAGGACATGAGAATGTTCAAGTGATGAATGGTGGGTTTTCAAAGTGGCAATCGGTTGATGGCGCGATTTCAAGTGATATTCCAAATATCCATACACGCGGAAATATCATCGCACGGGAAAGTGATTTTAATCTGATTCCACTTTCTGAAGTGCTTCGCTTTGTTGAAGGCAATCGCCATGAAAAGCTTCAACTCCTTGACGCGAGAGGTTCTGCGAGATTTAGAGGTGAAGTCGAACCGCTTGACCCTATTGCCGGCCATATTCCAACAGCGATCAACTATCCTTTTGAACAGAATCTCAATAGCGAGGGGCTTTTTAAAGATGCTGAAACGCTTCATCAACAATGGTCGACTTTCCTCGGTGATATTGCGCCAAGCACATTAGTCAATCAATGTGGCTCCGGCGTTTCCGCTTGCCACAATCTCTTTGCGCTCTACTATGCCGGCTTTGGACCAACACAACTCTATCATGGCTCTTGGAGTGAATGGTGCGCTGATAAATCACGCCCAATGGTTACGAGTGACGGCTTAATTGATTAACTATAATGAAACTCTGCCGGCAAAAAAGTCAGATCCATATAATTACGATGAACATCCTTCGGATCGACATATACAACGATATGCGCTAATTTTTTGAGAATTTCCGTCGGATCGCCGATTACAATGTTGCTATTAAAGTAGTAGAGCGTATTCGTTTTCTCATCAAACCATTCTGTTCTAACGTAACATCCTGCCCCCTTCACCTCTAAAGATGCCGGCATTTCTTCACTCAAGGATTCAAGCCCAACAAATTTTGTGAGTAGCGGAACCCCTTTCGTTCGTACATCATTTTGCGTTTTCCAGCGCTGAAGTATCAGCGCGATAGGAATCCATGTGAGACTAAAGAGTGATCCGACAAAAAGCAGTAGAAAATCGCCACTACCTAAAAAGGCAAGTATTAATACTGTTCCCACAATCGCAAATAGGCTCAAAAAGAAGACAACGAATCCAGGAAATGTCACAGGATTGGGTCTATTTTCTAAATGTTTCATCATAATTACTTCACATCCATTCCCGATCAATTACACTTCAAGGATTTCAAAGATTCATTAACTTGCGACTTTCGGCAAAAATGATAAATCTACATAATAGAGCTTATAGTTTTCATTGCTGATCTTCACGGGGATCTTCTTCCCTTTTAAAAAAGGTTCCGGATTAAACAAGATATAGTCACTTTTAAAGAAGTACTGCGCACCGCCATCAGGATCAATCCATTTAGTATGGACATAGAAATGTTCTTCCCCGAATTTCTCGACGCGCATCAGCGTTGTCATAATCTCAGAATAATCTTCTAACACCACTTTTCGGCGATGAAATTTTCGAAGTTCATAAATAATGGCATACAGCAGTAATAGTGCAAAAATTGAACCGATGCCAAATGCGATCATCACGCCAGTCATATCGCGGGAATTCTGATAAATCAGAACAGCCGAACCCCATAAAATGGTAATAATGCCGACTAAAAGTGTGTATCCAAAGACCTGTTTCATCGTTAAATCTACTTCGCCTAAATTATGCGCCAAAAAATACCTGAGTGAAAGACTCAAGATGTGATGACTCATTGAATATGAGTTTTATATCCCTTACTCTAATCCATCAACAACAATTCACCAACTGACAAATATCAATATTCAGAGAACATTCAGAGAATTTTTTTGCTCATACAATCTTTACAATGCTCAATATCAATCATAACTTATTGACATATCTATTTATTTGTGTGATATTAACTGAGTGACTTAATGATTAAACCTATTTTATGACTACTATATTAATTTAGGGTTGGCACACAAAGCCTATTAAGTACCCAATAATGCGCTATGAAAAAATTCAACGTTGCAAAACGTGATAATAACAATCCAAGTTCAATAGCCGACTACCATTATTGATCATTAGTTAATCCCAACACATCAATATTAATAACATTGATAATATCAATAATATTGATATATATTAACAAGATTAACTAAAATAAAGCCGACCTTAATTCTATTATTAATTCGCTTTTAGCTCTTCTAAATTAATTTTAGTGAGTTTTTTAAAGACTTCATTTAAGTCCTTAGAACCCCGTGATTATGACAGTTAGATGACAATCTAGATACACTAAATCTATTGAGTTCCCATCTAATTTGTTTTTACTCTATTAATATGAATTATTATCAAATTTATAAAATTAATAGTATACAAAGCCTGTAAAAAGGTTTAGATTGAATAGGAGTTAGAAAATTAGCACGCTGTGATATCAGTGAAAATAGACTGAAATCTAGCTAACTATCTAATTCACCCTGAAGGTACGCTTCTTAATCAGGCGTTACTTATTCCTATCGTAATAACAACAATAATTAGGAGATTTTATTATGATTAAAAAACAACCTATTGATAGAAACGGTCATATGTTTAACATTGGTGGATCACTCATGAGAAATGAAGAGTGGGACACAATTGTGAGAATCGACGAACACACTGAACAAGTTTGGTATAAAAACGGTGGTTTCAACTGGTTCGAAGAGATGAAAAATTTCACACAATATTCGTAAGCATCGACTAAAGTAGATCAACATCGTCAAATAAAGACCTTTGAAAATTGACCAAATGTGCTTTATTCTGACACCATATTCATTGAGTCGTGAAGATACGACCACAACCGACAAGCCCATTGATAGATGGGCTTTTTTATTGTCGATGACTTAATCTCTGCCCAAAGTCCTGCATTATTTAAGTTGTATTAATACATTACGCTTATACCTTACATTAATGCCTTACGTTAATACCTAGCGGATAAAATAAACGCCCATAAAAATCCCGATGAACAAGACATCTTATGCTTCTTCATCGGGCTTTTGAACATCTGATATTGATTCAATATCGATCCACTACGCATCACTGGCTTATGCGACAGCGCCTTCTAACTCAAGGCTTTTATGGTATTCATTTTGTGAATAAGCCATAAACTCATAGATCTCTGTAATGACCTTCTCCGAGAATAGTTCATTCATCACAACAACCGGATGCTTACCTTCTTGGGTGTAGACAATTCTCAAACCTTTCGGCGAACCCAACAGAGAGGCGATTAAACTTGGTTTAGATTCTAATGAAAAAGTCCCCTGTGATACAAAGTATTCCCGGCGTTTTCCAAGAACCACTTTAACGCGTAGACGATCGCCAAAAGGTGCCGCTCGCGCAATACTGAAGTAGTAGATAAAGATTCCTACAACCACATACATATAAATAGGGATTGGGGAATTAAAGTGGTCGGCAATCCATGCTAATAGTGCCATAACAATAATAATTGCTAATGCTAATACAACCTTCGCTCTAGTTGTATAGGTATAAATAGGGGCGCGCTTCGCCATTGTCTCCTCGCTTACGTTTGACGTATATTTATGACGTATAATTATGATAATTATGAAATATATTGATATATTCTAATGTCGATCTTTATGAAATATCCTTGTTTTTAGGAAATGTATTCTTATTCAGAAATGACATTTTTCTTTCAAGATTTTATTTTATAAAAATCGATATATAGAGTATATACCTTTCTCAGAGCCCTTTCAGCTTCAAATAGATATATTTTATAAGAATAAGTTCACTCACAGGATGCACCACGATTTTCTTTTAAAATCTCCAATAGGATCCCGATAAAACCTCTGTTCAGAAAAATTTCACAATGGTTTTCACAATGGTTTTCACAATAATTTTTACAATATATGATTGATCATATCCCCCACATTTTCTCCATAAAAAAAGCTAGCATGCTTGCTAGCTTTTAAATCATTCCATCATCATATTCCATCATCATAATGACCTTGATCTATAATGACTCTATGACGATATTTAATTGAAGCAATGATTATGCTTCATCACCCCAAACATCTGCCACAATATCCTTAATCAAGGCCATTTTACGCCACTGAGCATCATAAGGAACACGGTTACCCTCTTCTGTTGAAGAGAAGCCACATTGTGGGCTGAGTGCAAGTTGCGAAAGGGGAAGATATTGACTCGCTTCCTCAATACGGCGCTTAATCGCTTCAGGATTTTCAAGCTCTTCTGTTTTAGAGGTCACCAGTCCAAGTACCACTTCTGAATTAGTGCCGGCAAGTGATGCTAACGGCTCAAATCCACCTGAACGGCTATCATCATACTCCAAGAAATAACGATCGATCTGCTTGAGACCTTTAAAGATAAAGTCATCAATCGTGTCATATCCGCCCTGATAGTGCCATGTTGAAGAGAAGTTACCTCGGCAGATATGCATTCCAACCACTAGATCATCTGGCTTATTCTCTAGCGCAATATTAATCGTATCGACACAATATTGTGCTAATTGATCAAGATCTGTACCCCTTGCTTGCTCTTGTCTTCGAACTTCTGGGTCAATGAGATATGCCCAAAATACATCATCGAGCTGAATATAACGGCACCCTAATTCATAAAAATGGGCAATTGTCTTTTGATAAGCAATTCCTAAATCTTGTACGTATTGCTCGATATCATCGCCATAAATATCGTTCACGCGGATATTGGGGCGCATCATCATATTTGGACTTGGAATCGTCATTTTTGCAACATGATAACCATCATCGCCAACTTGTGATTGCAAGAAAGCAAAATCTGCAAAGTGAGGATGGTCTGGGTTATAAGCGACTTTACCATTAATACGAACATTATGGGGCTTGGTAGTGACACCTTTAAATGCCATTCCCTGCTCAGCTTCATAACCTTCTGCGCCTAAAAGATTCTCCATAAAATCAAAATGCCACCAAGCACGGCGAAGTTCACCATCTGTAATCGATTGAATGCCAGCTTCTTTCTGTTTTGCAACGAGTGCAATAATCGCTTCATCTTCAATTTTACGAAGTGCTTCCTTAGAAATGCGTCCTTCTGCCAATGCAGTGCGTGCTTCTTTAATCTCAGGGGTTCTTAAGAAACTTCCGACATGCTCTGTTTTACTACGTGCGTAACGTTTTTTAGCTTCAACGGTCGTATTTGTCATTTTTAATTGATCCTTCATCTTTTATATATTTACATCAGGTGCCTTACAGGAAACAACAAAATCATAAATGCCTGAAAACAACACTAGTTGGAGAGTTAGGACTTACAATTCTAACGGGTTAGTGCCATTTTCATCATTTCACTAGGGGCGTGAAATCGTATTTTAGGAGTCAATCTTCTAGTTTCGCTGTAAGGCTTAAACTTAATGTAGAAGCTTTTGCGCTATTTGTCTAAAACTGCCGATAACC
>CAZPIQ010000037.1:0-16132 GCA_964586665.1 uncultured Ignatzschineria sp. | reverse complement strand
GAAATTAAAGCTGTGATGAGAGCAAATGAAAGCAAATGAACGCATCACAAAAACATCTTGATCACGTTTATCACTTTGCCTTGTATGCAATTTACATCGCTAGTGGGATACTCATAAGGTTTATAAATGAGTAGAATCTATATATGCATTCCTGTATCTTCTATAATGAAAATATCAGGTCATGACATACATAAGATCTCCCACAATATAAGGAACTATCAATGACTCAAGTTGCAGAAAAGATCTATTTTAACGGAACTATCTTCACCTCTGATGCAGATAATTCAATACCGCAAGCCATCGCCTTTGCAGAAGGTAAAGTTTTAGCAGTCGGCGAATTATCTGCCGTTGAAGCATTTAAAAGTAACGCAACAGAAGTGATCGATTTAAAAGGCAAGATGTTAATGCCGGGAATCGTGGATTCACATCTTCATCCCTTTTGGGGCGGATTACAACTTTCAGGCTGTAACCTTGATTATGCTAGCTTAACGGTTGCTGACACCCTTCAATTTGTTCAAGATTATCTCGATAAAGATAGTCAGTTTGGCGATACCGATTGGCTTCAAGTGCGTGCTTTTTTACGTCAAGCAGTGCTACCACTTGGCACGGACATTACGCGCCGTGATCTTGATACGCTCAATACCAAACGCCCTGTAATTCTCTTTGCTAACGATTGCCATACGCTCGTTGCCAATAGCCGTGCGCTTGAGCTTTTCGGCATTGATGAAAATACACCAGATCCTGTTGATGGCATGATCCGTCGTTTCCCTGATGGCACGCTGAACGGTATTATGGAAGATGCGCCGGCAATGCGCGCATTTGATAGTATTCCGGCAGTGGATGATGAGAGTGCTTTAAAGGTTGCTGAAAATGTACAGTCACTGCTCAATAGTCAAGGGGTTACAACGGTTATGGATGCGCGCGCATTACCCCTTCAGTTTGATGCTTTCACAACGCTTAAAAACAACCATCAACTCACCATTCGCCTTTTAGGGGCCCGTGAAATTACGCCTGATAACTCACCAACAGTGGCAGATGTACCAGCAGCGGTTGATAAGATGATGGAATTTGCGGCGAAATATACGGATAAAACATGGTCGCCGGCGCCAGGGATCTTTATCTATCATGCAAAATTCTTCGTAGATGGCGTAATGCAATCTCCGATCAATACCGCATCACTCTTAGAGCCTTATCGCCATAATGTGGGCACTAAAGAAAATTCACGATATGAACCATCTACTCGTAAAGGTGATCTCTACTATCCTAATGAGCTCTTAACTGCCCTGATTACCACAGTCAGTGAACGTGGATTCCATCCACATATGCATACGGTTGCAGATGGCGCTATTGAAGTGACGCTCGATGCCATTGAACATATGCGTAGCAAGCTTCCCGGCAAGGATATTCGCCCAAGCCTTGCGCATAATGAATTAACTTCGCCGCATCAATTTAAACGTTTCAAAGAACTTCAAGCGATGCCATGCCTCTCCTACCAATGGGCAGGATACACGCAAGAATTTGCTGATGATATGCGTAATATCTTAGGTGATGAACGTTTTGAGAACTTAGAACCCGCTGGTAAATTCTATGATGCCGGCGTTCGTGTTGCCTTTGGTAGCGACTGGCCGATTGATCCGCTCAATGAATGGTTCGACTTTAAAGTCGCAGTGACCCGCAAAGGCGAAGCGCCGAATAATCCACGTCTTGATACTGATCGTGATGTCACGCTCAATGAAGTGCTTCGTTCAGCGACGATTGAAGCGGCATATATGATCGCCGCTGACCAATATGTCGGTTCACTTGAACCGGGTAAATTTGCGGATTACATCATCCTTGATCGCGACGTCTTTAAAAATGCGCCAGAAGATATTGAGAATGTGAAAATTGAGAAGACATTTGTAGGCGGTAAAGAAGTTTATTCGGCTTAATACTCATCAATGATCAGTCGTAATAATACCTATTTCATAAAAACTTAAAAATTTAAAAATTTAAAAACCATCAAAAGCTGGGATTGGATGATCTCAGCTTTTTTTAACACTATCAATGGGTCGATAAAGCCCTAGATAACGGCTTATTTAAAAATTAAAACGTTAGATTTTGTAAAACATTCGCCCTTTTTAAAACTTTGCTTTAAGATTAGCCGAATGTAGTCACTCGCTCTGCGAGTTTTATTTTTTTGGGTGCTCATAAAATTGAGTGCATTATAATTTGAAGTCTTATCGGCTTCTTTTAGGAGATGATAGCGATGACCAACCCGGCAATGTCCCGTGTTCTTACCACCCCGATTTTAGTCGTTTTCGGCTTAGCTTATATGGTTCCTTTAGGAATCTTTACCACATATGGCCAAGTCACCGTCCTTAGTAGCGGACATCTGCCCATCGCATATATTATCACGCTTGTTATGATCTTCTTTACGGCACTCAGTTATTGCCGTATGTCGACATATTTACCCTTATCTGGCTCTGCCTACTCTTATACTCAACGAACATTTGGCCCAATCATGGGCTTCTCAATTGGTTGGGTTCAAATTCTCGATTACCTCTTCTTACCAATCGTCAATTATGTAGTGCTTGGGCTCTACTTGCATGAAGCCTTCCCAATGATTCCCGCATGGGGATTCATTCTAGGGGCGCTTGTTTCTGTCACTGCACTCAATTATATTGGCGTGAAGCTTATTACGCCGATTAATCTATTTTTGATCGCTCTCCAAGTCGTTTTTATTGCTCTTTTTGTTTTCTTAAGCTTTAAGGGCGCAGATCTTTCACCCGCCAATTTATTAGAACCTTTAACGCCTCACAGTGGTGAATTAGGGGGGCTTTTATCAGGCGCAGCGGTTCTCTGCCTTGCCTTCTTGGGCTTTGATGCAATTGCCACAATGGCAGAAGAGACCAAAAATGCCTCTCGTACATTGCCGCGTGCCATTATGCTCACTGTCGGAATTGCCGGTGCAATCTTCTTAATCGTCTCATTTGCATCAAATGTCTCTTATCCTGAATGGCAAGATTTTCTTGATATCTCTCGTCAAGATACAGCTAGTTTAGACGTTATTAATCGTGTCGGTGAAAATAGTGGCTTTGGTGGTAAACTCCTCTCTGATCTCTTCTTAGCGGCTTATTTAACAGGGGTTTATGCTTCAGCAATGACTTCACAAACAAGCGTTTCTCGAATTCTCTTTGCAATGGGACGTGAAGGTGTTTTACCACGCAAAGTCTTCTTTAACCTTCATCCAAAGTTTAATACACCCCATCTTGCATTATTAGCAGTTGCGAGCTTCTCATTAATAGCGCTCTTTATTCCTTTAAATCTTGTGGTATCAATGATTAGCTTCGGCGCTTTAGTCGCATTTACGTCTGTCAATGCTTGTGTTATCAAAAGTCATCTCTTTACCCAACTCAAAGAGAACTATAACGTGAAAGGCTTCCTTTCATATGGTCTATTACCGTTGATTGGCATGTGTCTTACCATTTGGCTCTGGATCAATCTTGATATACATGCAATGACGATTGGTCTACTTTGGTTTGCACTCGGCATGAGCTATCTAATCTATATTACCCGTTTCTTTAAACTGCCTGTTCCTGAAATTGGACATGATGAGATCGAAGAGATTATTCGTGCAAGAGAAGAAGATTAGAGCTGTTTATATACACATAATCGCGCTTGTATAAATGGTTTGTTCTCCCATACAAAAATCGCCAGGATCTATATTCTGGCGATTTTCACATTGATTTCATCGAACGTCTAAAATTCTTAAAGTGTTGCTATAAACTCACGTAAGCCCTTTTCTATAAAGATCGTATCTCTTAGATAATTCGACGGAACTTTAATGCCTAATAAGGCTTCTAATGATAAATTTGCCGTAATCGGTTCTGCGCGTAACGTGATTGCTAAATCATTAAAGAGCGAGAGATAATACGGCGCACCATATGCCTTAATCATCAGCTTTTTAAATCTGATCGCTTGACCATCATCTAATTGCGTAGACTCTATCTCACCATATAAACTCATTGAAAAATGTTCTTTCTCAATTGTCAGCAATGCCGGCATTTGCGTATTCTGAATACCCGCTTCTACAAAATCAGGCTCAAGCATTGAAGAAATTGCGGCATTGTAAAGATCATACTCCCCATACCAAGCTGCCGGTAGACCATTGGCAATATTTTGAATAAACTCAATCGCGACCCCGAGAACTTCTCCCGCGGCAAAGATCTCCTCTTCTGTCGTATAACGGCCAACGCTGATGCGAATCGATGAGAGCGCTCTTTTGACATCATAGCCCATCTCCGTCAATACATAAGATGGTAAAGAACTATCACTATTACAGGCTGAACCTTTTGCAATTGCGAGCTTTGGCGTTAGTGCCATTAAAGTATCCGCATTCACATTCGGAATATAGAGATTTAAAACGCCGGGCTCACGATGCCCATCGAGATTTCCGCTATTAAGCTCAACCCCATATTGACGTAAACGTTGCATCAGGTAACTTTCAAGCTTGACTAATCGATGGCGCTCATCGACCCAATGATCTTTAATGATCTCGAGCGCTTTGGCAAAACCTATCACACCTTCATTCGGCATCGTACCGGCACGAAGTGCTAATTGTCCACCACTTCCATCAATCAACGGGCTCATTGGCAATTTGGGGAAATTTCGGCGATAGAGTAAACCAATGGATTTAGGACCATAGCATTTATGGGCAGAGAGGCTTACTAAATCAAATTGAGATGCATCAAATTGGAAATGCGGTGCGGCTTGTGTTGCATCAATATGAATCGGCACTTTCCGGCGACGCGCAATCTTGGCAATTTCTTCCACCGGCAATTTATCACCGGTTTCATTATTCACCCAAATCAGCGAAATAATGGCTGTATCCTCGGTAATCGCACCTTCAATCATCTCGGCAGTAATAATGCCATCACTATTTGGGGCAATAAACTTGCCCTTGTAGCCTTCTTTCATTAGTGCTTGAACTGTATTAATTGTCGCCTTATGCTCGATGGTTGTCGTGATAATCTCACGTTTTTTCTGTGCGTGAAGCACGCCTTTTAAGGCATGATTAATGGATTCCGTTGAACCACTGGTAATAATGATCTCATCACGATCTACATTAAAATGTGAAGCGATTGAATCGAGCGCACCATTGACCTTTTGAGAAGTCACAATCCCAAGCTCATGCGGACTACTCACATTCGCCCAATCGGTTTCCATGCTATTTACCATTGACTCAATGACGAGCGGATCAACTGGCGTTGTAGCCGCATAGTCAAGGTAGATCATACCGGAAAACTGAGGCTTAGAAGGAAGCTTCGATCCACTACTTTTTTGCGATGTAGTTTCATTCGCTTTTAAAAATTGTGTAAGACCTAAAGCTTCATAATCAATCGTCATTGTTTTCTCTCTTTTCGCTTCTCACATTAAGTGAGATTAATTCTTTAACAAGAGAAGTATTATACACCCGATTCAATCTACAAAGGATTTTAAATCCGTCTTGTCTCAGACTCCATCGTGCCGGCACCCTGATATTGGCGCTTCAACTATTAGCAGTACTTCAATCTTTCTTCACAACATTATGCAATGTTTGTTTGATACGAAAATAGGGATCTAGAATTTAAAAGATCAATGTTCTTTTTAGATGATTGTATGGCTGGAGCGAATGCTTGCACATTTTATTAAGATCTCGCGCCAGCAAGTTAAAACAAGATTTTATTGAATCAAGCATATTTCTTTTAGATGATTGCACGGCCGGGACGAATGCTTGCACATTTTATTAAGATCTCGCGCCAGCAAGTTAAAACAAGGTTTTATTGAATCAAGAATATTTCTTTTAGATGATTGTTTGGCCGGCGAATGCTTGCATGCTTTATTAGGATCATGCGCTAACGAGTTAAGAGCAAGGCTTTCCTAAATATCGCAACCATAAAAAAAACTCCCATCAAAAATTGATCGGAGTTTTAATGTTGGCGCATCTGCTATTAGAAGCAGATCAAACTTTCTACCGAACATCATGCAAGATGGTTTGATATGAAAGTAATCGTTAAAGCTGTATTACTTATTATAATACTACCTATTATAATGCTTAATAAATTGTTTGAATCGCTCTGACTGAGGATTTGTGAAGAGTTCATGCGGGTCGCCCTCTTCTTCGATTTTACCTTCATGGAAAAAAACCACGCGATTCGAAACGTTTCTTGCAAAATCCATTTCGTGCGTCACCACAATCATGGTCATGCCTTCTTTGGCAAGGTCTTGCATAACCGTTAACACTTCATGCACAAGCTCAGGATCTAGGGCTGAAGTAGGCTCATCAAAGAGCATTACACTTGGTTCCATCGCGAGGGCTCTTGCAATTGCAACACGTTGTTGCTGACCGCCTGAAAGCGAGATTGGGTAATCATTCACTCGCTCACTCATGCCGACTTTTGCAAGGAGTTTAAGTGCTCGATCTTTTGCTTCTTTTTTCGATAAACCTAATACATGAATCGGCGCTTCAATCATATTTTCAAGCACCGTCATATGGCCCCAAAGATTGAAGTTCTGGAATACCATACCGAGCTCAGCGCGCATATTTTGTAATGCTTTATGATCTTTCGCAACCAAGCCATTATCGCCAGGTACAAGGACTAACTTTTTACCGTTCACGGTAATTTCGCCTTGATTTGGGTTTTCAAGAAGATTGATACAACGAAGAAAAGTACTCTTCCCAGAGCCAGAAGCCCCAAGCATTGAGACCACATCCCCTTTCTTTAAAGTAAGAGAAATTCCTTTTAAAATCTCTCGATCTCCAAAGGATTTATGGATATTTTCAACGATCAAGGTGGGCTGACTTGTCATAATATGATTCATTCCTACATTTCTGTGACATAAAGCAAGTCGGTTATTATACCAACATTCTAAAATAACGACTGAACAATTGTTACAAACTTGCACTTCCATTGCGACAAAAGCCATTCAACATAGTGTATAATAGCCGAGTTAAAAATTATATCATGATGTCACTTTATCTTACCGTTCATCATCTGCTTTCAACCCTACTTTAAATCTCCCTTAGAACCCAGCTGATAAGTCGTTTTAAAGAGATATTGAAGGAACATCAATAGGTGAAAACTGACGATAAGACATCAGAAAACCTTGTATCACAATCTTATTATTTTTAAGGATCTTGGAATGAAACCAACCTACGAAGCAGCCACGATAGAAGCTGCCGCGCAAGAATTTTGGGAAAAGAACGCCTCCTTTACTGTGGCGGATAAAACAGATAAGCCGAATTACTACTGCCTATCAATGTTCCCATATCCATCAGGTCGCCTACATATGGGGCACGTTCGTAACTATACGATTGGTGATGTGATTACACGCTACAAAAAAATGAGTGGCTACAATGTCATGCAACCGATTGGTTGGGATGCTTTTGGTATGCCTGCTGAGAATGCGGCAATCGATAATAAAGTTTCACCTCACTCATGGACGAAGAAAAATATCGTTTACATGAAACGCCAATTTAAAGAGCTTGGTTTTGGCTTTGATTGGTCACGTGAATTTTCCACATGTGATCCTGAATATTATGGTTGGGAGCAATGGTTCTTCCTTCAACTTTATAAAAAAGGCGTCATCTACCGTAAGAAAGGCGTTGTGAATTGGGACCCCGTTGACCAGACTGTTCTTGCTAACGAACAAGTCATCGATGGTCGCGGCTGGCGTTCTGACGCTTTAGTTGAGCGTCGTGAAATTCCGATGTACTACTTCAAAATCACTGATTACGCTGATGAACTCTTAGAAGATTTAGATCTTTTAGAAGATTGGCCAGAACAAGTGCGCACGATGCAAGCGAACTGGATTGGTAAATCACAAGGAATGGAAGTCACCTTCCTTCATGATGATGGTAAATTCAACGTCTTCACAACCCGCCCTGACACACTTATGGGCGTGACATATGTTGCTGTTGCACCAGAGCACCCAATCGCAGCAAAAGCTGCTGAAAACAACCCTGAACTTGCTGAATTCATTAAAGCATGTCAAAAAACAGGGACAAGTGAAGCAGACTTTGCAACACAAGAAGCAAAAGGCATGCCAACAGGTCAATTTGCAACGCATCCATTAACAGGCGATAAAGTTGAGATTTGGGTTGCTAACTATGTATTAATGGCTTACGGCGATGGTGCTGTAATGGCTGTTCCGGCACATGATGTTCGTGACTTTGGCTTTGCTAAAAAATACAATCTTCCAATGAAACTGGTCATTGAACCACAAGATGGCAACACATCACTTGATGAGTGGCATGAGTCTTTAGCTGAACACGGTACATTAATCAATTCTGGCGAATTTAACGGTCTTAACTTTGATGAGGCGTTTGAGAAAATCGGCGATGTGCTCAAAGCAAAAGAACTTGGTAAACCAAGAACCCAATATCGTCTACGGGATTGGGGTATTTCACGTCAACGTTATTGGGGCTGCCCAATTCCAATCATCAACTGCCCTTGCTGTGGTGAAGTGCCGGTTCCTGAGAAGGATCTTCCGGTTGTACTTCCAACAGATTGCATTCCTGATGGTTCTGGAAACCCGCTGAATAAATTAGATTCATTTAAAAATGTGGATTGCCCGAAATGTGGTGGTGCTGCGCAACGTGAAACGGATACAATGGATACCTTTGTTGAGTCTTCATGGTACTACGCACGCTTTGCATGTAGTCACTATGACAAAGGCATGATTGATCCACAAGCAGCAACAGCTTGGTTACCGGTTGATCAATATATTGGCGGTGTTGAGCATGCGATTCTTCACCTTCTCTATTCACGTTTCTTCCATAAACTCATGCGTAATGAAGGGTTATTAGGCGATGTTGAGAAAGTGGGTCCTGAGCCATTTAAAGCATTATTAACACAAGGAATGGTGGTTGCACCTTCATTCTTCCGTCATAGCTCAAAAGGCTATGAGTGGTTTAACGTGAAAGATGTTGAATCACGTGATGTTGATGGTAAGAAAGAGTACTTCTTAAAAGCTGATGGTGAACCTGTTAAATACTACGGTATTCAAAAAATGGGTAAATCGAAAAATAACGGTGTAGACCCAGAAGCAATCGTAAAAGAGTATGGCGCTGACGTATCACGTCTTTTCATGATGTTCACATCACCCCCTGAGCAATCACTTGAGTGGTCTGACGCAGGTCTTGAAGGTGCTGATCGTTTCTTACGTCGTATCTGGAACTTTGCTTATGAAAATAACGCAATTTTAAAAGATACCGCGCTTGATGCAAACAACATCTCTGAAAAAGTGGCTAAAGATGCACGTCGTGAGATCTATCAAGAACTCAAGAAAGCCCTTTATGACTATGAGCGCTTCCACTTTAATACAGTGATCTCAGCAAACATGATCATCCTCAATATTCTCGGCAAGTTAGGCGATTCGAAAGATGAAGCCGCCGTGAAACGCGAAGGATTCTCCATCATGCTTCGTTTATTAAGCCCAATCGTACCGCACATTGCGCATACTATTTGGTCAAATCTCTTCGGTGATGACATTTTAGATCATGCACTTCCTGTTATTGTTGAAGCGGCACTTGTTTCTGATGAAGTAAAATACATGGTTCAGGTCAATGGTCGCCTTCGTGGTGAGATCATTATGCCGGCATCTGCTTCAAAAGCAGAGATTGAAAAAGCAGCGCTTGAGAATGAAAATGCTGTGAAATTCATCGAAGGGGAAATTCGCCGTGTGATTGTTGTTCCCAATCGTTTAGTGAATATTGTGGCGAACTAATTCACCCTTTAGATCTAACAAATACCTATATTCATATTTAAAACCCAGCCAAAAACTGGGTTTTTTTGTTACCTATTTATTTCACTCTAATATTTATAGCATTATCTATTACCTTCTTATTGAACAACAAACACCTCATTAACTGAGTAAAAAAACAACAAAAAATCACAATTTTCTATCAAATGTTTCTATTAATTACAACAGATTCCCAATAAATATCCCCACAAAATTTGCTTTAGGTAAAGATACTATGATACATATCTATCTACCGTCCGCACATAATAACCATATATGGACAAAAATAGAGCATCGCATACTTTAGTTAAAATAAATCTGCGAGCTTCATACTCAATTACCAACAATTTATAAAGTCTAACGAATTCAAATCTCATTAGAGACCTATATCTATCATCATTACTGCATGTAATGGAAGATCATTCCCAATGATCTTAGTAAGAACAATAGTGCAATAAGTTGTTAAAGCAGGAAAAACAACATGAAGAACAAAGGAATATCTCGTAGAGGATTCTTAAAGTTCATGGCAATTTCAGGGGTCAGCGTCTATCTCGCACCTCTCTATAGCCATGCATACGAAGCCCTCTTTACCGAAAAGATTTTGGAAACGCCAGTTTGGGACCCAAATACTAAACGGGTAAAGTTCAGAATTGATGGTGTTGCTAAAGTGACTGGCAATAAAGTTTTCGCCATGGATATTCGCTCACGCGATTTACCCCATTGGCCACAACAACAAGCCCATGCCTTCATTATTCGCGTTACTGAAGCTGATAAAATCTATGAAGGATTTGATATTTCAAGGCTTCAAGGTGATTTAGTCCCAGATCGTATCGTAACAGCGGCAGATCTTGAGAAAGATGGCATCGATTTCCCATCATTCTACGGTAAAGATATGCTTTTACCTGTTGGATCCACGCCTGCTTACTTAGGTCAAGCAGTGGCTATTCTGATCTATAATGATTTTGCACGCTTCAAATATGCTAAAGATGCACTCAAGTTCAAAAACGATATTATTCAATATGGCGCATATACCGGTTACCTTAAAAGAGATCCTTGGCAAAGTTATCGTGGTGTACGTATTGGCTCAACCGACCCTTTTGCTGAAGATACTTATTCAAGCTTAAAAGATGGTCGCCTCTTCCCTACTGGCTTTAAAGATAACTGGCCCATTTGGCCCAATGCCGACAAAGAGGGAACACCTAATGAACGCGGAATGTACTACGCACAAGAACTCGCAGAAACTTTTGAAAATGCCCCAGAAGATTGGTTAGTTCTGAATCGTCAATATAACACCTCTTCTACGGATGTCACGCCGATGGAAGCAGATAATACCAATGGTTGGTATGACCCTGAAACTGAGACAATGCATTTGGTAACGGGCACACAATCGCCGATCGAAGTTGTGCAATCAACCGTTGAAATGTTCTCTAAATCGAATATTCCACTTAAACGAATGATTCTGCACCCATGTTCTACTGTCGGTTATGGTGCAAAAGAGCACTCTACCTTCCCATTTTATGGTGTCGTTGCCTCTATTTATGCCGGTGGCGTTCCTGTTCGTTTGGCATGTGATCGTTTCGAACATTTCCAAGCAGCACTAAAGCGCCATGCTTTTGATATGGACTACACGCTGGCGATCAATAAGAATACCCAAAAAATTGAAGCATTCATCGGTAAGTTTATCGGTGATGGTGGCGCACGCGCTAACTTTACAACCGGTGTGATGCAAGTAGGCCCAATAGGCTCACAAGCGGGTTACTATATCCCTAAAACAGATCTCACAGCAGTAGGGATTGCGAGCCGTGCGATTGATGCAGGTTCTGCGCGAGGCTATGGAACGCTTCAAACCATGGCGGCTATGGATACGATGATGGATGAAGCAGCCTCTATTTTAGGTGCTGATCCGATTGAATTTAGACTGAAAAACATGTTGCAATCTGGCATGAAAAATAGCCAAGGGGTTGTGCCTGCTGGAAAAATCCGTCTACAAGAAGTCTTAACCGCATGTTCTGAGCATCCTATCTGGACCGAACGTGAAGCCCGTCAAGCACAATACGAGCGCGACAACCCAGGAAAGCTCTTTGCAACGGGGATCTCTTGCGTTCAAAAAGCTTTTGGTACCGGTGCTGAAGCCGTATTTGCGAGAATCGAGCTCTCTCCTGAAGGAAAGATTGTGCTTTACCATAGTGGTCCTGAAATCGGAACGGGCATGTCCACCACCCAAGCTATTCTGTGTGCAAGATGGCTCGGTGAACCGGCGGCTGAATCCCACTTCGCGATTACTGAGTGGGACATTCTTCCAATGTATGAAACGATCAATGCGCGTGTTGTAACACAAGAACAACAAGATACCTTGCAACAAGATCCGCTTTGGACACCCACTTATTGCTCACCATCAAGTGCTAGTAACTCGGCTTTCTACTACTCTCATGGAACCGTGGAAGGTACGCGTCTTCTCTTTGATTATGGTTTATGGCCAGCTGCGCTCTCCATTTGGAAAGAAGGCGCTGCTGGCGGACAAGCAGCACCATTTTATGTTCGTAAGGATGATGCAAAATGGACTGCTGATGGTTTAACCGCCAATGGTATGGAACCGCTCTCGCTCGAACGACTCATTAAACGCACCTATCAATTAGGTGGGCTCACAGGCGTTGTTGTTCATGGTTTTAATAGATGGCAATGGGCGGAAGCTGACTTTATGATCAATGGCGAAGTTTCTCGCAGAGCACTTGATGGAATGTCCCTTCGCTTTGGTACTGATCCTTATAGCGTTAATAAACGTATCGCAGCCTACTACCCTGAAACTAGACGTACTGCAGGTGCGCCAACTAACTACTCGGCATTTGCAACGGCAGTTGAACTCTCTATTGATACACATACTGGAAAAGTGTCTGTTCTCAATCATCACTCTGTTTCTGAATGTGGAAAAGTGATGGTTCCAGAGCTGGTATCAGGACAAATTCAAGGGGGAGTTGCCATGGGAATTGGACATGCATTATATGAATATCTTCCACTTTATGAAGATGGTCCAGGCAATGGTACTTGGAACTTTAACCGCTATCACTTACCTAGAGCGAGTGAAGTCGCAGTATGGGCGCAAACAAGCGAAGTTCTCCCGCCAGTATCAAGCACGGATCCATCAAAAGGCATGGCAGAAGTTGTAATGATTCCTGTTGTTTCAGCGATTACCAACGCTATTGCCACAAGAACGGGCCACTACTTAAAGAGTTACCCGATTCTTCCAGAACAAGTTTTAGAGGTATTAAAAAATGAAAATCGCGTATAAACCAGTATCGGTGACCATTAATGGTGAACTTTATGGCCCAATGGAAGTTCCAGAGCATCTTTTAACGATTGATTTCCTTCATGAATATGTGGCATTAACAGGTTCTAGAATGGGCTGCGGTCAGGGAATTTGCCATGCTTGTGTTGTCATTTTAGATAATGAAGATGGCACAAGTGAGGAACTCAGAACTTGTATTACAGGGATCAGCTATCTAGATGGCAAAAAAATCCGTACAGTAGAAGGTCATGCAAAATCAGACAATGACACTCCAAATCTAACGGATATTCAACAGGCCTTTATTGATAACTTCAGTTTCCAGTGCGGTTACTGTACGCCAGGATTCGTCAATGCCGCCACCGTATTTGCAGAAGGATTAATGAAAAATCCAATTGCTGAAGCGGAGCTTGAAGATGCCATTATGAAAGCATTAGATAACCATATCTGCCGCTGTACTGGGTATGTACGTTACTACAATGCAATTCGTGAAGTCGTGCTTAATACACCAGGCTTAATTAAGGAGGCGTGATATGTCTAAAAAGCGTCTATTAATGGGAGCCGTCCTTGCCATTGCGGTTGTGGGTGGTACATTCACTTGGATGGAAAATCGTCAGCCATCAACACCGCTTCAAGTCGTGAAATCCGACCCAGCACTTATCCAAAAGGGAGAGTATTTAGCGCAAATGGGAGACTGTACAGCCTGCCATACCGCAGATGACGGGGCTTTTTTAGCAGGAGGCCATGCAATGGAAACGCCTTTTGGAACCATTTATGGCACAAACCTCACGCCATCAGCCGATCATGGGATTGGCAGATGGACCTCGGATGATTTCCATAAAGCGTTGACAGAAGGTGTCGCACCACCTAGCAAGCACCTCTATCCTGCTATGCCTTACGTATCATTCCATGATATTACCCGTGAAGATTCTGATGCGCTTTATGCCTATCTCATGTCCTTGCCAGCAGTCGATCAAACAATCGCTGTAACGGCGCTTCCTTTCCCGTTTAATCAAAGAGCAAGCCTCATTGGCTGGAATATGCTCTTCTTTGATAAAAATGAACCGGCACCAACCTCTATTGGCAACTCGGAATCATGGCAAAGAGGAAAATATCTCGTCGATACTTTAGGCCACTGTGCTATGTGTCACTCACCATTAGGAGAGTTAGGAAATTTAGATAAATCCGCAGCTATGACAGGCGGTTTTGTCGGCACTTTCCATGGCCCAGATATTACACCTGAAGGTCTTTCTGAACGTGGCTGGTCACCAGAGTCATTGAAGCAATACCTGACAACCGGTCTTGCACCACAAGGCTCTGCTTTTGGCGATATGTATAAAGTCGTTTATTACAGCTTACAGCATTCAACGGAAGAAGATGCTGATGCAATTGTGACCTATCTGATGGGAGAAAATCCATTGCCCGCAAAAAATGTGGCCATTGGAGATAATCAACATAACCCTGAAGGAAAGGCACTTTATAACGCGCTCTGTTCTTCGTGTCACATGGCCGATGGTAGCGGAAAACCCCATACTGCGATTGCGATGATTAACAATAGTACGATTAGAAATAGTAATCCCTATAACCTAATTACTGCAATCTTTGAGGGTATCGCACCACAAGTCTTCCCTAAAGATGAAAAAATGGCGGGGATGCCGGCATTTAAAGATAAGCTAACCGATCAACAAACAGCTGATCTCGTTAACTATCTGCGTGAACAATGGGGTGGTATGACAACGAAGGTCAATGCTGATGAAATTCAAGCTTATCGATAAGCTTACAATAGAATAAGCACCCGACCTTCACCGCTCTCTCAACAAAAAAACAAAATGGGCGTTGATGAAATCAACCACTATTTTAATATAAACCACACCCCAAAAGTTAAACACAACTTTTGGGGTGTTTTGTATGCCTAAGTATTATTTATATTTTAAATTAAAAACAATATCATTTTATTTAAATAAATAATGATAATATCTAAACCGCCAATGATTCTAATGCTGTTAGGCGTTTTAAAATTTTCTCTAATGAAGTATACCCCGAAGCAAGAAGATGCACTTTTGAATCATAAATCAAAAGAAAAGATGGAAAACCTGATACCCCAACCTGTCTACACCATTCAAACTCTGATTTTGTCAGCGATCTTATTATAGGGTTATTAAAAAGTGACTTAAAAGCCTCATAATCCACACCCGTTTTTTCACAGACTGATTGATAAAATTGCGCTTCTTTTGGGTCTTGTCCCTCTTGATAGAATTTTCTTTGCAGTTCAATTAAAAAAGGGATAACATTTTGTTTATTTTCTTTAGATAACAATTCCTTAGCAAGAACAATGGCATCACAGCTAGGAGTCGTATCATAATTGAAATATTCATGTGACAATAGATCATCACTAAAAGGAAGCCCTGTCACTTTAGAAATCCTTGTCCATGTTTCTTTAAGGAATCCCTTAAATTCTGGCGTCCAAGTTCCTTTCCCTCCACTTCTCAGTCCGCCAACGACGACTTCCAAAGCAATATTATGTTCATGACAGTAGTTTTGTAATCCCTCTAGAACAGGAGATATACCATAGCACCACGAACACATCGGATCTGTCACATATATAATTTTTGTTTTGCTACCAACATCCTCTAACCGATTAACTACTGAAGTCTCTTCTATAGTAATACATTCCATATCTTTACAGTCATTCACTTCTAATCCTCCATAAAACTTTCATAACTTATATAATTAACTCATATAATTGAGCTTATATTCTACATACCCACATAAAAATATTTGGATTGATTCCTAAGATTCATTTGAGAAGCCAAGTAAATTTTCAATTGATAGCCTGATAATCTAATAATTAGATTATCCGATCTATTTTAAGTCACTGCCTGTTGATTAAATCCCCCACCCTAAAACCTCACTTAATCAAACGATACTACACACCCCATTTTTTTTATGATATGTTCAAAGTTATAGTTGTAAATACACATATTTATTTACCAACTCAAAATAATAATGAATAGTCTCAAAACTTATAATAAACAACAGGATATGGAATCATGAAAAGAAGACAATTATTACAGGTATTATCCCTTATAC
>CAZPIQ010000036.1:0-16512 GCA_964586665.1 uncultured Ignatzschineria sp. | reverse complement strand
AACTGGCGTCTACGGATTTGCAATCCGCTGCATAACCATTTTGCTATCCAGCCTTAAGTTTGGAGCGGGAAACGAGACTCGAACTCGCGACCCCAACCTTGGCAAGGTTGTGCTCTACCAACTGAGCTATTCCCGCTTAAGTGAAGATATGTATTCTACCTTTTAATCTCATATAGTCAACCCGTAGATCACTATTTGAGCAGTCTTTTCTAATAATACTAGAAAAGTAGTTGTTTTACCTGATATAAATCGAGTAACAGTATTAAATTCTCAGGTGCCGCCTTGATCTCAATCTTTGGATAATCTCGCTTAATCTCAACCAATAGTGCTATCAATGCACTATCACAATTCCCAACTCTTGATAAATCTACCACTTTAGGCTCACTGACTTTCAAGGAAGATTTGATCTCTTTCCACTGGGAAGGAATTGTAAACTTATCGAAACAACCGATCAATTCATAGATTCCCGATGTCTTATCAATATTTAAAAATTCACTCATAATGACCAACCTACAATGCTTATGACAAAATATAGTTCACAATCGACGCATTCTCATTAAAGTGCACGTTTTTCATAGAAAACATCACAAGACTGATTTCTAAAAAATGAGCCTTTGAACAATATCAAAGGCCCATTTCATTTCATACACTTGAATCCGTCAGCTTAACGCCTCTCAAAGAGTCTATAAAACTACTTATTCTTACGTTTTAAAGTATTAATCATACCATCAATGCCATTACGTGAAACAAGCTCACGGATTTCAGAACGATAATTTGCAACAATACTAACACCCTCGACAGAGACATCATAGACCATCCAACGATTCCCTGATTTAATCATCGAATAGTTGATTGCCACAGGCGGTCGATCTTTAGAGATAATTTCCGAACGAACAGTAACTTCGTCACCCTTTGCCGCATTCGGTGGCAATGGGAGAACTTTTAATGTTTCATCTGAATAATCAAGCAGAACACCCGCATATGTATTAATCAATAATCTTTTAAACTGATCTGTAAATTCAGTACGCTGAGCAGGTGTTGCATCTCGCCAAGAACGCCCCATCACCCACTGCGATATAGTGCCAAAATCAAAACGTGGCACGAGTATTTGCTCAACGATCCCATAGACTTTACTAGGATCTTTTTTAAGCAATGCGTGATCTTTTTTCAAGGTCGTAAAGAGTTGCTCAGAGGTATTGTTAATCACACTAACAGGATCTTCCTGCGCCACTGCTGTTTGAAAAAGAGACATGAATGCCATAAATATCCCAAACACCACAGTCTTTCTTAAGTTAAACACCATACTTTTATTCCTATTTAATTTTAAATATAACGAATATTTTGATTATACATCAAAACAACCATTCTATTTCAATAACAATTACAATATTAAAGGCTCAGGCTCAAGCTCAACCTCAAATAAAGAGGCGACTCCGGCCTGCACCTTAAGTGCGTGAGTAACAAGCATCTCACCGGTTGCACCCCCTAAGTTCACAAGCACAAGCGCTTGTTTTTCATACATCCCTACATCACCTTGATACTGCCCCTTAAAACCAGCCAACTCAATTAATTGCCCCGCTGCGAGCTTGACGAGCCCACCATCCTGCGGATAAGTAACAAGCTGTGGGTACTTCGCTTTTAAGGCTAATGCTTTTGATAATGGGACAATGGGGTTTTTAAAGAAACTACCACCATTACCAATCTCTTTAGGATCAGGAAGCTTACTTGATCGAATAGCAACAACCCCATCAAGTACATCTCGCATGGTTAAATCATCCAATGACAACCCTACCTGCTCAAAATAATCTAAAAGTGCACGATAAGTAATTTGAGCTTTTATGACCTTAGAAAGTATAAAGGTCACTGCGATAATAAAATAACGCCCTTTTGATTGCTTGAAAAGGCTATCGCGATAAGTAAACTCACAAGCTTCGTTACTAAAGGTCTTGAATGATTGATCTTTAACGTCATAAACCTCTACACTTTGAATATAATCTTTTACCTCAAAGCCATAAGCGCCGATATTCTGTACCGGTGATGCACCGACAGTTCCAGGTATAAGCGCTAAATATTCAAGCCCATGAAAACCTCTCTCATTCATCATTAACACAAAATCATGCCAAACCTCGCCCCCCATAACCCGCACGGTTGCATCAAGCCTATTTTCATCCAACACCTCAATACCTTTTAAGGCATTCAGAATCACTGTTCCCGGAAAATTTTGAGTAAATAGAATATTACTCCCACCCCCTAAAAAAAGCCGTGGCTCAGGAAGTTGACTAATATCTACGACTTGCTCAACATTCGTTAGTTCAAAAAAATAACGACTATTTACGTCAACACCAAAGCTATTAAAAGGCTTTAATGAGATATTCTCTTCTATCTTCATATCTAAAATCCATAAAAATAAAGAAAGGTTGATATTTCTATCAACCTTTCTGCTCAATCACAATTTGTGACCTATTCAAAAAAAGTATTGTTGTAAATTTTCACGTTACTATTGTTAATCAAGTATTGTTGGAAAGCTCTATACTCAAAACTTGCTTCAACACCCTGTAAGTATTCTACAATTTGTACTTGCTCATCTTCAGAGAAGTCAGATTTTTGACCTTTCGTGATATTATTGAAATATACCACTACAAGATGACCATCAATATCTTCAACCGTATATTTAGGCTTTCCATCTTCTAATTGTTGTATTTTCTGGAAACCATTCGAAACTGCATGCTGCTCAACAGGCTGTGAAAGCTGACCGATAGAAGAGATACCTAGATCATTATATTGGTTATACGCATATCCCAACTGCTCAAACTTATCTTGGAAGTTTTCTACATCACCCGCTTCAAGCATTGAATCGATTTGACTCTGTAGGAATGCCTTGGATTTATTCTGCGCAAGCTCCGAGTGAATAACATCAAAACTCTCCTCTAAAGTTTGCGGCCTGCTAACTTCTTGGTCTGCGATTCTAACAATCATCGCATGATTTGCTTGATCGTTATAAGCAAACGGTAAGCTATTACGATTATTTTCAGTAACATCATATGTATTTACCGCATTCCATACTGTTGGATTAGAAAGCAATCCTTCGCGCTCATCTAAATTTAACCACTCGGTATTCTTAAGTTCAACACCAAGGTCAGCAGCGATCTCCCCTAATGAGTCCGTATAAGTTTCAGCAAGCTCTTGCATTCTAGCTTCTTGAGCCATATATGCATTTGCTTTAGCATTATCTTCTAATGATTTCTTCGCTGCTAACTGCAGATCTTCATCGTTCTTATAAGGCGTATCAATATTTAAAAGATGCACCATATGAACTTCACCCTCAGTCGCAAAAGGATTTGATATAGGTGATTCCATCGTCAGCGAGAATAATTCATCGTCAAATACCGGAATGCCCGCAGCACCGTATCTAAAGTTACCATTACGATTGTAATAGGCATTATCTAAATGAGAGATCTCCTCTTTAGCCTGATCAAACGTAATTTCACCCGATTCGATTCTCGCTTTAATCGCACTTAATGTATCAATTGCCGCTTGCTTTTCAGCATCAGTACCATATTCAATCGTAAACTGTTCCGAAAGGCGCTGTTCATTTGCTTTTTTAAGCTTATCAGCCTCAACGCTCAAATCTTCTGCACTAAAAGTAGTATCCGCAAGAGTCGCTGCATTAGTCGTTAACTCAATATATTGTAATTTAACAAGATTAGGCGTTACATATTTTGCACTATTTTCTGCATATTCTTTTTTCACTTCATCTTCAGATACTTCAACCTTATCTAAATCTTGAAGATAATTAATAGAAGCTACCTCAACATCACGCGTCTGACCAGCTATTTCCAACTGCGAAACCAAACTTCTTTCAGGAATAAACACGCTATTAATTAACGCTTCACGAACAATCCCTTCTTGGACATCTCGGCGGACCGCACTCTCAAAATTTTCAATACTATATCCAGCATTAAAGAGAGACATCTTATAGCTTTCCTGATCGAACTTACCATCTTTTTGGAACGCAGGAATCGTCACGATCTCCTCAGCAACAGCACGATTTGATGCTCGAATTTTCCAGTCTGTAATTTGGCTATCCATTGCTCGGCGTTCAATTAAATCCTGTCTTGCGATAAGCTTATATTGACGTTGCATCTCTTCCGTTAAATCTACATTTTGGGCATTCGCATTTAAAAGCTGCTGATATTGCGCTTCAACCTCTTGAAGAGTGATTTTATCACCATTCACAGAAGCGATCGTATCTGCACTAGGACCACTAAAAATCTGAGTACCACCTATTCCTGCCAAGGAAATAGCAACGCCGCCTAATAATATTTTCGCCCACAAGCTACTAGCGTGGTCACGGATGAATTGCATCATAATTATGACTTATCCTTATTGTTTGTAATCAATAGACTTTTCATTCAAAAAGCCTTTTATTGAAGATAAAAATGAACTTGAGACATTAAATAGCTGAAAGTATAACTCATTCCACGCCGGAAAATAAACCCATTTATCAAGATCAAAGCAGTTGATGAAGTAAAAACAAGACTTCATAAAGAGAAAACATCACTATTTAATAAACAACCTAAATCATGTATGAAAGATTATATCGCTTAGATCCGGCCCTACTAATGTATTTGCTCTCCAAAAACGAACCCCGGATTTTCTTTATAAAAGCCCAACAGAGTCTTAGCTTTAACAATGACTAAGAAGCGCCCCCTAAAAGGTTGCCAGTACTCGACCTGTTCATTTAAAAAGTCATCATTCTCTAAATAAAGAACAATCCTTGCATCTTCATCATTAGAAACTAAAGCCTGCAGATCTCGATAGCTATGCACTTCTACCAGCGGTTTTTCCAATCGCCCAACAAAATGCAGATGTCCACGATAATCTTCACTATGACCCACCAAAAAACCATTTTCCTGATACCAAGAAACACGCTCCCCTGCCGGCGCTAAATCATAAAACTCTGTAGCAACCCTTACAACGCCAAAGTTAATCGCTAGCGTCATAGCAACGCTCATCAAAGCTAATGTCATCACCCTTGTGTTTTCAGCATTAAACAATAATGTAATACTGAACAAAATTAAACCAGCACCCCATGATGGCGATACACTTCCTACCCAATCAGGAAGTGAGAAATAACCATAACCTAGAGGGATAACGATCATTAAAAGGCCGACTATCGCCATAATAATCGTTATCAAAGCAACATCTTTTTTGCGACTGACACTCTGCCTATAAATTCTTGCGATAATAAGCCCAAATGCTGGATAAAGAGGAAGTAGTGCATCTAAAGATGTCAGGCTTAGCACCCCTAAAATTATAACTAATAAGACAAACCAAATAGTAACAAAGACAAACGATTCATCTCGATCAACTTCTTTAAAAAGTTTATAAATACGTAGCCAAAACAACCAGGGGAAAAGCACCACAATAAGGTTTAAAAAGTAGACATAAAATGGTGGTGCGTGGCTCAACGCTCGAACGATATAGGGTAAGCCTAATGCATCAACTACTGAAAAATTAAGCGTATAAGCACTATAAACTGCCCATACAACAAAGACTGCAATCGCAACAACACTTGACAATGCACCGTAGAAGTAGATTGAACGCCATTGGCTCTTCCCCCAATAAGGCGACAAGAAGATAATCGGCACTGTCACTAAAAAGAAAATCAATCCCGATGAGTAGAGCCCTAAAATCAGACTTAGCGTAAAACCGATCCACCAAACATTTTGTTTAAAACGCCACACCCTAATCAAAAAATTCATCGTCAACATTAAATAGAACGTGAAATAGACATATTCAACGTTCGCAGTGGCGAATATCGTCCACATCAAGCTTCCGATTAAAATAAGTGGCGCATTAGCGCGTACATCACGCCTATCTGGCCAAAGCTGATAAGCAGCCCAAGCAGTTAAGAAAAGTGTACTTAAACTAAAAAGCGAAGCAAGTACCCGAAGCGAAAACTCAGAGACACCAAAAACCTCCCAAATCCCTAGCGCAAGCCAGTAATTAAGTGGAAAACTTGCATGCTGATAAACTTCATTGATATGAGGATAGAGCCAATTACTAGATCTGTAAAGCTCATAGACTATCCCTGAGAACTGCGTCTCTTGAAAGGGAATTAATGGCCTTGAAAACCATGTGGCAAAAATCAGGATTAGCCAGATGCTAATCCAGATAAATGCATAACGACGAGTCGTAAACTCTTGTCGTAAAAATATTATTTCTCTCTGCATTGTGCACAAATACCGTGCAATATTGTACGAGCATCCGTCAACTCATAACCGAGCTCTGCTGCAATCTGAGCTTGTTTCTCATGAATTTTTTCATGTGAAAACTCACCAATGTGCCCACAGTTAATACAGATGATATGGTCATGTTGATCCCCATCATCAATTTCAAACATCGATTGGCCACCATCAAAAAAGTGCCTTCTAATCAACCCTGCCTGTTCAAACTGGGTCAATACTCGATAGACAGTTGCAAGTCCGACTTCTTCGCCAGAGCTACTTAATTGCATGTAGATCTCTTCCGCAGTCAAGTGGCATACAGGTGTCGCGGCTGCTTTTGCTAAAATATCTAATATTTTTAGGCGAGGTAAAGTAACCTTCAAGCCAGCATTTTTTAATTCTGTAGAACTCATATAGCTATATTAATCTCCATTAATTGTTATACATGGATGATAAATCAATTCTTCAAATCCAATGAATAGGATTTTATTCTAAGGTTGAGTATAACCGCAAAGCGGAACAATTCCAAGCATAGATACACCACACTTAAGCACTCCATCAAAAGCACATTAAAACTACACAATAGCTACAAATTACTTTTATAAATCCAATAAAAGGGATATCATAACCACAATTTTTATTACCTTATTCAAATCAGTGGAGATTGAAATGACTCACTTTGGCGTAACGCTATCGCAATTCATCATGGAAGAACAACGTCGCTTCCCTGAAGCTACGGGTAATTTTACCCTCCTTCTTAACGACATCGCAGTATCATGCAAAATGATCGCAGCTGCTGTACAGAAGGGACAACTTGCGAATGTTATTGGCGCAACTGACAATGAAAATTGCCAAGGGGAAACTCAACAAATTCTCGATGTTATCGCAAACGATCTTTTCCTCAAAAATAATGCCAACCGTGGACATGTTGCTGCAATGGCTAGCGAGGAAATGGATGAAGTCTTTAATATTCCAGAAAACCAGCCTCGCGGAAACTATCTCCTTATCTTTGACCCACTTGATGGTTCAAGCAATATCGAGATTAACGGCCCTATCGGCACAATCTTCTCGATCTTAAAAACAGATAAAAAGAACCCAACAGAAGCCGACTTCCTACAAGAAGGAACTGAGCAAGTTTGCGCGGGTTACTGCTTATACGGATCTGCGACCATGATGGTTCTTACGATTGGTTTTGGAACTCACGGATTTACACTTGATCCAGCTATTGGTGAGTTTATTTTAACGCACCCGAACATGCAAATTCCTGCATCAACTTCTGAATATGCTATCAATCAGTCAAATCGCAATCTTTGGGAGCCGCCAATGCGCGCTTACATTGAAGATTGTGATCTTGGCAAAGATGGTCCGCGTCAGAAAAAATTCACAATGCGCTGGGTAGGTGCAATGGTCATGGATATTCACCGCCTTATTCAACGCGGTGGCGTATTTGCTTACCCTATCGACTCATCTCTCACAGAGAAAGGCGGCCGTTTACGCCTTATGTATGAAGCAAACCCAATGGCGATGTTGGTTGAACAAGCAGGCGGTGTTGCATCAACAGGCTATGAGCGTATCTTGAACTTCAAACCACAAAAACTTCATCAACGCGTCCCGGTCATCATGGGATCATCTGATGAAATGAAGATCATTCTTGATAATCATAAAACTTATGCATCAGAGAATAATAAAGAATTCTCTCACAAATGCGCTAAATACCAATAATTCATTTTGGTCATGTAGATTCAGTGATATTTATATTAAACCGTAGATCAATTGATTTACGGTTTTTTGTTATTATCTAAATTGCATTATTTTGATTTATTTTAATTTATTTATTTTAACTTGATTGCTTTTGATAACCCTTCACTCTAACCACTCTTAAGATAATAAGATTTCCCATCCAAACTTGGGTATTTATTCCTCAAAAATGCCTTATTACCGCCCTTATAAAATAAATGATTGGCAAAAAAATCTAGATGCAGTACATTATTTGATGCACTGTACTACCGGCATATAACAGCCAATCATTTACACCTCTTAAACGCAAGCTTATAAGCGTCAGCGACATATAACTTATGAATATTTTGAAAACCATCTCGCACGTCATCGATACGATTAATATCTGGCTTGGAAAAGTCGCTATCTTAGCAATTTTTTTAGCGACAGTTATTTCTGCGGGGAACGCACTCTTTAGATACGCTTTTAATATGAGCTCTAACGGCATGTTAGAAGTTCAATGGTATCTGTTTGCGGTAGTTTTCCTACTTGCGTCAGGCTATACCTATCTAAAAGACCAACACATTCGGATAGATATTATTTCAGGTCGTTTTTCGCCAAAAGTGAAAGCGATTATGGAAATTATTGGTATTGTCTTCTTCCTATTCCCTGCATTCTCTGTGCTTTTCTACCTCACAATTGGCCCTGCTATCAGCTCCTGGCAAATTTGGGAAATGTCCTCGAACCCCGGCGGACTTCCAAGAGCCCCTATTAAAGCGCTTCTCCCTATTGGTATGTTCTTCCTCCTTCTTCAAGGTGTATCTGAACTTTGTAAAGCAATCATTACGCTTAACACCTCTAACGACAAAGCTAACCTATCGGAGCAACAGCAACAATGTTAGAATTTTTACCTCCATTAATGTTTATAGCCCTCATTCTTTTCTTATTAAAGGGCTATCCGATTGCATTCTCACTTGCAGCAACTGGCCTGCTATTCTCCGCAATTGGCATCTATATAGGTCAAACGGACTTTGCCCTTTTAGGAGCGCTTAGCGACCGTTTTTTTGGGATTATCAGCAATGATACACTCTTAGCCATCCCATTTTTTACACTCATGGGGCTTGTTCTTGAAAGAACGGGAATGGCCGAAGACCTTCTCAATACCATGGGACAACTCTTTGGTAAAATGCGAGGCGGCCTTGCTTATTCTGTTGTTTTCGTGGGCACAATGTTAGCCGCAACAACCGGGATTGTATCGGCTTCCGTTATCGCGATGGGGCTGATTTCTCTACCAATCATGCTTCGCTATGGTTATGACAAAAAGATGGCATCAGGTGTCATTGCGGCATCAGGCACTCTTGCACAGATTGTCCCACCTAGCCTTGTTCTCATTGTTTTAGGAGATCAGCTCGGTGTTTCGATTGGCTCAATGTATAAAGCTGCGCTTATTCCAAGCGCACTTTTAATCGGTGGCTACCTACTCTTTATCTTCATTTTAACGATTGTTAAACCTCAGTCGATGCCCGCAATTCCAGAAGCCGAACGCACTCTGCATGGAATGGCGCTTGCGAAAAAAGTAGTAACGAGCGTTATTCCCCCGGTCACCTTGATCTTCTTGGTGCTTGGAACAGTATTTTTAGGGATGGCAACTCCTACAGAGGCTGGTGCCATTGGTGCAGTAGGCGCAATGTTATTAGCACTATTCAAAAAATCCTTAACCAAAACACTTCTCTATCAAGCACTAGATCAAAGCGTCAAGATTACAACATTCGTTGTCTTTATCATGATTGGCTCAATGTTCTTCTCGCTCGCATTTACGAGTCTTAATGGTGGTATTTGGATCGAGAGTATTTTAGGTGATCTTCCTGGTGGCGTCATCGGCTTTATCATTGCCGTTAATATTCTTATCTTCTTCGTTGCATTCTTCCTCGATTTCTTTGAAATAACACTGATTTTAGTCCCGTTACTTCTTCCAATTGCAACCTCTCTTGGGATTGATTTAACTTGGTTTGGAATTATCTTAGCGATGAATATGCAGACATCCTTCATGCATCCTCCTTTTGGCTTCTCACTCTTCTACTTAAAATCAGTAGCCCCCAAAGAAGTCAAAACAAAGGATATCTACTACGGCGCAATTCCATTTTTAATGTTGCAAATCGTCATGGTGGCACTGTTAATCGCTTTCCCGAATATTATCCATACGGAAAAAACTGAGAAATTTGAAGGTTCTGGCGCTGATATAGAATTTAGTCTTGATACCGGATCCGATGGATTTGATAGTTTCGATGAATTTGACGAATTCGAAGTAGAGTTTTAAGCTGTAAAGTGTCATTTAAAAAGATCTCTATACAGCTACGCGCCTCATGGGCGTAGCTGTATTGTCATCACAAACTCATTTCTGATGATTCATTCAGCTACGCTCACACACTGTGCTACATAACAATAATAAATAATCATCCAAGTAGCCTCTACAATAATTACTACAAAGGATAGGAACACCATGAAACGTCGCCAATTTATCTCCCAAGCAGGCGCTATCGCCGGCACTGGTATTGCTTCTATGGGCCTTGCCCGCGCAAACACGACGCCTAAAATCAAATGGCGCATGACATCAAGCTTTCCAAAAAATCTCGACCTCCTATTTGGTACATCACAAAGACTTGCTGAATCTGTCTATTTAATGAGTGATGGGGAATTTGAAATTCAGGTCTTCTCCGCAGGTGAAATCGTTCCTTCAACCCAAGTATTTGATGCGATTCAAAATGGCACCATGGAAGTAGGACATACAACTTCTAACTACTATCATGGTAAAAACAAAGCCCTCTCGATCGATACTTGCCTGCCTTTTGGCTTAACCACTCGCATGCAAAATGCTTGGTATTATGCTGGCGGCGGTACAGAAGTCCTCCGAGAATTATTTGATAAGTACAATATCGTCAACTTCCCAGGCGGAAACTCAAATACGCAGATGGGGGGTTGGTTTCGCCGTGAGGTAAAAACAGTCGCTGACTTAAAAGGCTTAAAATTCAGAATCCCAGGATTTGGTGGTGAGATCTTCTCGCGCCTTGGCGCAATCCCACAAAATATCCCTGTGGGTGATATCTACTCATCACTCGAAAAAGGTACCATTGACGCCACTGAATTTGTGGGCCCCTATGATGATCAACGCCTTGGCCTACAAGAAGTCGCCCCCTACTACTACACCCCCGGATTCTGGGAAGGTTCCGCAATGCTTACGTTCTATGTCAACAAAGATGCATGGGCTTCGCTTCCAGAAAAGTATAAAATCATCTTCGAAAGAGCGACTGTAGATGCGAACATGTGGATGGCTGCGCAGTATGATGCAAAAAGCCCTGAAGCATTAGCAACGATTATTAAAAATGGCGCGAAGCTTCGCTCATATTCCAAAGAGATCATGCAGGCAGCCTATGACGCAGCGCAGCAGATTTATGCGGAAGAAGCCGAAGCTAATGAAGACTTTAGAAAAGTCTATACGCATTGGAAAGCATTCCTCAATAAGGAATATCAGTGGTTTAGAGTCAATGAGAATATCTTCCAGCAATTTATGTTCTCACAACTTCGAAAACAGAATGCTTAAAAGTTTGAATGTCCTGTAGAGATCTCTTCATACGCATTCTTTAATATGAATTTTTTATTAAGACTCTAAAAACTTCTTTACTGAAATTCCCCTAAGCTTTAAATATTAGATCTAAATCTATAAAACCATCTACAAAGCTGACAATTTAATACAAGGAGCAACATCGCCATGAAACGTCGCCAATTTATGTCTCACGCAAGCGCCATTGCCGGTACAAGCATCGCAACTAGTGCACTAGCTGTAGCGAATACCCCAAACAAAGCGCAAGTGAAATGGCGAATGACGACTAGCTTTCCGAAACATCTCGATATCGTATTCGGCGGATCACAGCGACTAGCCGATGCGATCTACGAAATGAGCGAAGGCGCTTTTGAAATCCAAGTCTTTTCAGCCGGCGAAATTGTTCCTTCAATGCAAGTTTTTGATGCAATACAAAATGGTACTGTTGAAGTCGGACATACTTCTTCAAACTATTATCATGGTAAAAACAAAGCATTATCTATCGACACCTGCCTACCCTTTGGCCTCACAACTCGTATGCAAAATGCTTGGTATTACGGCGGTGGCGGACTCACTGTTTTACGTGAATTGTTTGATAAATATAATATTGTCAACTTTCCAGGCGGTAACTCCAATACCCAAATGGGCGGATGGTTTAGAAAAGAAGTAAAAACCGTTGCCGACCTCAAGGGTCTTAAATTTAGGATTCCTGGCTTTGGTGGCGAGATTTTCTCTCGTCTTGGTGCCATTCCACAAAATATTCCTGTAGGTGATATCTATTCATCCCTTGAAAAAGGGACAATTGATGCGACAGAGTTTGCCGGCCCTTATGATGATCAGCGCCTTGGACTACAAGAAGTTGCGCCTTACTACTATACTCCTGGATTCTGGGAAGGATCAGCAATGCTCACCTTTTACGTCAATAAAGATGCATGGAACAATCTTCCTAAACCCTTCCAAAAGATGTTTGAACAAGCGACTGCTGAAGTCAATTTATGGATGAGTGCACAATATGATGCAAAAAGCCCCGAAGCATTAGCAACCCTCATCAAAAATGGCGCAAAACTTCGATCATTTTCTAAGGAGATTATGCAAGCCGCTTACGATGTTGCGCAGGAAATCTATGAAGAAGAAGCTGAAAAAAATGAAGATTTCCGCAAGGTGTATAGCAACTGGAAACCTTTCTTAAACCAAGAATACCAATGGTTTCGCGTGAATGAAAACATATTCCAACAGTTTATGTTCTCACAAATTCGTAAACAAAAAGACTGAGTAAATCACTCGACAATCGGTATTGTTAAAATGTCTTCTGAAATATAATGTTTTTTTGAGATTCATAATCTAATACCATTGGAACCGCCTTAAAATGATTGAATCAGCAATTCAATCATTTTTTATTGCACTTACTTAGTGTATTTAAATACATTTCGTGTCGATAATTACATCACTATTTCGTCAATGGCGTCACGCTAAACAGATGATTGTTGAATCGTTATTAACCCTTGTAACAACATTAATCCGTAAAATACTTCTAATAAAAACGCAAAAACAAGCTTAAAATTTCTTTTAACGAAAAACTTTCAAAAAATCATTGATAATAGTTATTCAAAACCTGTATAAATAACTGTTTAGATGTACACTAAAAGAAGACTTTATGAAAATCATCTCTTTTTTGTAAAGCAGTATTTGCATCCTACTGACATTTCAGATCACTGATCAAAAGCAATGTCAAACTCTAAGCGATTAAGCTTCATCAATACCCTGAAAGAGCTTATATAGATAGACCCCACACAACCCAAAGTGGTTTATCGACAAAACGATTATCCATCGAATGCTAACGCTTTAATAAACAATAGATGCACAACCTTATTAAAACTAGAAACTATAAAAAATAAAGACTTACCCATTCGTAAGCATGCATTCGATCTAAGGAGAAATGAATGAAACGTCGTGATTTTATCAAAAAAGCAAGTGTCAGCGCAGCGGTAGCAGGTTCTGTCGCTGTAAGTTCAATTGCCAAAGCAGAAGAGATGCCCAAAGTAAAATGGCGTATTGCAGCAGGTTTTCCTAAAAACCTCGATCTTCTTTTTGCAGCTTCTACACTACTTTCTGAAAAAGTCGCAAAATTAACCAATGGTCAATTTGAAATTCAAGTGTTTGCACCTGGCGAATTAGTACCGGCAAACCAGATTTTTGATGCTGTTTCTCAAGGAACTGTTGAAGTTGGACATACCGCTTCGTACTATTACCATGGTAAAAACAGTGCCCTTTCGATTGATACCGTTCTTCCTTTTGGGATGAATGCACGCATGCAAAATGCATGGTTCTATGCCGGCGGTGGACTTGAACTCTTACGTAAAGTCTTCGCACAATATAATATTATTAACTTCCCGGGCGGTAATACCACAGCGCAAATGGGTGGCTGGTTCCGTAAAGAAGTTAAAAGCATTGATGACCTTAAAGGTCTTAAATTCAGAATTCCTGGGTTTGGTGGTGAAATTCTTGCCCGCCTTGGCGTTATTCCTCAAACAATTCCGGCAAGTGATGTATATTCCTCTCTTGAAAAAGGCACAATTGATGCGGCAGAATTCGTCGGACCATATGATGATGAGAAGTTAGGACTTCAAGCAGTCGCTCCTTATTATTATACGCCGGGCTTCTGGGAAGGCGCAGCGACAACCTCATTTTATGTCAATGATGCAAAATGGGCTGAACTACCTCAGCTCTACAAAGATATTTTTGAAACAGTCTGTGCTGATATCAACCAATGGATGATTGCACAATATGATGCAAAAAATCCGCCAGCACTTGCGACACTTACCAAAAATGGTGCTAAACTACGCTCCTTTTCAAAGGAAATTTTAGCCGCCTCTTATGAGGTAGCTCAAGAAATCTATAAAGAAGAATCTGAGAAGAACCCTGACTTCAAAATGGTCTATGACCACTGGAAAGCTTTCCTTAATCAAGAATACCAATGGTTTAGGATTAATGAGAACATCTTCCAGAGCTTTATGACATCTCAGCTGCGTAAGCAAAATAGCTAAGATGTAAGCTGAATTTAAAAATGAGTTCAGGTATAATCTGCATAGAAAAATTTAATATCGAGATATAGTGATTACAAAATGGCAACTTATACTACAAATCAATTCAAAAGTGGATTAAAAATAATGCTTGATGGCGATCCTTGCTCAATCATCGAAAATGAGATGGTTAAGCCTGGTAAAGGTCAAGCGTTCAACCGTGTAAAAATCAGAAACCTTAAAACAGGTCGCGTTATTGAAAAAACGTTCCGTTCAGGTGAGTCGGTTGAGGGAGCAGATGTCATGGATGTTGAACTCCAATACCTCTATAACGATGGTGAGTTCTGGCATTTCATGAACCCAGAAACATTTGATCAGGTCGCTGCGAACGAAAGTGCCGTAGAAGACGCTAAAAAGTGGTTAATTGAGCAAGATAACTGCACAGTGACTCTTTATAACGGCGCACCACTTTCAGTGACCCCGCCTAACTTCATTGAAATGAAGATTGTTGAAACAGATCCTGGTCTAAAGGGTGACACAGCTGGAACAGGTGGTAAGCCTGCAACACTTGAGTCAGGTGCAGTTGTTCGTGTACCACTCTTTGTACAAAATGGTGAAGTGATCAAAGTTGACACACGCACAGGCGAGTATGTGTCTCGTGTAAGCAAGTAAAGTAAAATTTTAATGGAGACGAAGAACATGAGTTCGGAGAATGTTAATCATAAAAGGAGACGTGTCCTGAGCTATGCAACAGTTGCTGTTGCGGCGTTTGGAGCAGGATTTCTCGGAGTTCCTTTTGTAAAGTCTTGGATGCCAAGTCAGCGAGCAAAAAGTGCGGGAGCACCTGTTGAAGTTGATTTATCTAAGCTTTCCCCAGGGGAGCTACTCCGTGTTGAGTGGCAAGGTAAACCGGTATGGGTGTTAAATCGTACGCAAGCGATGCTTGAGCGATTAGAAACTGCCCCAGCTGATGCGTTAGTTGACCCAGATTCTAAGAGCGATCAACAACCTCCGTATGCTCAAAATGAATTCAGATCAATTAAACCAGAATACTTAATTCTTGTGGGTATCTGTACACATTTAGGTTGTTCACCGACATTTAGACCTGAAGTCGCCCCCGCAGACTTAGGTCCTGCATGGCGCGGTGGATTCTTCTGTGCTTGTCACGGTTCACGTTTTGACTTAGCAGGACGCGTATTTAAGAATCTTCCAGCACCTATTAACTTACTTGTTCCTGATCATTACTACAAAACAGATAGTTCTATCGTAGTTGGTGTTAGTGGGGAGGGTGCATAATGACAACTCAATCTAAATCAAGAATGGAACGTTTAGGCGATTGGATCGACTATCGTATTCCTTATAAGCGTGCGCTTCGCACACACGTTACTGAGTACTACGCTCCTAAAAACTTCAACTGGCTCTATGTCTTTGGTGTTTTAGCAGGTGTAATGCTTGTAAACCAGATCCTTACAGGTATCTGGTTAGTGATGTACTACAAACCAGATGGTGCTTTAGGACCAACTGGTATTCCTATTGCTTATGCAGCACTTGAAACAGCAGTTATGCGTGATGCAAACTGGACTTGGCTCATAAGATATATGCATGCGGTCGGAGCTTCAATGTTCTTCATCGTTGTGTATATGCATATGTTCCGTGGCCTTATTTACGGTTCACACCGTAAACCACGTGAGCTTGTGTGGATCTTCGGTATGCTTATCTACCTTATCCTCATGGCTGAAGCATTTATGGGCTATGTATTACCCTATGGTCAGATGTCATTCTGGGGTGCGCAGGTAATCATCTCACTCTTTGGTGCGATTCCTTACATTGGTGATACTTTAGTAACAGGTATCCGTGGTGACTTCGTTATCTCTGAAGCAACATTAAGCCGATTCTTTGCACTTCACGTTATCGCACTTCCACTTGTATTAGTGGGTCTTGTTGTTGC
>CAZPIQ010000035.1:0-16660 GCA_964586665.1 uncultured Ignatzschineria sp. | reverse complement strand
GCTGGGCATGATAGCGAAGCGCTTCAATTCGAAGATCTTCAGTTTTATTATTTGGCGAATCCATGGAGATTTGTCCTTTATACTGAATTTTTAATGAGTTTGACATACTAACAAGGATTTTACTCTGAATCTACTAGTGTTCAGACAAAAAGCAACATGTAGTATATATGTAGGGGGTGTGTAGTTTGAACTAATTGATTTATCACAGGGTTTTGGCTGATTTGATGTTATCAGTTATCCGTCTTATAAGAAGAATAAATGATGATTTAATGAGGTAGTGATTTGGCAAGTTTGGTATAATGGCGCTTGATTAAAATTACAGGAGTTGTTTGTATTGAATAGAAAATCATTTGTTGATTCATGCAATTCGTCTGTATCTCTATCGGGAGGCTATTTTAAATGCTAGATGATGATAAACAGTTAGTACTTCGTGCTAATACGTTTCCTTCGGTTGCTGATGGACTAGATGCTTATATCAGTGCTATTGGCGATATCCCAACATTAACTGTTGAAGAAGAACAGGCACTTGCCTATCGTCTTCTTGAACATGAAGATCTAAATGCGGCTCAAACACTTGTCCTTTCCCATCTTAAGTTTGTGGTTCATATTGCAAAAAACTATACAGGTTATGGTTTGCCGTTAGTGGATCTTATTCAAGAGGGGAATGTGGGGCTGATGAAAGCCGTTAAGCGCTTTGATCCCTCTTATAATGTGCGTTTAATCTCTTTTGCGGTGTATTGGATTAAGTCTGAAATACATGAATATGTCATTCGAAACTGGCGTATTGTTAAAGTCGCAACGACAAAAGCACAGCGTAAGCTCTTTTTTAATCTAAGATCTTCAAAAGAAACTTTAGAGTGGCTTACAGATGATGAAGCTGCTGATATTGCGAAAGAGTTAAATGTGAGTAAGGCAGAAGTAAAGCGTATGGAAATGCGACTTTTCTCGAATGATCTTGCATTTGATTTGCCAGTGGGAAGTACGCCTGATGATGGGGACTTTAGTCCATCTGATTGGCTTGCGAGTAACACGCTTGATCCTTCTCAAGAGCTTGAGCAGGAAGATTATGAATCTCATAATAATGAGAAGCTCAATAACGCATTGGCAGAATTAGATCCTAGAAGTAAAGATATTATCATGCAACGTTGGATGGGAGATGAGGATGAGGCTCGTCCAACCTTAACGGAGCTTGCAGATAAATATTCTGTCTCTGCTGAGAGAATTCGACAAATTGAAAATCAGGCGATGAGTAAAATCAAAGACCTGTTAACCATATGAAGTAAGTATAAATATCAATGAAGGGCTCAGGCGGTGATTGTCTGGGTCTTTTCTATTATGGAGTTAGTGAAGATGACAGCTGTTTCCCATATTAAAGAGAGTATTGCAGTAAAAGAATTGGCGCTTGAAACAATGCCGAAAGTCATTGAAGAAACAGGTCAATTGATGGTGAATGCACTTAAAGATGGTAAAAAAGTCTTGGTGTGTGGTAATGGAGGTTCAGCTGCAGATGCGCAACATTTTGCGGCAGAACTTATCAATCGTTTTGAAACAGAGCGTGCGCCGCTTCCTGCGATCGCACTAACCACAGACAGTTCAAACATCACTTCAATTGCCAATGATTATAGCTATGATGAAGTTTTTTCAAAGCAAGTTATGGCGCTTGGTCAACCGGGAGATATTTTAATTGCTATTAGTACAAGCGGAAATTCTGTCAGTATTAATCGTGCAATTGAAGAAGCTTTGAAAAAAGGAATGATTGTCCTAGCGTTAACAGGTGAAACAGGTGGGAAAATGCGTGAAATCGATTCACCTAATTTACATCTTATTAATGCCCCTTCTAAGCGTACGGCGAGAGTGCAGGAAGTGCATATTCTCGTGATTCATATTTGGTGTGCGATGATTGATAAAGTCTTTTGTTAATTGACAGAAAATGATGTTGAAACTGGTATTTAATAATAAAATCATAAAATTCCGATAGGTGAACTGTCGTGGGAGATGAATGGATGTTTAAGAGATTTTTTGTTGTAGGAAGTTTTGTTCTATTGTTATCTGCTTGCGTACCTGCCTTGATAGCAGGTGGTGTTGGGGCGACAGCAGTGGGTGTTAATGATCGAAGAACCGCTGGGCAGATCGTTGAAGATAATACGATTACGGTTAAGGTACAAAATATGATCAGTCAGCTCCCTGAGCGTGCTTATGCGCATATTAGTATTTTAAGTTATAACGGTGTTGTGTTGATCCTAGGGGAAGTACCGACGCAAGCGCTTGGTTTACAAGTGGAGGAAGCGGTGCGTAAAACAGAACATGTGAAGGCTGTGCATAATGAATTAATTGTGGCACCTGATGCGACAATTGGCAGTATGGCGACAGATACAATGATCACAGCAAAAGTGAAAACAGCGCTAGCAACTGAGAATAAGCTTAAAGGATTTAATGCAGGCAATGTCAAAGTTGAAACCTCAAGACGTGTTGTTTATCTGATGGGGATTGTGAATGAGGCGGAGGCAAGAGAAGCCATTAATATTGCAAGACACGTATCGGGTGTTGCTGAGGTGGTTCCGTTTTTTGACATTGTGAATGAACAATTTAATAACATTAATTAATTGATCGAAATAGCACTCCTCTTTAGTGAGGTAGTGCTATTTTATTTTTAATTTTTAAGTCGTAATAATTTGATAAGAAAGGGCTAAAAATGAGTAAGCAATATGATGCAATCGTAATTGGTGGTGGTTCTGGTGGACTCTCTTATGCAGAGAGAGCAGCGAGCTACGGTGTTAAATGTCTTTTAATTGAGAAAGATAAATTAGGTGGAACTTGTGTAAACGTCGGTTGTGTGCCTAAGAAGGTAATGTGGAACGCTGCTAATATCGCGCATATGTTTGCTGATGCAAAAGGCTATGGTTTTACTTTTGGTGAGCCATCGTTCTCTTGGGAAGTATTAAAAGAGAAGCGTGATCAATACATTAATAATATCGTGACATGGTATGACAATAGTTATATGCCAGATGCGGGTGTTGATGTGATTCATGGCGCGGCGAAGTTTGTGGATAATAAAACTGTTGAAGTGAATGGCGAGACTTTTAGTGCGGACATTATTGTTGTTTCAACAGGGGGATATCCACTTCGTTTAGACGTGGAAGGGGCTGAGTTTGGTATTACTTCAGATGAGTTCTTCTCACTTGAAGAAGCGCCAAAACGTGTGGCTGTTGTGGGTGCAGGTTATATCGCTGTTGAATTAGCCCAGCTTTTAGCAGCGCTTGGTAGTAAATCAGAGCTCATTTGCCGTGGGGATATGGTTCTGCGTCATTTTGATAATTATGTGACAGAACATTTAAAAGCGGAATTTGATAAAGATGAAAATCTAACGCTCCATCCCAATTCAAATGTTCAGAAAGTGATTAAAAATGCGGATGGTTCATTAACGGTTGTGACTGAAACGGAATCGTTAGAAGTGGATGTATTGGTATGGGCAATTGGTCGCGGTTATAACACACATAATATTGGTCTTGAGAATACAGATGTTGTACCGAATGCAGATGGCACGATTACTGTGAATAAATTCCAAGAAACAAATGTGTCATCGATCTTTGTACTCGGCGATATTATTGGTGGAAAATATCAATTAACACCAGTCGCGATTGCTGCGGGTCGCCGTTTAGCAGATCGTCTTCATAATGGTATGACAGATCGACACCTGGAATATAACTTAATTCCGAGCATTGTTTTCTCGCATCCACCGATTGGTACAACCGGAATTACCGAAAAAGAGGCGATTGAAGAGTATGGTCAAGAGAATGTAAAGTGCTATACGGCATCATTTACCTCAATGTACTCAAATTTCAGTACAAAACCTGTGAAAACAGCAATGAAGATGGTCACAGTAGGTAAGGATGAGAAGATCGTTGGTATTCATCTGATTGGGCCAACGGTTGATGAGATGCTTCAAGGCTTTGCTGTTGCAGTGAAAATGGGGGCTCATAAGCGTGATTTCGATGATACGGTTGCGTTACACCCAACAGCGGCTGAAGAGTTGGTAACGATGCGTTAACGGGTATCTCCTGATATAAAAATAGAGTAGAAATGTAATGTTAGAATTTTTTCAGAGTATCGATATAGTTGTTTTATTAACGCTAATATTATCCGTAGGGTTGGTGTTAGCATTTGAGTTTGTGAATGGATTCCATGATACGGCGAATGCTGTTGCGACTGTCATTTACACAAAGTCCATGAAGCCGAGATTAGCGGTGTTTTTATCTGGGATCTTTAACTTCTTAGGTGTTCTGTTGGGCGGGTTAGGGGTTGCTTATGCGATCGTTAATTTATTACCGATGGATCTTTTAGCAAGCGCGAGTTCAACTAAGGGGCTCGTAATGGTTGTCTCATTACTTGTCTCGGCACTGATTTGGAACTTAGGGACTTGGTATTTTGGGATTCCAGCTTCAAGCTCGCATACTCTGATTGGTTCTATTTTAGGGGTAGGGCTCGCAAATGCGCTTTTAACGGATCACTCATTAGTTGATGGGGTGAACTGGGATAAGGCAATGGGTGTTTTTGAGTCCTTACTCTTCTCACCATTTATTGGGGCAGGATTAGCTGGCTTGCTACTGCTTGCGCTCTTAAAGTTTTTACCACATAGCTACATTCATAAAACGCCTTATCAGCGTCATGTAATTGATAAGAAAAAGCGTCCGCCATTTTGGCCACGTTTCTGGCTTGTGACCTCTGCGATGGGAATGAGTTATGCACATGGGCAAAATGATGGGCAAAAAGGGATTGGTCTTGTGATGCTTGTGCTCTTTAGTGTTGTGCCGGCGCAATTTGTTTTGAATTTAAATTCAAGCGTATTTGAGATTGAGCAGACAAGGGTCGCAGCACAGCAGATGATTGTTTATTACAACGCAAATGAAAAGGTGCTTAATGAACTCTATCCTAAAGATGATACGAAATTAAGCGATGGTCTTTTTAGTTGTGAATATAGTCAGATGAATCAGCATGCTGATCAGCTTATTTCACTATTGAAAGGGGTTACTGATTATGATCAGTTAACCACAGATCAGCGCTGGGCTGTTCGTAATGAAGTGATGTGTTTGGCAAGTATTGCAAAAACGCTCGACTCTAAGGATGAAATTCCTGAGAATTATCGTAAATCATATAAAGCGATCAGCAAAGATCTCACTAAAACAACTGAATACGCTCCTTTCTGGGTGATTGTGGCCGTTGCGGTTGCGCTTGGAATGGGGACGATGATTGGTTGGAAGCGTGTTGTAGATACTGTCGGTGGTAAGATTGGTAAAAAAGATATGACCTACGCACAGGGTATGAGTGCGCAGATTGTATCGGGTATTGCGATTGCATCGGCGAGTCAGTTAGGATTCCCTGTTTCAACAACCCATATTTTATCGAGCTCTGTTGCGGGTACGATGATTGCGAATAAGTCAGGTTTGCAGAAATCGACTGTTAAAAATATATTATTGGCGTGGATTTTAACGTTGCCTGTTTCGACAAGTCTTTCGTTTGGTCTATATTTCCTTGGTACATGGTTATTTGTGAGTTAAAAATGGAATTATTAACATACGAAGCGGCAGCTGAAGCGCTCAAGAATGGAGAGGTAATTGCTTATCCAACAGAGGGCGTTTATGGTTTTGCTGCAGATGCAATGAATGAGCGTGCAGTAGAGAAGCTTTTAAATATGAAAGAGCGCTCAGCCTCTAAAGGATTTATTGTGATGGGAGCATCATTATCGAAGCTCTCTACATTGATAAAGCCATTGACTAATGAACAGGAGAAGACCTTATTAGAGAGCCTTCGAGGGGGATTCCGTTATACATGGATAGTCCCTTGTGTTGATGATTGTCCTGAATATTTAAGAGGCAAGTTCACAACGCTTGCAATTCGAGTGACGAATCACCCTGATGCGCTTGCACTTTGTGAGTTAATGCCGGTGGGTGTTGTTTCAACAAGTGCGAATCTTCATAAAGAGGCGCCATTGACAACCCCTGAAGCTATTATGTCACTATTTGGGGGGCAAATTGCCGGTGTAATGGAAGGCTCGGTGGGTGGGCTGTCGTCGCCGACTCGAATTGTGCATCTTGAAAGTGGTGAGGTTATTCGGCCTTAATGAAGATATATCTATTGATGGCTTAATTTTTTATTGAGAGAAAAGGTATCTAGTTTTAACTAGATACCTTTTTTGTTGAGGTGTGCTTTCGTTTGAAAAAAAACAGGGTAATAAAAAAGCTCTGCTAAAAATAGCAGAGCTTCGTTTTACTTAATGCTCAAAGAATCAATTAAGCGATTGCTTTGATTTGCGCGTTTAAACGGCTAAGAATACGTGCAACTTTATTCTTGTGAATAAGACCACGTTTCACTGAACGGTCAAGAGCGCCTTGCGCTTTACCAAATGCTTTAACTGCTTCTTCGCGGTTGTTAGTTTTGATAGCGTTGATAGTTTTCTTAACGTATGTTCTAGTCATTGAACGATATGATGCGTTAGCTGCGTTGCTTTTCTCAGCTTGACGAACGCGTTTTCTTGCTTGTGCTGTATTTGCCAAGGTTTTACTCCAGTTTAAAAATTTTAGAATTTATAACACAGTATCGCGACGAAAACCGCCGCAATCAAATTTGTAATAATCACATATGATTAACTTTTTTCAGGCTTTTGTCAATCAAATATGATTGAAACTTTAGGAATTTACGACTCTAGAATATAGGGACGATGCTTCCTTGATACTTCTCATTGATGAATCCACGAACATCTTCAGACGTGATTACTTCTAAGAGTGCTTTAATGCGAGGATCATTACTATTTTCAGGAATGATACTAATCACGTTTGCATATGGAGATTCTGAACCTTCAATGAAGAGAGAATCTTTCACAGGATTAAGATTTGCCTCTAATGCAAAGTTTGTATTGATGAGTGCTAAATCAACTTCATCAAGGGTACGTGCAAGCATAGGCGCTTCTAATTCTACGAACTGTAGTTTAAGTGGATTTTCTTTAATGTCAAATACAGTTGAGAGAATATTGCTCGGATCATTGAGTGTGATTAAGCCTTCATTATGAAGAAGAATTAAAGCACGGCCACCATTAGCGGGGTCATTTGGAATACTAATTTTAGCACCTTCAGCTAAGGAATCTTTAGATTGAATTCTTTGAGAGTAGGCCGCGATAGGCTCTACATGAATCGCCGGCTCAAGCGCGATAATATCTAATGAGTGGTTTTTGTTAAACTCATTCATATAAGGAACATGTTGGAAAAAGTTAGCATCTGCCTCTTTTTCATCGATCATTAAATTAGGAAGTACGTAATCGGTCACAACAACCACTTCAAGATTGATATCTTTCTCGGCAAGTTTAGGTTGGATGAACTCAAGAATTTCAGCATGAGGAACAGGTGTTGCCACAACTTTTAATGTTTCTGCTGAAAGACCAATAAAAGGTACAAGCGAGAGTGCCGCTGCGAGTGCTAATTTACGCATAATAGACTTCCTTTTTTATTTTAATGGTGGGGAATCGAGCCCCGGAGATTATTTTATAGCGAGCTTTGATTGTTAAAGCAAGCCTTTAATATAAAATATTTTAAAACATATATGAAAAGGCCGGATTCTCTTGTGAGATCCGGCGCTTCATTTTTAATGATAATTTTGTTTTGCATCAAGTCTATTGCTGAAATAGACCGCTGTCGTGAACGGTATTGATGATTACACTAATTGTGTGATTAGTGTATCACGGTCGCCAGGAAGGAGATCAATCAATGGAATTTCGATCATTGTGTAAGCACCAGGGGTTTGTCTTGTAGCGGCTCTTGCTGTAGAAACCAAAATTTGAGCAGTTAATGCAGGATTGTTGATGCGCATATCAAATTCAAAGATTTGGTTATCGGTTTTACCTGATACGCCTTTTCGCGTAATTTTAACGCCATGGCCAGCATCTTTCAGAAGATCAACATTATCGACTTTCGTGATGACCGTATCATCATTTTTGAAGTAGTCATCATTTAAGATCGTGGATTTAACCGTTTCAAATTCAAATCCATCAGCAACCTCAATGTAGACCATTCTACGGTGTTGGCCCGTACCAATAGGGATCGTGACTGAAAGGGCATCTTTTACGCCAGGAATCGCTTTTACAGCGGTTGAGTGGCCCATACTCATACCTGGGCCAAAGTTCGTGTAGGAAACACCTTTTGGCGCGGCAGCAAGCAGAAGTGTTCTGATGATAGAGTCAGAGCCAGGATCCCAGCCGGCAGAAACAATAGCGCGACTACCATATTCTTTAGCGATCGCATCTAGCTCATTTCTCATCGCAGCGATATCTGAGTGGATATCAAAGCTATCAACGGTATTGATGCCTTTTTTAAGATATTCAGAAGCGTAGCTTTTGATTTGACGGCTAGGGACACAGAGAATTGCAATATCTACATTCTCAAGTTTACTGATATCAGTGACAACAGGGTAATTTACGCCAGGAATTGGGATATCTTGACGACGAACAATTCCCGCGACAGTAAAGTCAGGGGCAGCTTCGAGGGCATCAAGGACATAGCGACCAATGTTGCCATAACCAATAATAGCAGCGTTTATTTTACGCATAAGATAAATCTCCTGTTGATAAGAATAAAAAAATAAGAGGGTTTTCGTGATCTCACTTTTAGGAAGTAAAGGTGCCGAGTTAGCATATTAAGCAAGCTTTCTTCATAACGAGTACAAAGCCCCATCGATAAAAATAGCATTTAAAAGGCGTAGGGTCATATTTTTTCTGACCCTACGCCTCAAATTTTTGAATGAATCTTTTGAATGAATCTAATAATGGATGGTGATGAGTGACGTTACTTGGTTTTATTTACTTGCGAGTATAATGTCTCACTAGCCAATCGCCGACCCATTGCATGATCTGAACCATCACAATCAGTACAATCACAATAAGGTACATCAATTCAGCCATGTTTCTATGGAAGCCGAATCGTATCGCGACATCTCCAAGTCCACCCGCGCCAACGGTTCCTGCCATGGCGGTGTAAGAGAGAATCAAAATACCAGTGACCGTAATGCCGGCAATAAGACTCGGTCTTGCTTCAGGAAGAAGGACTTTCCAAATGATGGTGCGAAGGGGGGTTCCCATGCTTTGTGCTGCTTCAATTACACCACGATCGACTTCTCTAAAGGCGGTTTCCGCAAGTCTTGCAAAAAATGGTGCAGAGCCAATGACAAGTGGGAAAATTGCCCCACGAATCCCCATCTTTGTGCCCATGAGTTGGAAGGTCAGGGGGAGAAGTACGACGATTAAGATTAAGAAAGGAATCGATCTTAAGGTGTTTGTTAGGAAGGAGAAGATACGATAGAAGTTTGGCGCTGCCAATAATTGTGACGGTGATGATAAAAAGAGCGCAACGCCCCAAGGTAGGCCAATCAGAATTGTAAAGAGCCACGTTAAGCCAAGCATAATGAGAGTGACAACCGTGTTATCCCAAATAATATTCCAATATTGCATATTGCTGAGCGCATTTAAGAAATCAGTCATGGTTATTGCACTCCTTTTGATGCAGTGTTTTGTGCGGTAGGTTCTGAGGTAGGGTAGAGCTGAATTGTTGAAATTCCTCTAGTGTTAAAAAGCTTGATAGCTTTCATTGTTTCGGTAGGCTCGCCGTGAAGTGATACGATTAATTGGCCATAGGGAATATCACGAATGTAACTAATTGAGCCAGAGAGAATTGAGAGATCAATATTGCTCTCTTTAATAATTTGGCTTAAATGCGGTTCGAAAGCTTCTGTGCCAATATAAGAGAGTTGGTAGAGGTGTGGCATTTGTGCTGGATTCTTCTGGAGATATTTCTCAAGCTCATTTTGCTCGGTTTTATCAAGAATAAAATCTTTTGTGACAGATGATTTTGGATGAAGGAAGACTTCTTCAACAGGACCTTCTTCGATAATTTGGCTTGCATGAATGACGGCAACACGGTGACAAATCGAGCGAATGACCTCCATCTCATGAGTGATAATGACAATTGTAAGGCCGAGCTTTTTATTGATATCAACCAGTAGTTCTAAAATAGACTGGGTTGTTTGAGGATCGAGCGCCGAGGTTGCTTCATCACAGAGTAATACTTTAGGATTGTTGGCAATTGCACGGGCAATCCCGACGCGCTGTTTTTGCCCGCCGGATAGTTGTGCTGGGTATTTATTCTTATGTTCAGCAATGCCGACGAGCTCAAGTAGCTCGTTAACGCGTTGACGAATATCTGCTTCTGGCATCTTTTCAAGGCGCAGTGGGAAGGCGATATTGTCAAAAATAGTCTGACTTGAGAGAAGGTTAAAATGTTGGAAAATCATGCCGATTTTACGTCTCTCAAGCATAAGCGCATGGTTTGAGAGCTTGGTGAGATCGACATCACCAATAATGACGCTACCGCTATCTGGGCGTTCTAATAGGTTTAAACAACGAATAAGTGTGCTTTTACCTGCGCCGGAATGGCCAATAACACCAAAGATGCTCCCATCTTCAATTGTCAGGGAAATATCTTTTAGAGCAGTTTTAGGCCCTTCTTTTGTGTTGTAGGATTTTATAAGGTGTTCGATTTTTATCATTAGAAAAAGTATCTTTTTAACAGGTTGTTATAGCGGGCTCATTTATAACTATGAGCTAGCCTTAAAAATATTGGGGTTAGGGTATCAAAAAATAGGGAATATGGATTATCTATTTCATATTGATAATTTATTGAATTTTGCAGTAGGCTGTTTATATTAAAGCTAGAGTATTTGAAACAGTAAATCTAAAAAAGCACAAATTTAAACATCTTCTTTACGAAGTAGGGATTTGTTGGGCCTTAAGAAACAGATTGCCGGTGGGTAAATTAATAAATAGAGAATTGATGTTATGTATTATTAATGTGTATATAAGATATATGCAAAGTATATTTTAATGTGGCTGTTATTACGTTTATAAACTCACAACTTTATAAGTGCGTGAATTTATAAAAATGGTGAGTTACTTATTTAATGATTGAGATTAAAATTCTAAGGGATTGTTGATGACGAAGAAAATCTTGTTGAGTGTGGTGATGTTAATCGGGAGTGCCTTTGTCGGCATTTCTCAAGCTTCTGAGAGTTATGGTTGTGAGCGGAAGTTGTTGGCGTTAGAAAAACAGTTGGGTTATGCCGAACAATATAATAATCAGCATCGAATTTTAGGGCTTAAGCGTGCGATTGCGAATGTGAAGCAATATTGTGGAAAGGGTACTAAGGGAAAATTTCGTGCAGAGACTGATGTAGGAGTAGATGCGCAGAGAGGTAAATCCAAGCGCTCGCAATTTTTAGATGATGCTGAATAGCGCTATTAAAAATAGATCGAAGTTAGCGGGTATGTTGATTTAATCGATTGTGAGTCTAATGAGAGATAACGCTAGTACGAACATCCTTATACATAGCGTTCTTGGTGATTCGCTAGTAGCACAAATGTTCTCTAGAGGGCTTTTGGTGAGAAAAATATGCGTAAATTTCGCTAAATATCCGCTATACTGTTAGATGTAGAATTTTATTTAATGAACCTTGGGAAATGAAGCTTTCCTCAAGGTTTCAATTTTTAATTGTGTGAAAGACTTATATTGCTGGAAAGTAGATATAGTTTCATAAAAATATAGCGAAGATATTGATCGCTATTTTCACAAATAAGTTGAGCCGTCAAAATAGCTCGGCTTATCAAATAAGAGGATGATTTTTATGGCAGACCAAAAGTTGTTGAATGATATCGACCCATTAGAGACTAAGGATTGGGTTGATTCAATCGAGAGTGTCCTTGAAACTGAAGGCGAAGAGCGCGCTCACTTTTTAATTGAGCAAGTGATTGAACGCGCTCATCGTGATGGTGTAAAGATTCCTTTCTCAGGAACAACTGAATACATCAATACGATTCCAGCAGATAAGCAACCTCGTTATCCAGGAAACTCGGAATTAGAGCATAAGATTCGCTCATACATCCGCTGGAATGCAATGGCGATGATTGTGAAATCAAACGCGGTTGATTCAAGTTTAGGTGGACATATTGCGAGTTATGCATCACTTGCAACAATGTGGGAAGTCGGTTTTAACCACTTCTGGAAAGGTAATACTGAGACCCAAGATGGTGATTTAATTTTCTTCCAAGGTCACTCAAGCCCAGGGATCTATGCACGTGCTTTCATTGAAGGCCGTATTACTGAAGATCAAATGAATAACTTCCGTCGTGAAGTGGATGGGAAAGGTCTTTCTTCCTATCCACATCCATGGCTCATGAAGGATTTCTGGCAATTCCCAACAGTCTCAATGGGATTAGGTCCGATTCAAGCAATCTACCAAGCGCGCTTCTTAAAATATCTCCATTCACGTGGTCTTGCGAATACGGAAGGCCGTAAAGTATGGTGCTTCTGTGGTGATGGCGAGATGGATGAGCCAGAGTCATTAGGTGCAATTTCTCTCGCGGGTCGTGAGAAACTTGATAACCTTATTTTTGTAATTAACTGTAACTTACAGCGTCTTGATGGACCTGTTCGTGGTAACGGTAAGATTATCCAAGAACTTGAGTCAGGCTTCCGTGGTAATAACTGGAACGTGATCAAATTGATCTGGGGTAATGGTTGGGATTCACTTTTAGCACAAGATCATGATGGACTGCTTCGTAAGCGCATGATGGAGTGTGTAGATGGTGATTACCAAACTTATAAATCACGAGATGGCGCGTATGTTCGTGAAAACTTCTTCAATACACCAGAACTAAAACAGATGGTTGCGCATATGTCGGACAACGATGTATGGCGTTTAAACCGTGGTGGTCATGATGAGAATAAAGTATATGCTGCATATGACGCAGCAACTAAATCAGAAGGCAAACCAACGGTTATCTTAGTGAAAACGATTAAAGGCTACGGAATGGGTCAAGATGGTGAAGCGCAAAACGTTGCTCACCAACAAAAATCAATTAGTCTTGAATCACTTCGTCGTTTCCGTGACCGTTTTGAAGTGCCAATTTCAGATGAAGATTTAGAAGCCGTAAATTATATCCTTCCACCTGAAGGTAGTCCTGAGCTTGAGTATCTTCATGAGCGTCGCCGTGCATTAGGGGGATATGTCCCATCACGCCGTGTTCAAGCGAAAGAAAAATTAACAGTTCCAAAGTTAGATGCATTCAAGGCACAATTAGAAGCAACAGCTGAAGGTCGTGAGATCTCAACGACAATGAGCTTCGTGCGTATCCTAAATACGATTATTAAGGATAAAGAAGTTGGTAAACGTGTTGTTCCGATTTTAGTGGATGAGTCTCGTACATTTGGTATGGAAGGGATGTTCCGCCAGTTAGGTATTTGGTCACAAGCAGGGCAACAATATACACCGCAAGATGCTGGTCAATTGATGTTCTACAAAGAGACAAAAGACGGTCAAATCCTTCAAGAAGGGATTAACGAAGCCGGTGGTGTGAGCTCATGGATTGCCGCGGGTACTTCATACTCAAATTCAAATGTAGAAATGATTCCATTTTTCGTTTGTTACTCAATGTTCCAAATGCAAAGAACCTTCGACCTTATCTGGGCAGCTGCTGACCAGAGAACACGTGGATTCTTAATGGGTGGTACAGCAGGTAGAACAACGCTTAATGGCGAAGGTCTTCAGCATGAAGATGGGCATAGCCATGTAATGGCAAGTCTTATTCCTAACTGTGTGTCTTATGATCCTGCGCTTCAGTTTGAATTGGCAGTGATTATGCAAGATGGTTTACGTCGTATGGTCGAGAATCAAGAAGACGTGTTCTACTACATCACTATTATGAATGAGAATTACCCACATCCTGAAATGCCAAAAGGGGTTGAGCAAGACATTCTAAAAGGAATGTACCTCTTAAAATCAGGTGAAAAGGGTAAAGCGCCACGCGTTCGCCTTTTAGGTGCTGGGACAATCTTGCAAGAAGTGATGCAAGCTGCTGAACTTCTCAAAAATGATTGGAATGTGGACAGCGATATCTATAGCTGCCCAAGCTTTACAGAACTTGCACGTGATTTCCATGAGTGTGAGCGTCAAGCGCTCTTCCACCCTGAGAAAGATGCACCTGAATCATTTGTTTCAAAAATGCTTAATGGTTCAGATGCGCCAGTGATTGTTTCAACTGACTATGTGCGTATGTATGCTGAGCAAATTCGCCCGGCGATTACATCTGCACCTTATCGCGTATTAGGTACTGACGGTTTTGGTCGTTCAGATACAAGACCACAACTTCGTAAATTCTTTGAAGTAAATCGTTATTATGTAGCGATTGCAGCACTTAAAGAGTTGGCGGATCAAGGTAAGATTGAAAAATCAGTTGTGACTGAAGCAATTAAGAAATACAACATTGATGTTAATAAACCAAATCCACTTTGGGTTTAAGAACGACGAGCGCCTCACTTTTTGAGAGGCGCTTTCCTCATTGTGATGCCTTAAATTTCAAACATTTTAAAAGTACATTTTCAAGATGTGATTAAGGTTGGATTTAAGGTTGATTAACAGAATAAAAGGATTATAACTATGGCAAATATTGATTTAAGAGTGCCAGACATCGGGAATTCAGATGCCGTTGATGTCATTGAGATTAATGTAAAAGTTGGTGATGTTGTTTCAATTGATGACACGCTGATGACGCTTGAGTCAGATAAAGCATCGATGGATGTGCCGGCTGAATCAGCAGGTAAAATTGTCGAACTTTTAGTAAAAGTAGGTGATCAAGTTTCAACGGGTGATGTGATTGCGCGTATCGAAGCAGTTGATATGGCTGAAGCAGAAGCTGAAGAGAAAGCACCAGCTGTAGAGACCCCAAAAGCAGCGCCTAAAGCAGAGACACCAAAAGTTGAAGTGGCACAGGTAGCATCACAGTCAGGTGAAATTGCTGAGATCCGTATTCCGGCAGTAGGTAACTCTGATGAATTAGATGTAATTGATATTCCGGTAAAAGTGGGTGACAGCGTTAAAGTAGATGATACGCTTGCGACACTTGAGTCAGATAAAGCGTCGATGGATGTTCCTGCTGATAAGGCGGGGGTGATTACGGAGATAGCGATTAAGATTGGCGATAAAGTCAAAGAGGGCGATTTAGTTGTGAAGATTCAGTCAGTAGGTACAGAGACTGCATCAACACCGGCACCAAAGGCTGAAGCTGTTAAAGCGCCAGAAACAGTTGTTGTGACTTCATCTTCAGAGCCAACTTTAAAAGCACCTCATCCAGGACAACAGCTTCCCGTTGCTGTTGATACTAATGCTGCGACACTTGATTTCAGTGGTGCGCATGCATCGCCTTCTGTTCGTGCATTTGCGCGTGAATTAGGGGCAAACCTGAATGAAGTAAAAGGTTCTGGGCGTAATCAACGTATATTGCGTGAAGATGTACTTCAATATGTTAAAGGTGTACTTTCAGGGGTGACAGCAGTTGCAGGTCAAAAAGTTGTGAGTACAAATGGTGGTGGACTTGATCTTCTTCCATGGCCGAAAGTAGATTTCTCTAAATTTGGTGAAGTTGAAGAGCGTGATTTAAGTCGTATTCAGAAAATTTCAGGCGCAAATCTTGCACGTAACTGGGCGATGATCCCGCATGTTGCACAATTTGATGAAGCTGATATTACCGACTTAGAAGAGCTTCGTAAGCAACTTAATAAAGAGTATGAGCGTTCAGGTGCGAGGGTGACTATTTTAGCGTTCCTCTTTAAAGCTGTTGTAAAAGCGCTTCAGAAGTTCCCTGAGTTTAATAGCTCACTTGAAGGCGATAAGCTGATTCTTAAAAAGTACTATCACATTGGTTTTGCGGCAGATACACCGAATGGTTTAGTGGTGCCGGTAATTCGTGATTGTGATAAGAAGGGTGTTCTTGAAATTGCTGCTGAAATGCGTGAGCTTGCGGGCTTAGCGCGTGAAGGTAAGCTTAAAGGTGATCAAATGACAGGCGGTTGCTTCACGATCTCATCATTAGGTGGTATCGGTGGTACGAACTTTATTCCCATCATTAATGCGCCTGAGGTAGCAATTCTCGGCGTTGCGAAGAATCAAGTTAAGCCAGTTTGGAACGGTAAAGAGTTCGAACCAAGATTAATGATTCCACTTTCGCTTTCTTATGACCATCGTGTGATTGATGGCGCATTAGGTGCACGCTTTATTGTGTATCTCAATGAGTTATTAACAGATATGCGTCGTATGGTGATCTAGGAGGATTTCATGATTGTAGAATTAAAACTCCCTGATATTGGGAATTTCGATAGCGTTGATGTGATCGAAGTAAATATGAGTGTTGGAGATACGATCGCAATTGACGATACATTATTAACGCTTGAGTCTGACAAGGCATCAATGGATGTGCCAGCAGAGAAAGCGGGTATCGTGAAAGAGATTTTAGTGAAGGTCGGCGATTCTGTGAGTGAAGGGGTTGTTTTTGCGAAGGTGGAAGTTGCTGAAAGCGCTGAAAAAGCACCAGAAGTAGCTACAAAACCTGCTGAAAAAGTTGCAGAAGTACCGAAGGTAGCAAAAACAACTGCCATTGAATCATCAGTTGTCGATGCTGATTGCGATATTGTTGTTATCGGTGGCGGCCCTGGTGGTTATTCAGCTGCATTTAGAGCTGCGGATCTCGGCATGAAAGTCATTTTAGTTGAGCGTTATCCTACTATTGGTGGTGTTT
>CAZPIQ010000034.1:0-17102 GCA_964586665.1 uncultured Ignatzschineria sp. | reverse complement strand
ATTGAGAGATTTTAAAATAGAGCTGATTTGCCCAATCGACTCAGAAGGGTATTTAGTTGCATTGATTGCAAGATAGGTATTTACAAAATCTTGATTTGCTTCGCTCATGATTAATTCCTTATAGGTTGTGGGGGATTTAACACGCATTACTATTTATAGTGTATTCTCATTTCAGTTAATGGATTTATTATCCCTTATTTTTTATTAGATAGACAGAGCATATTAAGAAGACTGAATAATAGAGAAATCTGAGATTTCATTAGCGGCTTCAATGACCATGGGAACAACTTTTTTCTCAAATTCTTTTTGATTACTATAACTTGTTGCGGGACAACTAACCGATAAAACATATTGTGTTTTCTGATTTATTTTATTGTAGATAGGTACTGCACACGCGATCATATCAGGTTTAAAATTCTTCCAACTAATTAGATAAGGTGCATTTCTTGCATGATGAACTTTCTCGATGAGCTCCTCGATGTTTTCTGATGTTGAAGCCGAGTATTTAATCCATTCTGGAAGATGCCGATATCGCTCGCGGATTTCTTCATCTGTGAGCGATCCTAAGAGAATCTGGCCTATAACTGTTGCATATGCAGGCCATCTTGTACCGACTCTTATATTAGAGGTGAATGTCCCCATCGCTTGCACATTGGTTAAGTATACAATTTCAATATTATCGAGCATTGAGAGATGAACGGCGACTTTGGTTTGATCTCTCAGTTTTTGCATAATGGCAACAGCATGTCTTGGTATTGTCATCGACTCGATAGCGGTATAACCAAGTTGGAGAACCTTAACATTTAGACTATAAGTCTTGTGAGGTGTTCTATTTAAGTAGCCACAATACTCCAATGTTTGTACGAGGCGAAAAGCACTAGAGCGGTTAATATCCAGAATATTTGATATTTCACTCAATGTCATTTCACGTCGTTCTTCTGTAAAACTTTCCAAAATTCGTAAACCTCTTACGAGGCCAGGGACAAGATATTTATCTTGATCATTTTCATCGGACATAGCGATATTTCCTATAGTTACAACGATATTTTCACACATGGGTTTTCTATAAAAGTTGTTAATTTCAAGAAGAGGCTTGACAACTTTCTTTCATTAGACGTATTCTGACATTAATGTTTTACAAAGTAAACATTGTTTCATATATAAAACAATAATAATCAGCTCCCAAATATAAATAAGAATACAAAAGTATCGTAGGGGGATGACGCTAAGAGGAGAAAATCGCATGAATTGGATTTCAGTATGCCAAGTGGATGAAGTCGAAGAATATATGCCAAAGGCAGTAGATGTAAATGATGTAAAGATTGGAATTTTCCAATTGAATGATCAATACTTTGCAATTGAAAATGTCTGCCCTCATGCTTATGCATTATTAACTGAAGGGTTTGTTGAGGACGGTACCGTTGAGTGTCCTTTACACGAAGCGATCTTTGATATACAGACAGGTAACTTAGAAAGTGGCCCAGGTTGTAGAAATCTTTGTACTTACCCAATTAAAGTTGAGGATGGGGCTGTCTTTGTCTCATTAGAAAAATAATCTCAATGACTAAATTTACAAGCGCGGTTAAATAATCGTGCTTATTTTGATACTGAGATCTTGAGCCTCTCATTACATTGCTAAGAATACTAATTATTCTATATTTTATTCTAGATAGAGAGTATCAAGAGAACTATTACAAAAGTATCGATTAATTTCAAAGAATTGAGCAATGATTATTGCAAGAAAAGAATATTTCTTGAGAGCTCTCTTCTATCTACTAGCAAAGCGCATCAATAAAGTATTGCGCACTTGATTGTTACAGAGAAGAGGAAAATCCCACTGTACTTCAAGTTTTAAGGAGGCGTTGCATGACAAACTATAATGAGAAACTTAAAACCTGGCTAGAGAATAAGCCAAATCCAGATGCAGGTATTAATAATATTCAAATCCCGGGTGATGTAAAACATGTGATTTGGCAGAATCGTTCACATTCACCATCTGCTTATGAGTTAAGTCTTGTTGATCATCTAGTTCAAGCATTTACTAAAGGAGCTACAACTCCTGAGGCGGTTGTTGAGGCTTTAAATGAGCAGGGTATGTTACTTGAAAGCGGTGAGAAATTCACTGAAGCAAGTTTTAAAGCTGAAATGGCTCGTTTAGGTTACTAAGTAGAAGAATGATTGGAGGATTAGATTATGACAACAAGAAAATTTAAAGATGCGCAAGAATATCTCGATTTTGGTTTACGAAACCTTTGGCATCCTGTACTTGCGAGTTGGGAAGTTGCGACAAGCCCTGTAGGGATTACGCGTTTAGGTGAAAACATCGTTGTTTGGCGTGATGAAGAAGGAAAAGTACATGCTCTTGAGGATCGTTGTCCTCATAGAGGCGCACGTCTCTCATTAGGTTGGAACTTAGGTAATCGTGTTGCTTGTTGGTATCACGGTGTTGAAGTTCGTTTTGATGGTGTTGTTGAAGATGTCCCTGCGGTTGCGAGTTGCCCAATGACCGGTGCGACTTGTGTGAAGTCTTATCATGTCCAAGAAGTTCATGGTGCGATTTTCCTTTGGTTTGGAGTAGGTGATGAAGTGCCCTCTGAATTAACATTCCCTGAACAGCTTGCAAGCGATGAGTGGAGTGATTTTCTCTGTATTGCAGATTGGAAAGTTAATTATCAATATGCCGTAGACAATGTTATGGATCCTATGCATGGAACTTATTTGCACTCTGTATCGCACTCGATGTCAGAGGGAGACCGTCAGGCTGAGATGAGCCTTAAGGTAACGAAAACAGGCTTTGTATTTGAGAAAGATGGTCAATCCGGCGTGAACTTTGACTGGGTTGAATATGCAGAAACAGGTGGTGCATGGTTAAGACTCTCGATTCCTTATCAGTCTAAATATGGTCCTGGTGGAAGCTTTTGGATTGTAGGATTTGCAACGCCTATCGATGAGCATAATACGCGTGTATTCTTCTGGCGTTGTCGTAAAGTTTCAGGTTGGGAGCGTGATACATGGCGATTCCTCTACCGCAATCATTTAGAGGGTCTACATTGGGATGTTCTTGAACAAGATAGAATTATTCTTGAATTAATGGCACCTAATGCAAGAGATCATGAATTCCTCTATCAGCATGACGTAGGTATTACACGTTTACGTCGTACCTTTAAACGTGCTGCTGAAAAGCAATTTAAAGAGTATGAAACATATCAAGCTAGCAAAGAAAATGTGGATGTAGTGGGTGCAACCATTCATCCTGCACAATAGAGGGAAATAGTATGACAACGTTACTTCAAGGAAAGCATGTTGTTATTACAGGTGCGGCGCGCGGGCTTGGATATGATTTTGTCTGCGCAGCACTTAATGCGGGTGCAATAGTCTTAATGGTTGATATTCTCGCTGATCTTGTAAAAGAGAAAGCTGGGGCTCTGAAGGCTAAAGGTAAGCAAGTCCATTATATTGCCGCTGACCTAAGTTCATCAGAATCTATCAAAAATGTTAGTGAATGGGTTGAAAATAATTGGACGCAAGTTGATGGTCTTGTTAATTGTGCGGCCCTTGCTACAGGTGTTGGTGGCATCGATATGATGAACTATGATCCTGATCTTTGGGATCGAGTGATGACTGTCAATGTGAAAGGTACGTGGTTGATGACTCAAGCGATTGTGCCTTTTATGAAAAAAGCAGGTAGGGGCAATATTGTCAATATTGCATCTGACACTGCACTTTGGGGGGCGCCTAGATTAATGGCGTATACCGCAAGTAAAGGGGCTATCTTAGCGATGACCCGTTCGATGGCAAGAGAACTTGGTGAATTTAACATCTCAGTCAATAGTTTATCTCCAGGACTGACTTTAGTTGAAGCGACAGAATATGTACCTGAGGAGAGACATAATCTTTATGTCAATGGACGTGCAATTCAACGTGAACAGTTGCCGGGAGATGTCAGTGGCACAGCCCTTTATTTACTTTCGGATCTTGCTTCATTTGTCACCGGTCAAAATATCCCCGTCAATGGTGGATTTGTATTTAACTAGGAGTTCTAACAATGCTTAACGGAATTAAAACATTAAAGTTCGGAGTTGAGGATATTGAGAAGTCAAAACAATACCTCGATGATTTTGGACTTACGCCAGTTGCAAGTGATATTGATGATGCGCTGAAATATACGGTAGGGAATGGTAGTGCTGTATATGTATTTGATATTAATGATGCACGATTACCAAAGGCTTTTGAATCAGGATCAACGTTACGAGAAGTGACTTGGGCAGTGAATCGTAAGCAAAACATTGTACGCCTAGCTGAAACCTTAAAAAATGAACCTGGTTACAGTTATCAAGATGGTATTGTTAAATGCCTTGATCCTAATGGAATGGCACTTGTTTTCGAAGAAACTATTTTAAAGGCTGATCTTGATGAGGTAAGTTTACCTGTTAATCAGTTTGGGCAGATCAATCGTATTAATAAGCCTAGTCCGGTGTATCAAAAAGCAAGTCCGGTGGCCATTGGTCATGTTGTATTTTTCACACCTGATTTGGAAACAACACAGACGTTTTATGAAGATAAATTAGGCTTCTATCTTTCAGATGCTTATCGTGGTCGTGGTGCATTTATGCGTTGTGCTGCTGAAGGCTGGCATCATGATCTCTTCTTATTAAAACTTCCAACGCGTGAAACAACAGGTCTTAACCATGTCGCATTTGTTGTAAGAGATATCCACGAGGTGATTGGTGGTGGATTGAATATGAATCGTCTTAAATGGGATTCATTTATAGGGCCAGGTAGACATCCAGTATCATCAGCATATTTTTGGTATGTACATTCACCATTAGGCGGTGCTTTTGAATATTACACGAATGATGATTACGTAACACCGGCTTGGACACCAAGAGTTTATGATTATGCGCTTGAACTCTTTACAGAGTGGGCAATTGAGGGTGGTCTAGATCATGAAACAAGACGCCAAGTAAAAAAAGAGAAGTAATAAATATCAAGGGTGTTAGATTTTTCAATGCAATCTAAACCCTTGGATCAAATTGATTTTTAGCAGAGTTTAATATTGTTATGTTTCACATGAAACTTTGTCAGATGAGTGAATTGTAAGAGGGTGCATCATGGATAAGGTCGTTATTATTGGCGGTGGTCAAGCAGCTATTTGGGCAGCACATACTTTAAGAGCAGAAGGCTTTGAAGGCCAGATTTCGATTATCTCTGATGAAGAGCATACTTTCTATGAACGTCCACCACTATCAAAGCAGGTACTTTTAGGTGAGATGGAACATAGCGCCTTACAGTTTTTTCCTGATGAAACAGTGGAATCGCTGAATTTAACGCTCTATAAACCTTATCGAGCGACTAAAATTCATGAAAAAGAGAAGCAAGTTGAACTCGATAATGGCGAGCTACTTTCATACGATAAGCTCCTCATTGCAACAGGTAGCCATGCACGAATTCCGGTTGAAGCTTGGAAATCATTACCCAATTTGTTCTCTTTAAGAACCATTAAAGATAGCCTTGCATTGCAAGCAGCTCTTCCTAATATTCAATCGATCGCAATCGTAGGTGGTGGCTGGATTGGCTTGGAAATTGCCTCATCACTTCGAAAAAAAGGCTGTAAGGTAACGATTTTAGAGCTTGGTGAGAGACTCTGTGCACGTAGCGTGAGTATCGAGGTATCTAATTTTATTGAGTCTGTGCATACAGAAGAAGGTGTTGAACTCTGCTTTGAGTGCGGTTCGCTCGATATTCTCGAAGAGAAAGAAGGTTTAACCATTCATCGTGATGGGGAGGCATGGCGTACTTTTGATGCGGTCTTAGTAGGTGCAGGAGCACATATTAATAAGGAATTGGCAGTAGATGCCGGTCTTGAAGCCAAAGATGGCATTATGGTGGACCATTATTGCCAAACTTCTAATCCTGATATCTATGCAGCTGGCGATGTGGCGATTCATCCTGAGCTTGGTTTTTGTGTTCAGTCTTGGGCTAATGCACAAAATCAAGGAATTACAGCTGCAAAGGCGATGTTAGGTGAAGAAAAAAAGGTGAGATATGAAGAAACCCCTTGGCTTTGGTCTGATCAATATGACTGTAATATTCAAATCTTAGGAACGCCTATTGATTTAGATAAAACACAATTAGTGATTAGAGATACAGGGCCAAGACAGAAGAGCTATTTCTATCTAACACCTGCAGGAACGTTGCAATATCTTGTTTCAGTAAATGATGCAAGAGTTGTACAAATTGCCAAACGCTGGGTTAAAGCGAATCGAGTGCTAAAGGCCGAAGAGATAGGTGATCCTGGTTTTAATGTGATGACATTGCGTTAAATATCATTGTAAAGCCTCTCAATTTTTAAGAATTCAAGTAATTAAGATCATCAGAAAGTGTAGAAGTCACAAATAAAAGAGCCGAAAAGGCCATAGGCAAAGACCTAAGAATCGTAAAAAAAGGAGCGTGAAAAGCCAGCAATAAAAGACTGGCGCATCAAAAGGCAAAAATGCTTAGAGATGGCACGTATAAAGTATCACTAGGAGGAAATTATGAGCGAAGCAATTGCTGATCGAATGCCGTTTGTGCCCAAAAATCTATTGCAGCATTGGACGCCTGCAACAGTATTGATGATCTGTGTCGTCCTTGCTTTTTTTGACAAAATTAGTATTGCTGTTCTTTTCTCAGATCCAGCATTTCAAGAAACGATGGGAGTGACTGAGGATAAAAGTCGGTTAGGTTGGCTTATGACAAGCTTCTTATTGTCGTATGGTTTTTCATCGGTTTTCTTAAGTTTCTTAGGAGATATCTTCAGCCCTAAAAAACTCATTTTCTGGTCTGTTCTGAGTTGGGGTGTTCTCATGATTATCATGGGGTTCACAACAACTTATGAAGGAATGCTTTTTAATCGGATTTTACTCGGTATTGCAGAAGGGCCTCTTTTCGCGCTCTGTTATAGCATCGTGAAGCTCTGTTATTCAGATAAAGAGCAAGCAAGAGCTTCAACAATGTTTATCTTAGGAACGCCCATTGGTGCCGCTCTTGGATTCCCTATTACCGCTTATGTGCTTGGTAATTATGATTGGCATTCAACTTTCTATGTCATGGGAGTCTTGACACTCATAGCAACAGTTTTAGTGTACTTTGGCCTTCGTAACGTAGAAATTTCAGGGCGCAAAAAAGTTGCGAAAACTGATCATAAAGTGAATATGCGTAAACTCATGACGAATCGTGCATTTTGGTTGGTCTGTATTTTCAATATTGCATTAATGACTTATCTTTGGGGATTAAATAGCTGGATTCCCACATATTTGATGGAAGAGAAAGGCTTTAATTTAAAAGAATTTGGTAGTTTATCAATGATTCCTTTCATTGGAATGTTAATCGGTGAGATCGGTGGAGCACTCTATTCAGATCGATTCTCTGTTCGTCGTGCGCCACAAGTATTTATCGGCTTATTAGGCGCGGGAATCGCAATGTATCTGATGGTTATTGTGGAGAGTAATACGTTAGTTATTGCGATGATGACGATTAGTTCATTGATGTGGGGTGTCTCAGTATCAGCAGTATTCGCGTTACTCTCTAATGTGAGTGATAAGGAAGTTGCAACAACAGCCGGCGGTATTTTTAATGGCCTTGCGAATTTCACCAGCTCAATTGTTCCTGTACTAATCGCGTATATCGTTGCATTTTCAGGGAACTTTGATACCGGCATTATCTTCCTCTCAGGGGTTGCTGTTGTAGGATCTATGATTTTAGTACCGTTATTAAGAAAGTATTAATATCTGTAAAAAAGGATTGCCCACTAAGTATATTCTGAATTTAGTGGTCATTTAGAGAAGTATTGGAAGATTCAGCGATAGGAATTTAGTCAGAGAACTATTTAAATCTTCCAAATTAAGTTTTCAAAAAAAATTAATCACCAATAGAGCAGTAATCAAGATAAGAGATTCTGCTTCATAAAAGGCTCAAAACCCGAAAGGGGAGTTTTATTCAATAAGGAGAATAAGTATGTCTAGAACATTTGAAACTTGGAATCGCCCTGAAGGGAAATCTTTAGAAGAGTGGATGAATGGACGTATTGCACGTCTTGAAGACCGTAAATATGACTTTGATGCATTAAAATTCCAAGCTGATTACGATCCAAAGTACCGTCGTGCGCAGATGCGTTATATGGGAACAGGTGCAACGGGTGTTTCAGCGGATACGAATACAGTACCAGCAGAAAACTTTACTTTCTCAACAATGGTACTCCCTGCACAATGCGAAGGTCCGCTTCATCTTCATGATGATGTTGAAGAAGTATTTTTCTTACTTCGTGGTTCAATCGAACTTTTCTTAGAAGATAAAGGCGAGAAATATTCAGTAATTTTAAAAGAGCGTGATTTAATCTCAATTCCGCCAGGAATTTATCGTGGTCTTTATAACTATACGCAAGAAGATGCACTGATGTGTGTGATGCTTGGAACGTCAAAACCAGAAATTCCTACCTATCCAGAAGATCATCCTTTATCAAAAGTAAAGCGTAACTAATTATTAGGGAAACCAATAAATTAGTTTTAATGAGTAAGGTGCTTAATCCTGATAGGAAGCATGTAGTTGATTGTGCGTTATTAGGTTTAAGCAATCACTCAGAGTAGAAAGTTATTAACGGAGTTATTAAGTGGGATATTGCTCGTAACACTATTCATGTTGATTATTCAGAAGGGAGAAGTGATGACTCAAGTTGTAGAGTACCAATTAGCCTCAAACAGTGGGATTGAATACCTAGAAAAAAAAGGGGATGGCGAAGTATTTGTGATGCTCCATGGTATTAGTTCTGGCGCCTACTCTTGGATCAAACAGCTACAAGATTCAAGTATTCCACACCATTTAATAGCATGGAATACGCCGGGATATGGTAACAGTAAAGCGTTAGCAAACAGTGCACCAGTAGGTAAAGATTATGCTGAGCGATTGTTAGAGTTTGTTGATGAGCTTGGGATTGAAAAGTTCACTTTAGTGGGACACTCTTTGGGGGCAATGATGGTAGCGCCTTTTGCGGCTAAATATCCTGAAAGAGTTAATCGTATGGTGTTTGTGTGTCCTGCTCAAGGTTATGCCGGCGAATCTGTTGAAACGAAGCAAGAGATATTTGAACGCAGACCAAAGCTTTTAGAGAGACTCGGAAATATTGGAATGGCAAATGAACGCGGACCATTTTTATTAGGAAATCCTAATGACGAAAATATGGAAATTGTGAGGACTGTCTCTAAAGGTATCGAGTTAGGAGGTTTTACTAATGCCTCTCATCTACTTGCTTATGATTCAATCGAGAAAAGTCTACCGAATATAGAATGTCAGATTGATCTTTACTATGGCGAGAAAGATGGTATTACACCGCCACAAGGAATGTTTGAGTTGAAAAAGAAATTTAATAAAATTCAACTCCATGAGGTCCCGGGCGCAGGGCATTTAGCTTATATCGATGCGCCAGTATATTTTAAAGAAACTCTCTTTAAATAGAGTATATGAAGTAGATACTTAAAATATTTCTATCGCTAATTAATTGATTTATTGATAAAAAACAAAACAGATTAAACCTAATAGTTGTAACGGGAATAGAAGGAGTCATATATGAGCTTTGGGGTAAAAGAAAGAGTGGCAGTGGTTACCGGCGGCTCATCGGGCATCGGTTTTGAAACTGTTAAATTATTGTTGCAACAGGGCGCAAAAGTGGCCTGGTGCGGGCGAAATGAAGCTCGTTTAGAGGCTTCTCTAGAAGCACTTAAAATAGAGTTTTCTGAGGAGCTAGCAGAAAGTCATATGTTAATTGTACAGGCTGATGTTTTAGATAAAGCTTCAGTTACTAATTTGATTGAGCGAGTTGTAGATAAATTTGGTTCTATCGATATGCTTATCAATAATGCCGGACAAGGGAAAGTAGCTGATTTTGAAAGTACTGAAGATGAAGAGTGGATTAGTGAGGTAACACTGAAATATTTCGGTGTCTTAAATCCGATTAAAGCTGCTTTACCTTATCTCGAAAAGTCTGATATTGCTGCTATTGCAAATGTGAATTCATTGTTAGCATTAAAGCCAGAGAGACATATGATTGCAACATCAGCCGCAAGGGCCGGGCTTCTTAACTTAAGCAAAACGCTTTCTCAAGAGTTCGCGGATAAAGGAATTAATGGTATTCGAGTGAATTCAATCTTAATTGGCATGGTTGAATCAGGGCAGTGGCGTCGTCGTTATGAGAATCGATCAGATCGCGAAAAGAGTTGGGAAGAGTGGATCAAGAATATTGCTAAAGAGCGTGGAATTCCATTAGGGCGCTTAGGAAAAGCACACGAAGCAGCGCAAGCCTTAGTCTTCTTAGCTTCACCGCTCTCCTCTTATACAACTGGTTCAGTAGTCGATGTTTCCGGCGGTTTTAGCCGTGAGATTTAAGCCAGTTTAAGGCTCTTATTAGAATATCCGCAGAAATGAATTTAGACGGTAAAAGCACCAAAAGTATTATAAATTTTAGAAATAAATAAGAGATCTGTAGATCAGTATTTTAAGAATCGACGGATTTTAATGAAGGATAGGCGCAATGAAAAAGATTATGGTAATAGGTTATGGCGCAATGGCACAGACTGTACTGCCAACGCTCCCTGAGGATGTCAAGCTAGGGTGGCTAGTGGTCATGCCACAAGATATAGAAGCGACAAAAGCATTAGTCGGCTCTGATGTCGAAGTTGTTAGCAGTGTTGCAGACATTACCGGTCGTCCTGATCGAGTAATTGAGATGGCAGGTCAAGCGGGGCTTCGTGCGCATATCTTTGATTTGATTGAAAAAGGGCTCGAGATTGGTGTTATTTCAGTGGGAACTTTCGCTGATGGATTTTTTGCTGAAGAGGTAAGAGTCGCTGCTAAAAAACATGATGCGCGAGTTTATGTCTTATCAGGTGCGATCGCCGGTATTGATGGTCTTGCTTCTGCAAAAGTTGCTGGACTTGATTCAGTTGTCTATCAAGGTCGAAAAAACCCACGTAGTTGGAAAGGTAGTCATGCTGAAACATTGGTTGATCTCGATAAAATAACAGAAGCAACAACCTTTTTTACAGGTAATGCTCGTGATGCGGCAACGCTATTTCCTGCAAATGCCAATGTGGCTGCTACGCTCGCTCTTGCCGGCGTAGGTATGGAAGCTACTCAAGTTGAATTAATCGCAGATCCTTTCATGAATCGAAATCAACATAAAATCTTAGCGAAGGGGGATTTTGGGGAGATGGAAGTCGTTATGATGGGCGTTCCTCTTGAGAGTAATCCAAAGACATCGATGTTAGCAGCATTAAGCGTCGCACGCTTTTGTCGACAGTTAGATGATGCGCTTATCGTATAAGTCAGTTGTGTTTTACACCATATGAGATACGAGCATTTAAATTGAGTGATTAATTTAATTATAAGTCTATTTTGATTCGAAACTTCAGAAAGTATTCTGAATTTATAATATGACGATATTTCAATAAATAGCATGAACCTTTGAAAGTATGCAGAGAGCAGATAGCAAGGTGTTCCATTATAGTAGGTATAAGGAGTTCATTGTGAGAGATATTTTTTTAGCAGGTGAGTGGAAGCAAGGTCGCGGTGAACCATCTAAAAGCTTTTTCCCAGCAGATATGAGTTTAAATGCCGAGTTTACAACGGCAAGCTTAGATGATGTGGAAGAAGCGATTATCGCAGCTGATAAAGCTTGGAGAGATCCTTCTTGGCATGGATTATTGCCCACAGAGCGGGCGAAAATTCTTTTTAAGTTTGCAGATATCTTAGAGCGAGATCGTGAAGAGTTAGCAAAATTACAGACTCGAGATAATGGTAAGCCACTTTATGAATCAAGGGCTTTAGTTGGGAGTGCAATAGCAACAACTCGTTATGTAGCATCAACGCTTGAAACGATGGATAACGAGCTTACAAATCAGCGAATGCATGATGCGATTACATTAAGTCTTTATGAGCCATTAGGGGTTATTGCGGCAATCACTCCTTGGAATTCGCCTATTGCTTCAGAAGTCCAAAAGCTTATTCCGGCACTTGCAGGTGGTAATGCCGTAATTTTAAAACCAGCTGAAGCCACTTCATTAATAGCACTTGAAATTGCTAAAAGATTTGAAGAATCGGGCCTTCCGAAAGGCATATTAAGTGTATTGCCAGGGCGCGGTTCTGTGGTGGGTAATGCTATTGTCAATCATCCGCTTGTGCGTAAAATCTCTTTTACAGGCGGTACAAATACTGGAAGAGCTTTAGCGCATGTTGCAGCAGAGCGCCTGATCACAACTTCATTAGAGTTAGGCGGAAAATCACCAACAATTGTCCTTGATGATGCTGATTTAGATATCGCAGTTAATGGTGTGATTTATGGCATCTTTAGTTCAGCGGGACAAGCATGTATTGCGGGCTCAAGACTTTTTGTTCATCGCTCTCTTTACGATATGTTTGTCAATAAGCTTGTTGAAAAGACAGCAAAATTACGAGTAGGTCATCCAGAGGATCCAACTACCCAAGTGGGGCCTGTTATTAGTGAACAGCATCTATTAGGTATTGATCGCTATGTACAACAAGCGATTAAAGAAGGTGGAAAGATTGAAGTAGGCGGAAAACGTTTAACAGAGGGTGATCTCGCAAAGGGAAGTTACTACGCACCGACTGTGATTACGGGGCTAAAAAATAGTGATTCGGTCTGCCAAGAAGAGATCTTTGGCCCAGTATTAGTTGTTATGCCTTTTGATGATGAAACTCATTTAATTAAAGAAGCTAATGACAGTATTTATGGCTTATCAGCAGGTATTTGGACAGAGAGTTATCGCCGTGCATGGAAGCTAGCAAGAGCAATTGAATCGGGGATTATTTGGATAAATACTTATAAAAAATTCTCGATTGCAACACCTTTTGGGGGTTACAAAGAGAGCGGGATTGGCCGTGAAAAAGGTCGCTTGGGAATCTTATCGTACATGCAACAAAAGAGTATTTTCTTTGGCATGGATGAGACACCTAATCCTTGGTGTGATTAAGTACAAACTGTTTTATTCTCATCATTAATTTGAACAGCCATAATTAATATATAAACGAATAAAACAAATAAAACGAATATTAAGAAACATAATCAAGAAATATACTTTAGGTTGAGCAAATGGTGTTGCTCACTACTTGAGGGTGCTCAATCTAAATGGAGGAGAAAAGTATGAAAGTAACAGTTGGTGAAGCAATTGCGCGGTTATTAGAAGAACACGGCGTATCAGATGTTTATGGTGTGATCTCGATTCATAACTTACCGATTGCCGATGCGATTGGTCGCCGTGAAAAAATTAATTTCGTTTGTTCACGTGGAGAATCAGGTTGTTTAACAATGGCAGATGCACATGCTCGCTTTAAAGGATTAGGCGTAGCTATTACAAGTACAGGTGCAGGTGCAGGTAATGCTGTGGGATCTTTAATTGAGGCATGTAATGCGGCAAGCCCAGTGCTACATATTACGGGGCAAGTAGAGCGTGAATACTTAGATCGTGATGCGAGCTTCATTCATGAAGCAAAAGATCAATTAACCTTCTTAAAAGCATCGAGTAAAGCTGCATTTCGTATCATGAGCCCTGAAAATGCGATAGGTATTATGCGTGAAGCAATTCGAGTTGCTCAAACAGTGCCGATGGGGCCTGTGAGTGTTGAAATTCCGATTGATGTACAGGCTTCTCAAATTGAGCTTCCTAAAGAGCTTTATCCTGTACAACCATTACAATTACCGCATTTAGATACAGCTGCTTTAGATGAATTAGTGGAATCATTAAAAACAGCAAAACGCCCGATTTTATGGATTGGAGGCGGCTGTTTGGAAGCAGGTACAGAAGTCAAAGCTCTTGCTGATTTGGGGATTCCTGTTGTCTCCTCTACACATGCTCGTGGCGTATTAGCAGATAATCATCCGCGTAGTTTAGGAGCGTTCCATAACTCTGCGAAAGTAGAAGAGCTGATTAAAAATGCAGATATTGCTGTTGTGGTTGGGTCGCGTCTTAGAAGTAATGAAACAAAAACTTACAGTATTGAGTTCCCGAAAAACCTTGTACAGATTGATGCAAATCCAGTTGCGCAGCAGCGTAACTATTCAGTGAACCGTTTTATCTGTTCTGATGCGAAAGAATCTTTAGCTTATTTAGTGGAGAAGCTTGCGGGTACATCTAAAGTCGATGCAGATTATGATAAGGCAATTGTTGATGGGAAAGATGCTGCGATTGAAGCACTTAAAAAGCAATTAGGCCCTTATGCGGATATCTGCTTTGCGCTCCGTGACGCGTTACCAGAAGATGGTATTTTTGTTCGTGATATTACAATGTCTGGCAGTACTTGGGGAAGTAGACTTTTCCCAATACAAGCGCCACTTCGTAATATCCACTCATTAGCAGGTGCAATTGGTTTAGGGCTTGCGCATGGTATTGGCTCAGCTGTTGCTAATCGAGATAAGAAGGTAGTAGCACTTGTGGGCGATGGCGGCTTAATGCTCGGCATTGGCGAAATTGCAACAATGGTGCAAGAGAATACGAACATGGTGCTTTTAGTGATGAATGACCAAGGTTATGGCGTTATGCGTGGCATTCAAAATAATTACTTCGGTGGACGCCAATATTTTAATGAGCTCCATACGCCAAGTTATAAAAAACTTGGGGAATCGATGGGTTGTACAAGTTTCCTCGCAAGCTCGGTGGATGAATTTAGAGAAGTCATTCAAAAAGCGATCGAGATTGAAGGACCAACAGTTGTAGAAGTTGATATGACTGCAATAGGACCTCTTAACTTTGCAGGACCACCTCAGAAGAAACTCTACTAATTCAAGGATGGATTAGATAGTCCTTTTTAGAAGGACGTGCATATTACAAACAGTGGTGCATGTAGTGATCTTCATTTAGAAAAGTCTCCAGAGAGAGAATTTATGAGAGGGCACGCATGTACTATATGTAAGGAGGATTGTTATATGGTAGCAAATCAAAAAGAAAATACGCTTAATAAAGGAGGGCTGCTGGGAGCATTAATGCTAGTTGGAAGCATGCCTCTTGCATTTGCTGAAACAGAAATTTATGGTCAAATTCGTCTTAGTTTAGAAAGTAGTAATGCGACGAGTCCGGTTAATTGGCAGTTCGATAAAAATGGCAACATTGTTAATAAGGGTCCTAAGGTCACCGGAATGAAAGATCAAGGTTCTCGTTTAGGATTGATAGGCTCTGAAGAACTTGAATCTTTCACGCTTCTTTATCATCTTGAATGGGGATTTAATGCCGCAAATAGTGATGGAGTTGATGGAGGATTTTCCCAAAGGTTAGCTTATATGACGCTTAAAAATCGTTATGGTGCTTTAACTGTTGGTAAGATTGAAAACCCCTTTAAGCAGATGCTACAGGTAAGAACTGTCACTTCTTTGAGTAATTCAAATTGGAATGCAGCGTCGATGAGCGCCGCAGGAGATCTTTTTCAAGGCTCAATGGGAAGCATCGTGAACTTTAATAGTACGATGATGTTCAGGGTCGGTAGTGCGCTCCTTTATACATCTCCCTCATGGAGTGGATTTAATTTTGATGTCGCTGTAGTAATGTCTCAAAAATCTGATCAGCCAGATTATATTTTTAATAAACGCCGTAATATCGATCTTTTTACAGCCAACCTTAATTATTTCCATAATTCGGGAGTCTATGTAAAAGCAGGGTATATCTCAGGGAATACGGAAAAGCCAGGAGCAAAAGCTGCTTATGTTTGGGGGTTAAGTCTGGGGTATACAACACCACGTTGGGGTGTGAATCTTTATGGTTCGATCGGAGAGACTAAAGGGCTTGCGACTTTCGGTGTTGGAAATGAACGAAGTCGTAATTATTGGAATAATATTCGAGGATTAAATTTAACGCCATCAGGTTATAAACATCGAGCATATGGGATTGATTTGAATGCTTATTATGTTTTAGACGAATCATTAATGACAAAGGTTTACGGCTCCTTATCTCATGGTCATGCGACTAAAAAAGAGAGAAACGGTTTATTTCATCAAAATAGAGAAGAAAAGAATCGCTTAGGCATATGGGCTGTGGGTGTAGAGCATAAGTTGAGCTCGCGAACAAAGGTCTGGGCTGAATATGAATCAATGACTGTGAAGCAATCATTCTCTGATGAAACGAATCGTTATTATCACAAAGAAAGTTTAAGCAATAATAAATTTTTAATAGGTTTTAGACATGATTTTTAATAGCGTCAATCCGGTTTAAGTATTTATTTACATACATATTGAAGATCTATTTTTTAGATTGCGGATATTTTCACAGTGTGACTCCAGAGAGAGGGTTAGTCCTTCTTTCTCACTTTTTAGCCCATCTTTTGATGGGCTTTTTTTGCTATTGAGGTCAACAAAATATGTTATAAGCTATTTATCTGTAATAAGCAACATAATTTACCAAGCCACCAATCATTGAAGTTTTAACCGTCACTCTAATAATAGGGCGATGTAAGTCAGTAGTTTGATAAAGAGTACAATCATCAAATACGATGGGTTGATGTAATTTATTAGTGTCTAACTCATTGATATTTTTTGGGTTATGATATGACTTGATGTCACAAGCATCTTGAACAACTTCACCACTGAAATGGATTTTTCCGCGAGTATTATTGATATCATTAGCCTGTGAGAAACTGAGGGTTGAGAGGAGAATAAATAAAGTGGATGCTAAAACTTTTCTCATAGTAACCTTCCATGTCAATAATTGTTGTTTTTGGTATAGATCTGTTTCTGTCTCCTACTGTAGGATAAGGTTATGTTTCTGTAAATGGCTTTTATTCTTGGATGAAAAGTAGGTGGTTTCTTTGTGTTGAAAATTTTCGTAAACAATCATAACACATTGAAATTATTATAAAAATCTAATTTATTAAAGAGTCTTACACGCTATCTTTATATGTAAATGTACTGATATTTATAAAAATTTACAAAAAAGTTAAGATCTCTTAAACATCACGCTAAGATTGATCAATAATATCCACAACCGCCTTAACCATCGGCAAGCTTGCCATCTCTTTCGAGTATATGAGATAGGATTTCGATAAAAGATCGACATCTTTAATTGTCACCATTG
>CAZPIQ010000033.1:0-18060 GCA_964586665.1 uncultured Ignatzschineria sp. | reverse complement strand
ATCTTCCTGAAGGTGCACTACTCAATGAAGAGATCGATAGCAACTACTATTCAAGCATTTGGAATATCGCACAAGCTGAATCATTCCAGCCGCGTGTCATTATGCCTAAAGCTGTATAAGCTCAAAGCATGATGGTATTATAAATTTCATATAATTCAAATAATTCAAAATCCCCAAGCATCATTTGCTTGGGGATTTTTTTATAGAATCTAAACAAAATATATCAGTCACTCGAATATTGAATACTCATAAAGATCGTTATCTCAATTTAAGGATAGCAAGCAACAACACCGACACAAGATTCATTAAGACACCACATCATCTTTACCTATAAAACATCGATCAAGACTAGAGTGTATCAATACAATCATATACTCGACTCATCTCTATACAAAATTCATGCAAAATCTACATCATCAAGATTCAAATATTCTCTTCTTTACGAATAAGAAAGAATGATAAAAAAGGAAGCCACAACTTAATGTGACTTCCTTCAATAATAAGTAGACTCTTTAACATCTATCTCAAACTCAAAAAGATATTTAACACTATTCCTATGCTAGAAATCTTTGGAATAGTTCACGTTAATACTCTGCCCTTCACTCATAAAGGCCGAGTTTACGTTAAAGTATTCTAAGAATCGATAGCGTAAAATCGCAAAACCACCTTCGCTCTGATCAATTCCAACGCCCAAACCGACATAAACACTATTCGCAAATTGTTTACCTAAACCGATACCTGTACCACCATTTGGCGTTTCAACAAACCCAAAATCAGTGAGACCAATTTTACTCGCAAGACTCGTTTCAGAACTTGATATTGGCTCTCCGGTCGCAATTTTTCTAACCATATTAAGAAGCATTAGATTTTCTGTAGGTGATTCAAGGTTAGGGCTACGGCCTAAGAATAAGTAGGAAGCGATCTCTATATCCTGCATCATTGGCGATGAGTAAAGCTCAACCTTTGGCGCTTGAGCACTTCCAAGCACTTTTACACCCACTTTAACCTCTTTGCCCTCCATCTCATTCACAAAACTTCGAGATGCTTGAATATCTAATGCAGGATTAGTAATAGCCCCTCCCGTAAACTGAATTTTTCCTCGATCAAGCGTCAGAACTTGACCATAAATATCAAATTGCCCCTTCCCAACATTCACAACCCCAAGCGCTCTGATAGGTTGACTATAATCTTTAATAACCTTAATCCCTCCGGAAAGAGAGGCTTTTAAACCTTCAGCACCGACTAATATCTTCTCCCCTAATACAACATTCACATTCATATTCAGGCTATTCATAAAGTCTTCGCTACGCTCATTTTCCTTACCATCACCAACAATAACAGTATCACTAGAGCTTGTAATGACAGAACCCCCCCCCATAGATGAGTGGAAATATTTAAGTTCAGGCACTAAAACAGTCCCTTTTAATTCATAGTGAGGCTTCTTCCCACCTTTGCCTGCAAAGGTTAATTTCGGGGTAATTTCAACGACAATATTTTCACTATCAGCTAATAACAGATTATCCCCTGACGCATTTAATGAGGTTGATAAATCGGCAACATTATAAAAACCTGCTAATTTTAACGTGCCTTTATTTGTACCAACTGAGCCATCGACGGAGAAGACTGGTGTACCCTTTTTAAGGTCGACATTTAAATTAATATCCTTAAGCTGACTATTGAGCGATGCGATATAGAGCTTGCCATGATTAATAGACAATTTTGCTCCCAAATCAGGATGGGCAATAGGACCATTAACCTCCGAAGCAAATACGACCTCACCATCTAACCCTTGCAATACAGGAATCAAGGGTGAAACCCAGTCAAAACTAGGGATATCTGCTTTAATACTCGCATTAACGATATTCTCTGCAAACAGATCCTTCATATCCCCATCACCAAGTACTCGTAAATACTTACCCCAATCAATATTCACTGAACTTGTAATTCCATTAGGCTGTGCATGGACTTCTAACAATGTCTTATCAAGTGGAACAATCACTTGTCGCCCTTGAAGTTGGTAACGAATATCCCCCTTAGATAATGAGACATTCACCGCGCCTAAAAAGTCTTTTTCGGTCGAGAACTGTCCTACAATCGTGGCATTTGCTTTAGTATCGATCGCGATATTATCAGGCAGATATTCTTTTAAGAGTGATGATGGCAGGTTATTAAGGGTGATTACGCCGGCATTAACACCCTCGACACTCCTATTTCCTTGAACACATAGCACAACTGAAGTTTGCTGATAACAGACTGAACTTAATGTCACCTCTTGTTTTTTGGCATTAAAATAGAAATAAGCCGGCTTTGTCAGATTATAGACACCCACATAAGGTGAAGTAACCTCAGATTTAGCAAGGTAGAGGTTAAATGTAGGGTCTGTTGTAAGATCAGTTAAAGAGGCTAATCCTTCTGAGCGAATTCCTCCCAAAATACTATCAAGTTTAAAAGTAAAGTTATGAGATTCAGCCTCACCTTTAACGTGATATTCAATATCTTCAATTAAATGTTCTACTTCCCCTTTGGGCGTATAACTAATCGGTGTATTTTCAGCAAAATAGAGCTCCTCATCAGGCTCACCCTGTGCTGTTGTAGTGTCGACCACATCAAGTGTATTTTCTAAACGGACATCCTTCGCTTTCGTAGCATTTACCGATGTATTTTCTGGCACTTTCTCTTTTACAAGATCTTTTAACACAAGATCAAAGGCAAATGTTTCTGTAAGATTCCCTTCTAAATTCATCGCTAAACTATTCAGATAGATTGAATCAAACTTAAAGTGGGTCATATCCAAGGCAACATTCGCATTATAATTCTCATGAGAGCCTGTCAATAAGAGTGATTCAAGACGAAGCCCAAAAACATCCACACCTTCAACTTTCACATCAGCCGTCAATAATGGCTTCATGATATCGCCTTTAAGGATCACATCACCCATCAATGTTCCACGAAACTTAGGGTGGAACTGCGACAAATAAGGAACATCCATATTTAACGCTAAATCAAAATCATAAGGTTTATCTGCAAACCAGACACTATTGAGCACCACTTGGTTTTTCAAGTTTTTAATGTGTAAGTAACTCTCAATTTCATTCTTTTCGGCAATATGATTTTGTACTTTTAATAAAATGGGGTCATTCAGCATATTCGCCCAATCCACGCGCCCATCAAGATTAAAATCGAAATCATCAATCACACCCTCAAGCTGAGTATTGAGCGCGATATCAAATTCATTATCATTTACAATTGCATGTTGCGAATAAATAGCGAGATTCGTATCAAATGATTCTTTAGGCGCATTCACATCACCATTTAAAGCGACAATAAAAGGAACATCAACATTTGCCCCTACCAGTGCATGGAAATCTCCCACAGCATTTTTAAGCTTTAAGTCATTTTCAATAAGCGTTGCATCTTCAAGCTTAAAATTGTTAAGCGCGAGGTAAAAATCATCAATTTTAAGATAACTGCCGGTAATATCGATATCACCTATCGATACATTGACAGGGATATCTAGATCTTTTAACGAAAAGGGCTCACTCTGCTCTTTCGGCGTTTTCTCACTCTTCACAATCTCTGTAAAGTTAAGATCAGCATCCGCTAGAACAAGCGAGCGGATATCAACCTCTTTGTCAATGAGCTTAAGATAATCCCACTCAAGCGCTATACTAGGTAACTTAAGCGCTGGATAATTCGGAACTTTGACTTCCACATCATGAAGTGAAAAACGCTTACCTAGACGACCCTCAACATTTCCAATCGTGATATATTCACTGCCATAACGATTTGCAAGCGTTGCTAATGTTTTTAATCCCGCTTGTGTATCCACTAGGAAAAAGAGCAAGGAGACCACAAAAATAATAAGGATTAGCGTAATACTCAACACCCAATTAATAAAACGCCCTATTACTGAACGTTTTCGTTTCATGCGCTTGGTTTTTTTCGAAGAGGCCGTAGAGGCTTGCGCCGAAGATTCGTGATGCTCTTCAGTAACCACTTCATTTGGTCGGTTTTCTTCGTGTTTTGACATCCTAGCCCTTCAAAATTGAGTTTCTGATGAAGATTAGTATAAATAGATTCAACATGAATATTGATTTCATTGATAGATCAATATCCAGATTACCATTCTAATATAGTTTTAATATATAGACACCGATATATAAACACTTATTAATTAGAAATTCATCCTCACTCCCTATGAAACAACTACATTGAAGAGGAAGCCATTTAAATAAACGAATTTCCTACCGGGTTTTCATGTCAGATTTTAATTTCAGTGTTTCAGAATTAAAACCCGACTATTCAATATTACAGCGCTTAAATAGGATTATTGATATCAATAAACTCAAAAGAGAGATCTTCTGTTTCTGAAAGCCATTGCCCTAAAGCTTTTACACCATCGCGCTCTGTCGCATGATGCCCTGCGGCGATAAAGTGAATCCCTAATTCTCTTGCGATATAAATCGTTCTTTCAGAGACTTCTCCTGTAATAAAAGCGTCAAAGCCGGCATTCGCAACCTCTTCCAAAGCATCCTGAGCCGCTCCTGAACACCAAGCCACTCGCTGAATCACTTTAGGGCCTGTTGCTTCAATAAATGGCTGCCTCCCCAACGTTCTATTAATGAGCTTTGCAAAAGAGACAACATCCATCGGCTCAGGCAGATCACCTGTTAAAACAAGCGCATTACTTTCAGAAATAGGGGCGACATTTTGAATATCCCACATTTTTGCAAGTTGCGCATTATTGCCAAGCTCCGGATGCAAATCAAGCGGTAAATGATAAGCATAAAGATTAATACTATTTTCAATCAAACGTTTAATTCGCTCATACTTCATCCCTCGGATCACTGGCGACTCACTCTTCCAAAAGTACCCATGGTGTACTAAAAGCGCATCAACTTTTCGCTCTATTGCCGTTTCAATGAGCTCTAAACTAGCGGTTACGCCTCCTAGAATTTTTTTTACTTCCGAGCGACCTTCTATTTGAAGACCGTTTGGAACATAGTCTTTAATGCCCTCACTACTTAACTTTTGATTGATTATTTTCTCTAACGTTAAATTATTCATTTAATCCCCTCTTTTACCCGCATCATCAAAATATTCACATCACCTTAGAACATATTCTACTGGCATTCAATTAAGTAGATCAATAATACCCATCAAAACCGAAACCCTCTTTCCATTGATGACTGACCCTCTCTAACAATAAAAAAATGCCAAACAACCAATCTACTCCTCAATTTTTTTCACAATCTAATACTTTATGACTACTAAATTTTACTCAAATTTATGCTATGAGATTTTCCGTCTCATGGAACTTATTCACTTAAGCAATTGATACGCCTAAGCTTATAAATGAGAATAACTATCAATATCATGTAGATTATCCTATATGATTGATGATACAGGGATTATTTAAGGTTTTTTCGCATCATTTAGCGTAAAATGAAGTATAATCTTTCGTTTATTTTATTTCTAAACTTGCAATTTGTGAATAATTGACCTAGGTCAATTGCCACAGTAGCAAGTTTGTTTGAAAAACTTATCAATGACTTATAAATTCTACAATAATGATCCTCACTCAATCACTATTCTAGAGTTTTCATAGTGTTTAAAGGATGTAACGATGCAAATATCAAGACGACAATTTTTTAAAGTGTCGGCAGGTACAGTCGGCGCAACAAGTCTTGCTGCGCTCGGTATGATGCCAAGCATCTCTGAAGCTGCGGTGAGAGAGTATAAGATCCTCAAAGCTAAAGAGACGCGCACCATCTGTACTTACTGTTCTGTTGGCTGCGGAATGCTTATCTATTCAATGGGTGGCAAGCCTAAAAACTCAAAAGCCGAAATCATGCATATTGAAGGTGACCCAGATCACCCAGTCAGCCGTGGTTCACTCTGCCCTAAAGGTGCCGGCGTTATTGACTTTATTCATAGCCCAAACCGTGTTAAATATCCTGAAGTGCGTCGTCCTGGTTCTGATAAATGGGAACCGATCGAGTGGGATCAAGCATTCGACGAAATTGCACGCCTTATGAAAGATGACCGCGATGCAAACTTCCAAACAAAAAATGCCGATGGCGTAACCGTCAACCGCTGGACATCAACAGGATTCCTCGCGACATCAGCAACAACTAACGAAAATGGCTTCTTAACTGGTAAATTTGTTCGCTCCCTTGGTATGCTTGTTATGGATAACCAGGCGCGTGTTTGTCATGGTTCAACTGTTGCAAGTTTAGCTGCAACCTTTGGCCGCGGTGCGATGACCAACCATTGGGTTGATATTCGTAACGCTAACGTGATTTTAGTCATGGGCGGAAACGCTGCTGAAGCACATCCGGTTGGTTTTAAATGGGCGATTGAAGCGAAAAAGCGTGGCGCAAAACTCTTAAGCGTTGACCCACGTTTTAACCGAACATCGGCAGTTGCGGACTTCTATGCACCGATCCGTTCAGGTTCTGATATCGTCTTCTTAGGCGGTTTAATTCGTTGGTTGATCGACAATAACAAAATCAATTGGGAATACGTTAAAGAGTATACGAATGCGAAATTCATCATGCATCCTGACTATGACTTTGAAGACGGTTACTTCTCAGGTTGGAATGAAGAGACGAACAAATACGATCGTGAATCTTGGACTTATGAGCTTGATGAAGAGGGCTTTGCGAAAGTAGACGAAACCCTTCAACATCCTCGTTGTGTATTTAATATGATGCGCGCGCATTATGAGAAATATACACCTGAGATGGTGACTCGCGTTACAGGTACGCCGATTGAAGACTTCCTTTATGTTGCTGAAACACTCGGAGAGTGCTCTGTTAATAATAAAGTCTCCACAATCCTATACGCTTTAGGTTGGACACAACATACCGTTGGTACACAAATGATTCGTACAATGGCAATGGTCCAGCTTCTCCTTGGTAATATGGGGGTTCCTGGTGGTGGTGTGAACGCACTTCGTGGTCACTCAAATATTCAAGGTTTAACAGACTTAGGCCTTCTCTCAACACAGCTTCCTGCGTACTTAAATCTCCCAAGTGATTCACAGAACACTTATGAGAAATTTATTGAACAGACAACCCCAAAAGCACTTCGCCCTGGCCAAGTGAATTTCTGGAAAAATACGCCAAAATTCTTTAATAGCCTTATGAAGACTTTCTATGGTCCTCATGCAACTAAAGAGAATAACTTCGCATTTGATTATCTCCCTAAATGGGACAAAATGTACGATATTCTCCAAGCGTTTGAGATGATGGACAATGGCCAATTAAATGGCTATATCTGCCAAGGCTTTAACCCACTTGCGGCGATTCCTGACACCAACAAAAACCGTCAAGCACTTGCTAAATTGAAATACCTTGTTGTAATTGACCCACAAACAACAGAAACAGGTAGCTTCTGGCAAAATCATGGCGCACATAACGAGATCAATCCAAGTGAAGTCATGACAACGGTTTATCGCTTACCTGCACACTGCTTCGTGGAAGGTATGGGTTCAATCGTTAACTCGGCACGTTGGTTACAATGGCATTACCAAGCCGCGGATGCACCTGGAACATCAAAAGGCGATACAGAGATTCTCTCGAACATTCTCTTTAGAATGCGCGAACTCTATAAAACGGAAGGCGGGGCATTCCCTGATCCGATTATGAATATTCAGTGGAACTATGCACAACCCCTTCATCCGACAGCTGAAGAGATTACAAAAGAGCAAAATGGTTATGCGCTTGAAGATCTCTATGATGACAATGGTAAACTCATCCGCAAGAAAGGCGAGCTTTTAGGAAGCTTCAACGAGATCCGTGATGATGGATCAACGGCTGCTGGCTGCTGGATCTATACCGGTTGCTGGACTGAAGAAGGTGGCAACCAAATGGCTAACCGTGATAATAGCGATCCATCCGGCCTTGGTATCACGTTAGGTTGGGCGTGGGCATGGCCTGCTAATCGCCGAATTCTCTACAATAGAGCATCCGCTGACAGAATGGGTAAACCGTGGGATCCGCATCGCCGCCTATTTAAATGGAATGGTGAGAAATGGATTGGCTGGGACGTTCCTGACTTCGATCCAACAGCACCTCCGGGAAGCCCGATGGACCCATTCATCATGAACCCTGAAGGCGTTGGCCGTTTATCGTCTGCCGACAAGTTAGTCGATGGTCCATTCCCAACGCACTTTGAAGCAATGGAAAACCCATTAGGTTACAACCCGCTCTATACGCCGGTAAATAACCCTGCGGTTCGTATCTTCAAACGCGACAGAGAGATGTTAGGAACGCATGAGAACTTCCCATATGTGGGAACCACTTATCGTTTAACAGAACACTTCCAGTTTTGGACAAAAAACGCTCTCTTAGCGGCAATCACGCAACCTGAGCAATTTGTTGAGATTGGTGAAGAGCTAGCAGCTGAAAAAGGGATCAAAATTGGCGATAAAGTAAAAGTATCTTCTAACCGCGGTTATGTGGAAGCGGTTGCTGTTGTTACAAAACGTATTGTGCCACTCATGATTGATGGCAAAGTGGTTCATCAAGTCGGTGTTCCTGTGCATTGGGGCTTTGAAAGTGTTGCTAAGAAAGGTTACTTAACAAACTTCTTACCTGTTGCCGTTGGTGATGCGAATACGCAAACACCTGAATACAAAACATTCCTTGTGAATGTTGAACCACTCAATGCATAAAAGGAAGTAGAAAATGATTTTAGAGTCTTTAGATATTAAACAACGTTCTGCGACCTCAACGAAATCCCCAGATGTTCGTAAAGGCGTTGAAGTTGCTAAGCTGATTGACGTATCAACTTGTATTGGCTGTAAAGCTTGTCAAGTTGCATGTTCTGAATGGAATGATCTTCGTGATGAAGTTGGTACTTGTGATGGTACTTACAATAACCCACCTGATTTAACAAATGAGTCATGGACTGTGATGCGTTTTAATGAAACGACAGAAAATGGCAAATTAGAGTGGCTCATCCGTAAAGATGGTTGTATGCACTGTGAGGATCCTGGTTGCCTCAAGGCTTGCCCTTCACCTGGCGCGATCGTGCAATATAACAACGGTGTTGTCGATTTTAACCAAGAGAACTGTATTGGTTGTGGTTACTGTATTACAGGTTGCCCATTCAATATTCCACGTCTTAGCAAGAAAGATAACAAAGCGTACAAATGCTCGCTCTGCTCTGACCGTTTAGCAGTGGGTCAAGAGCCTGCATGTGTTAAATCATGCCCAACAGGCGCGATTCAATTTGGTTCGAAAGAAGATATGAAAGAGTATGCTTCTACGCGAATCAAAGATCTTAATGCACGTGGTTATGAGAATGCGGGTCTTTATGACCCAGCCGGCGTTGGTGGCACACATGTTATGTATGTCCTTCAACATGCTGACAAACCAGAACTTTACAGTAATCTTCCAAAAGATCCGAAGATTAGCCCTGTTACAAGCCTCTGGAAAGGTCTGCTTAAACCACTTTCAACCTTTGGTATTGCTGCCGCAGTATTCACAGGATTCCTCCATTATGTCGCTGTAGGCCCTAGCCGCACAGATGATCCTGATGAAGGTAAAGAAGTGATCGATCCTAAGAAATCAAAAGATAAAGGAGAATAATCATGGCTAAAGGTAGACTTATTCAACGCTATTCAGCGTCTGAACGTATCAATCACTGGGTTGTTGCTTTCTGCTTTATCCTCCTTGCATTCTCTGGATTAGCATTCTTCTACCCAAGCTTCTTCTGGTTCAGCCAGATCTTCGGTACACCACAAATGGCACGTATTGTGCATCCATTTGTGGGGGTAATTATGTTCGTTGGCTTCTTCATTCAGTTCTTCCGCTATGTCAGCCGCAACTTTATTACACGCGCAGATATCACATGGGCGCTCTCTGTGAAGAAAATCATTATGGGTGAACATTTACCGAATGTTGGTAAATATAATGCTGGACAAAAGATTATGTTCTGGATTATGACCCTTTCAATGATCGTACTTTTAACAACGGGCGTTATCATGTGGCAGCCTTACTTTGCAAATGAGTTTAGTATTCCGCTTCGCCGCATTGCAATCCTTCTTCATGCTTGGTTTGCACTCATCCTAATTGCGTCTATTATCGTTCACGTATATGCCGCAATCTGGATTAAAGGTACTATCCGCGCAATGACTGAAGGCGTTGTAACAGATAAATGGGCAAAAACGCATCACCCGCTTTGGTATGAAGAAGTGATGAAAAATGCCGGCAAAAAAGACACTGTTGAAGATTCTGAGACGCATAAATCGCACTAGTTTGGCTCGCTTAATGAGTCAAAGAGTTTAAAACAGACTGAGAGATAAAAAAGAAACGAGCGCACCATTCATTGGTGCGTTCCTATTTTCAGGGTACAATAACCCTTCAAAAGACATTAAAAAGTGAGTATTACCCATGACAATGATCCCTACCGGTGGCATTAAAGAGATTGTCCACATCCTTCCTCCTAAAGGAAGCTACTACCCATTTCGCCTTAAAGTCATTGAAAAAGCGCTAAAAAAAGATCCTGAATCACCTGTATTACCATTTTTAGCAATGGTCGTTGAAGCACAACAAGTGGTTTTTAACACCCTTGAAACCACTTATAAAACGCATAATTTCCCAAAAGAAGAACCTTTCTTCATAATGGATCAAGAGATGATTCAACGCTTCCAAACAGCGATTATCACCCTCACTGAATCACTCCAAGCACAACTTACAAAGAGCGATATTCAGCATGAAGAGATCTCCAAAGTACTAGAAAAACTTGCCACGGCGATGCAAGATAATGCAACCGTACTTGAATCATTCCAAGCAATTTTAGATCTTGATGTTGAAACAATCTCTGCTGAAAACCGCCTATTTTTACTCGCAGCCATGCAAGCCACTCTTCATTTTGAAGCTGCCCATCTTGAAGTTGAAAAGACTTATCTCTTAAAGGCTAAAGATCTCTGCCCATGCTGCAAAATGCCGGCAATTAGTAGTGTCCTTGATAACTCTGAAGATGGTCTTCGCTATCTCTACTGCTCATTCTGCGAGACTAAATGGCATGTTGTCCGTAGCCAATGCACAGAGTGTATGAGTAACAAATCACTCTTCCAAAATAAAATCGAAGAACTCGGTAGCCCGATGTCTGCGGAAGTTTGCGATGAATGCCATACTTATCTGAAATTCTTGGACCGCACTAAAACCATTTACGCAGATCCATTTATTGATGATCTATTAACGCTTCCCCTTGCGATTAAACTCGCTGAGGAAGATTATAAGACTTATGGGTTAAATCCTTATTTTATCTAAACGCAGCAATCAAAATGCTTTCTAAAGCATTTCAAAAATAGACCTTATGAAAAACCACGCAATTTCGACATGTATTTTTATTCGATACTGCGTGGCTTTTATTATTTCAGTACTATCATCAATAAGTCCTAAAAATTATCTTAAATATGCACAAACTGCCCTAACCCATAAGTCACTGCCATTGTTAACATACCAACAACGACATTACGAATAACAGCTTTTAGCCTTGGCGCACCCCCCAACTTTGCGCTCACAAACCCTGTTAACGCCAACGCAAAAGAGACCGCAATAAAAGTACCGGCAATTTTATAATCTTGGGGTAAGAATAAAATAAAGAGTAGTGGAATAATTGCCCCAAGCGAGAATGAGATAATCGATGAAAATGCGGCATTCCAAGGATTTACATATTCACCCAACGTGATATTAAGTTTAGATTTCATCCGCGCTTCCAAAGCGCCTTTATTCATTAACTCACTTGCAACTTGCTTTGAGAGATCCGCTGATAATCCTTTTTCCACATAATATTGTGTCAATGCCGCCTCTTCGCCGGCAAAGTCTTTCTCAAGTAGAGCCTTCTCTTTCTCAACCTCAGCCTGCTCGACATCTTTTTGAGTACTCACAGAGGAATACTCACCGCCCGCCATCGAAAGCGCGCCCGCTAAAAGTCCCGCTAACCCAGCAACCAAGATCGTCATCATGCTTGTTGTAGCACTAGCCACACCAATCACAAGCCCTGCCGTTGATATAATCCCATCATTGGCGCCTAAAACGCCGGCTCGAAGAACATTTAATCTATTTTCTAAATCTGCTTTTTTCGGATGCTTCAGCTTAGGCATATAATTCCTTTATTAACAAACTATTGAATTAATTATTATAAATAAATGACGAATGATGAATGATGAATAATTTATTCGTTAATAATTAATCACTCATAAACCATGACGTTCCATCATAATCCTTTATCAAAGCAAATTCTCGATTAAGTATTTAAAAATACGATGAACCTTACCTTAATCAACTATTCATCGCCTCATGACAATCTCTCTAGTCATTCATAGGAAAACGACGCGATTTATACTAGAATCAAAGACAGATTAAACTTAAAAGTCTTAAACACTACAAAACTCTAAAATAATTAGCATTCAATAACACAAAATCCTAAGGAGCCAACATGACAGCAGCCCATATTCTTCTCGAAGGCGAGCAGAAACCCATTCAGAATATCTTCTGTATTGGTCGTAACTATACCGAGCATATTGCGGAGCTGAATAATGCCACACCGACTGAACCACTTGTTTTTTTAAAACCTACCTCAGCGTTAACTAAGAAAAATGAAGAAATCACATTGCCGGCATTTTCAGATTCAGTACATTATGAAACAGAAATTGTGCTCTATATTCAGGAAGATGCCCGCAACATTTCTCCTGAAAAAGCACTCTCTATCATTGGTGGCTACGGCATTGGCTTAGATTTAACAGCGCGAGATGTGCAAGATATCATTAAACAAAAAGGAGAGCCTTGGACAAAATGTAAAGGTTTCCCAAGTGCCGCGATTGTGAGTGATTTTATTGATAGTCATAAAATCCGCGATGCTAAAGATATCCAGTTTACCTTCACGCAAAATGGCGAACTAAAGCAGGATGGAAATTCTTCCTTGATGATCTATCCGATTGCCGAGATTGTGAGCTATCTCTCTAGCCTTTATGGCCTATCAAAAGGAGATTTAATCTTTACAGGTACACCTAAGGGCGTTGGAAAACTTGCAAAAGGCGATTTATTGGAATTAACCCTCGAAAATCTAATCGCCGCTGAGTTTGAGATTAGTAAGGCGTAAGTCGACTTCATTATTTGTCGATGAGTTATAACAAAACAGCTGTGTAATTCAATCTACACAGCTATTTTTTATATGAATACTTTTAGCATTTCAAACTAATGACTTCCGGTATTTTTGCTTACCATGTTCCATGAACAATCAACCAATGACTTTCAATGCCTTAATCGCTCTCTTCAAATAGATGATTAAAATCACACTAGGGATGAATAGGAATGCCGTTGTAATAAAGAAGGCTTCCCAGCCTAAAAATTCCGCTAAACTCCCAGAACCACCCCCTAATACTCGAAGACCAAATACAGAGAGCGCGCTTAGAAGCGCATATTGCGTTGCGGAAGCCTGACGATCACAGAGAAGCCCCAAAAAGAAGACAAAAAGCGCACTTGAAAAGCCAGAAATAAAATTCTCGGCACTAATGGCAACCATTAACATCGATATATTGGGGGTTGCAATAATCAATAGATATCCCAGGTTTGTGAGACCAATTAAGATTGCTGAGATTAAAAGCGTTCGATATAACCCAATAACATTCACAATACCGGCGGCTAAGAATGCCCCAATCAGTGTCGCGATCAATCCATAGAGTTTACTAACAGCGCCAATCTCCGTTCCGCTATAACCCATCTCATGATAAAAAGGATAAGCCATGACGCCTGATACGGCATCTGGAATCTTATAAGCTACCACTAATAAGAGAAATACCAGCGCTTTATCCCGTTTGAAAAATTGAACAAAACCATCTTCAAATCGACTCAATGAATGACGAAGTTGAGCGCTAAAACCCCGTCTCTCTTTTCCTGAATACTGATGGTCATTATTATCATCGATTGGGGCTTCCGATTTGACTTCGGGAATCAGCAATATTAAGCATAAAATCAACAGTGAAAGGATCGCTACACCTATAAAAATTGTGCTCCAAGCATAATAATCTGAAAGCGCTAAAACGCCGGCACCCATTAAAAGCATCGCAATACGATACATAAAGAGATAACTACTTGCCCCGTATGCTTGTTCATCTTCATTAAGATTATCAATACGATAAGCATCGACTACGATATCAAGGCTTGCGGAGAAAATCGCTAAGCACAAAATCGTCAAGCCTAGCAGATAAGGGCTTTCAATGGGATTGATAAAGGCTAACAGCACAAACGATAATGCAATCAATCCCTGAAAGAAGACAATCCAGCCTTTTCGTCGACCTAATTGCCCTAAAATAGGTAGCCTTGCTAAATCCAAAATAGGTGCCCATAAAAACTTCAACATATACGGAAGCCCCAATAATGAGGCAAAACCGATGACAGATTTCGTAACGCCTAAGGTCGAAAGCCAATAGGTAAGCGTTGAGAGCGTCATTAAAATAGGAATACCAGATGCAAACCCTAAAAGTGCAACGGAGAGGTTTTTAGGCGATGCATACAACTTAAGTGCACCTATAATATGTATCTTACTTCTCACGCACAACTCCTATTTAGTCATCTTAAATACGCGCATCTAATTAGCTATTTTGAACCCAATGATATATCACTGCGCCCGCAATAACGACCGCAATAGCAACCTTTAATACTTTACTGAATATCCTTGATTTTTGCATCTGCTCAATACCGCGGTGCTGATGACCCTGCCCCTTTCTTTGGTGAGCTTCTACCGATTTTGCTTTTACTTCTACCATCAATGTTAACTGTTTAATGATGATTGTTGCTTGGTTCTCATAACCTTTAAGCGTTTCTCGACTGATATTTTCATACTCACCATGCGCAACTTTATTACGAATCGAGCCGATAAACCTTAAGGCTTTCGTAGTTTCAAGATTGAACTCCTTCTCCATAGAAGTAATCAACTCTTGTAATCCCTTTCCTGTTGCGCCCAGATTTTTGAGGAGTTGCTCAATTTGACCTGATTTTGATATCACTAATCCAATATCATTGACGTCCAAAACTCACCTCGACTCAAATATATATTATTGATACTGGGAAATAAATAATGCCATGTACTCCAAGGCACATGGCATATTCATCAATGAATTACAGCTGTAAGAATAAACTCGCAATTCCAAGGTAAATAAAGACGCCGGCGATATCACAGATAGAGGTTATCAGCGGGGTACTCGCTGTTGCCGGGTCAAGATTAAAGACTCTAAAGATAAAAGGAATAATGGCCCCTAATAGACCACCAAACATCACAACAATGACCATTGATAATGCCACCATCATCGCTGTTTCAAATCCGACTTCGTGCCCACTCCCTCGGTAATAACCGATAACAGCGATCGCAACGGCCATCGTAACCCCTAACATAAAGGAGGTCACCGCTTCTTTACGGAAGACTTTAGCCCAATCCTTAATCGTCACATCGCCAACGGCCATTGCCCTTATCACAAGTGTTGTTGACTGAGAACCCGTATTACCACCACTTGCGATTAATAGCGGTAAGAAGAATACAACATAAATATGGTTACTTAAAAGCTCCTCATAACTTGCAATGCCGGCTCCTGACAAGAGATTCACAAATACGAGAATCACCAGCCATCCAATCCGTTTTTTATAGAGCCAACCCACTGAGGACTCAAGAAGCCCTTTAACCTCTTCATCCTCATCTACCGAGATCGATGCCATTTTATGAATATCTTCTGTCGCTTCTTGTTGGAGAACATCCATCATCTCATCAACATGAAGAACGCCGATCATTCGACCATTCGTATCAATCACAGGAAGTGTCACTAGATCTGAATCTTGGAAGATTTTTGCCGCTTTTTCTTGGTCAAGATCATAAGAGAGCTTTAAACTTGTCGGCGACATAATATCTTTTAATATCGCGCCCTCTTCAGCACCAAGTAATTCTCGTAATGAAAGCACGCCGACTAGAACGCCGACAGGATCAATGACATAGCTATAGTGAATATTCGCTTTACCATGCACGTTCTTCCTCAGATACTTAAATGCTTCGCCTACTGTATAAGTTTCAGGAACGCAGATAAAGTCGAAATCCATCAAGGATCCAACTGTCTCTTCTGCGAATTCACGTGGCTTTTTGACATTTTGTTGTACCATGAGCGCCCCCTGCGATGTGCATAATCGATGATGATTTAGTACGCTAGCGAGGATCTATTGCTGATGGTGATTATGAGGGTATCTTTGATGGTTTTTAAATGACCATAAACAAAGATCATCTGAAAATATACAAGATTTTGAACATCATAAAGCAGTTGCTTATATGCGATTATTTCAATCACAAGCAACTGATCTAAATGCTCCGCCTTAACGAGAAAGTCAAGATACGGGTTAAGGCCCCCTTCGTAAAAACTTTAGCACTATAGGACTCAAATTTAACCGAGATACCTTCTATTCAAAAATATCGTCTTCAAATTTTCACTGTATTAGAAATAACCTTAATTCGATTATTCCTGCTGACCCATTGGTGTCTCTCGACATTTCTGGGCAACAGCTTCCGACCCTATAGGAACCTCACCTAACGAGGAATCATTACCAAACAAATAATGATAAAAGATAAGATTTTGATGCAATTAAAACTCATAATCCGAAATCGAACCTTCGGATTTATCGTCATTGACAACAAATACCTTATCTAAGAAATTCAGGGCGCATTATAGCCCAACCCCACCATTTTATCAATGCAATCCTCTACCTACACTTCAAAATAGATCTGTTACCAACCTCTTATAAACAGATTTTAAATTGCCAATCCTCTGTACCAATTTACTTACATAAAAACAGATACAATTCTCAGGGGATTTACGATATTATTAGTGGGTTATATGTAGGACAAATCAAAGTTAAATGAAAATACTTATTTTAGGAGCTGGTCAAGTCGGCTCCACAGTTGCGCATGTTCTCTCTAAAGAAGCGCAAAATGATATTACGATTATCGATAGTCAATATGCCCCCTTAGCAGCACTGAAAGAGCGCTACGACATCCGTACTATCCGAGGCAATGCTGCTTCCCCCGTTCTTCTTAAAGATGCCGGTGCCGAGAGTATGGACGTGATTATTGCTGTCACATCTAGTGATGAAGTCAATATCGTGGCTTGTCAGATTGCCCATACTGTTTTTGGTATCAAACTTAAAGTTGCCCGCGTTCGCTCGCAAGATTATCTTCGTCACGGCGATCTATTTGGCAATAAACTCGATTCCACATTTCACATTGATGTTGTGATTAGCCCTGAAACACTCATCACAAACTACATTAAAAATATTATTGAATTACCCGGCGCACTTGATGTTCTGCGTTTTTCAAAAGGTGAAGCGCTGATTGTTTCGATGGGCGTTGAAAAAGACTCTCAACTCTTTGGCCGTCGCTTTGCGAAGATCAAGCGCCGAACACGACACCTCAATATCAATTATGTCGCCATATATCGGGAAGGCACTGAGTTTATTCCTGATGAAGATACTATTTTAGAGGAAGATGATGAAGTCTACTTCCTCTGCGCTCGTTCAGATGCCCGTGAAGTAATCGAATTATTCCAATCAAAGCAACGCATTGCTAAGCGCATTACGATTGCGGGAGGCGGTAATATCGGTGCGTCATTAGCTGAAGCACTAGAATCGTATACTCACGTTAAACTTATTGAAGGCAATGCCGAACGTGCGAACAATCTTGCCTCTAAACTCAATCGTAGTTTAATTCTCCATGGCGACTGTACAGACGAAACCCTTCTCTTTGAAGAGAATATCGATAAAACCGATCTTTTCTGCGCCCTCACAAATGATGACCAAACTAACATCATGGCAGCAATGCTCGCTAAACGACTGGGTGCTAAATTTACAATGGCGCTGATTAACCGATCCTCTTATCTTGAAATGATCGAAGATGAGTCAAATATCGATCTTGCATTCTCCCCCCAACAAGTCACTTTAAGTACATTGTTAACCTATATTAGAAAAGGTGATATTGTTCAGGTATACTCTCTTAGATCAGGCGAGTCAGAAG
>CAZPIQ010000032.1:12651-18299 GCA_964586665.1 uncultured Ignatzschineria sp. | reverse complement strand
ATGGTGCCTAGGGCCGGAATCGAACCGGCATGACCGTAAGGGTCGGCAGATTTTAAGTCTGCTGCGTCTACCAATTTCGCCACCCAGGCTTTAGGTGTAACTCAGTAGAAGACAAATATTACACGTGAAGGTTTCGAAAAGCAAATTACTGATCGAAAGTTATACACTAATTTTGATAATAGTTTTGTAGATGGAGTAAGTGGTCGATATCATGTTAGGATAGAAGCTTGATATTAAATGGGTTAGAGGGCTTCGTGAAAGATGAGTGATACTTTAAGTTTTGAAAAAATTGTGAACTTTAGAAGTCTTGGGGGATTGAAGACTCAGGATAATGCGGAAATCGTTGAAAATAAAATTTATCGAAGTGCGCTATTAGATTTTGCGACTGAAACCGATATGAATCAGCTCATGAGTATTGCACCTGATGTCGTCGTTGACTTTAGAATGGATGGGGAAAAGGTTGCTGAATCGATGAAGTTGACCTTAAGTGATATCGATTATCAACCTATGCCCATTAATGTCGGTAACTTTTTTAGTAGTGATCAGATGAGTGCTTTAGCAAAGCTACAGCCGGCGGATATCGATGCGCTTTTTATAAAGATGTACCAACAGTTCCCAACGAGTGCACAGACGCAATTTAAGGCGGTATTTAACGCGATATTGCGTAATGAGCGTGTTATTTATCACTGTAGTGCCGGAAAAGATAGAACAGGGATTATGAGCTATCTCATTTTGTCAGTTTTAGGGGTTTCTTATGATGATATTATGGCGAACTACCTTGAATCGAACACCTATGCTAAATCACTTCATCAACTATTTTCTACACATCGCAACAAGAAGTTAGAAGGTTTGGAGATGACGGCTGATTTAGAGGCTGTTTTTGAGAAAGTACAATATGTTGAGCCAATATACCTTGATTCATTAAATGATCTATTTAAGGCAGAATATGGTGGTCCGAATCGATATGTTGAGCAGGTATTGGGGATTGATATAGATCTTTTTAGAAAGCGCTTATTACGATAATGTGTCAATGGCAATAAAAAAGCAGAGAAATTGTTTTTCTCTGCTTTTTTGATTTCTCAGAATTTGTACAAGCTCTTAGGAGGTACCCGATGAGTGTTTTGATGATTTATCATCTTGTTTTATCTTAATGAAGTGCCCAATAGAGTAGTAGTGTGATAGGGGCTATAAGGATAAACGAGTACAAGAGGCGTTGAGCAACTGAGCTCAGAAAAATGCTTCGTGAAGGTTTCATTAGAGATTAAAAAGAATGTAATAAGTGAGTGCAATAATCACAATCATGAGGATGATTCCGATGAATGATCGATCTTTAGAGAGTGATTGAGGTGATTTTGTATGTGCGTTCTCTTTAGGTCTTGTGCCGGTAACCATGGTGCGAATAAGATTTTGGCGCTTTGCGAAAAGATAAAAGAATACTGCTGCAACATGTAAACCGATAAACCAGAGTAAAATTGCACGTCCATTGCTATGGATTGACATCATATTGCTACGAAGATCGCTATCAGCCATGCCCGCAAGCGGTGCATTTGAGAACATGTAAGTATTGTCTTCAAGAAAGAGGCCTGTGACAACTTGAACAAGTAGCATGGCAATCAGTGCAATCACCATGAGTGCACCTAAAGGGTTATGTCCTTCAGTACCTGTTCTCGATTTCGTTGCATATTCGATTACGTGGGAAGGGCCACGTACAAAATCTGTAAAACGCGAGGTTGTAGAGCCAAAAATGCCCCAAATTACACGGAAAATCAATAAGCCTAGGATTAATGTACCGCTGTATTGATGAAGTGCCATCGCAGAGTAACTACCGATAAATCCAAAGTTGTAAAACTCTGAGAAATTATAGGATGTATAGACACATAGTGCCATCGCAAGAACGAGTACCCAGTGAAAAATACGAGTAGGAATATCCCATACTTTAATCATTTTATCTCCTTTATATTGAATATAGAGATGATAACATCAATAAGATACTGCTTATTAGATATTCATCATGAAATCATCCCAATGATCATTCAAATTGCTCTAGATATTAGTGGGTCGGTTTAAAGTCAATCTCAAAACCTTCAGTTGCCAAGTGCTTTCGGGCAATTGGGTCAGATGGCATTGGGATTTTCTCAGCTGTTAAAATTGCAACGAACACGCTATTGTCAAACTCTTCATTGCCACTTGATTTTTTGATGACGGGTGTTCCGATAACCGTCCCATCTTCTTTTACCTTAAAGGTGATGGTTGTCGTAAGACCATAGCTGCCTGGCGGTGTGATCCATAAGTCATATAGATATGCGTGAACTTGTGCAAAATAAGTATTGTTAATAGCCGCTGCAATTCTAGCGCCTTCTTCTGCCTTTTGTGCTTCTGCTGCTTTGCGATCAGCTTCCTTTTTCGCTTCAGCTGCTTTTCGGTCTGCTTCTTTTTTGGCCTCAGCCGCCTTTCGATCGGCCTCTTTTTTTGCATCTGCTGCTTTTTTATCAGCCTCGCGTTTTTCAGCAGCGGCCTTCTCTTTATCAGCCGCTGCTTTAGCATCCGCAGCTTTCTTTTCTTGTGCGCGTTTATCGGCTGCTAATTTATCCGTTTGCGCCTTCTCGGCGGCCGCTTTTTCAGTCGCTTTTTTGTCAGCCGCGGCTTTTTCATTAGCGATACGCTGTTGCTCTTTCTTTTCCGCTGCTTTCTTCTCCGCGATTACGCGAGCTTCTTCTGCTTTTTGTTTTGCAATAGCATCTTGTTTGGCCTTCTCAGCTGCGGCCTTTTCGGTAGCGAGTTTCTCTGCCGCAATTCTTTCAGCTTCACGTTTCTCTGCTTCAGCTTTCTCTTTTGCGGCTTGCTCTCGTGCGGCTTTTTCTTCAGCTGCACGTTTTTCAGCAGCTTTTCGTTCTCTTTCAGCTTTTTCTTGGGCGCGCTTTTCAGCTTCGATCCGTTCTTTTTCAAGGCGTTGTGCTTCAGCGATACGATTCATCTCATCAACCACTTCTTTCGTATCGATGCGTTCCGATTTAGCGAGTTTATTTTCATTACTAATCTTTAACGTCTCGTCATCAAGTGATGAAAGTTGCATCTTTTGATAAGAGGAGATTGAAAAATATCCGGCAATAAGAATCACCATCGCAGTGAGAATAGCACTGCCGATATTAATGATTTTGTTTTGTGTATCACGATTCATGATATGGGTGTTCCCTCACTAATAACGTTGCACAGGGGAAATGGATAAACCTAACGGATTGCTCATTAATCAAATACTATTGGGGAGATATATTTTATTCTTCTATCGGAATAGTCATTAGTTGAACATTTTTTTGTGTGACACCTTGAAGTAAACTCATTGCATCAATGATTCTGCCGTAAGGCGCATTTTTGTCGCCTTTTACAAGTGCTTGAATGTTCTCATTCTCGGCATATAGATTACTGGCAATCGTTACGATTTCAGCTTCTGGTAGGGCGATATTAGGGTTATCTGCAAGATTGAAGAAGAGGCTACCTGATGAGTCGACAGAGATGACCATCATCTCCTCACCTTCAATAGCAACTGCTTGACTTGATTCCATTTGCGGAGGATCAACGTCAATCCCCACAGAAATCGTTGTTGCTGTGACCATAAAGATCGTTAACAGTACGAACATTACATCCACATAAGGAACAATGTTCATATCTGAGTTGAGTTTATTAACGCGTTTACGTCGTCTCATAGCTTTAGTCCGCCGTTATCCTGTTGCTTACTGATATTGCGCATTCGCCGATTTTTGTGTCATCTGCACATATTGGCGAGCGAGAATATTTGCAAACTCATCGATAAAACTGTCATAGCGAGTGAGTAGCGTGTTGATGTCATTACTAAATTTGTTATAGGCCATTACCGCAGGAATTGCAGCTAATAAACCGATTGCTGTTGCAATAAGCGCTTCAGAGATCCCTGGTGCGACTTGTGCAAGTGTTACTTGTTTAACAGCGCCAAGCGCACTGAATGAGTTCATAACACCAATTACAGTTCCTAAAAGACCGATATACGGGGCAACAGAACCAATTGTGGCAAGCCAAGGAAGGTATTTTTGTACAGTGGTCTCTTCACGTTGGGTTTCTGCAAACATCGCATTTTTAACGCTAGAAACGATAAAGTCCGGCGAGTAATTTGCAAAACTTCTAAGGCGTGTAAATTCTTGGAAGCCGGAAAGAAAAACTTTTTCAAGGTCAGCGCAGTTTTTACCTTTTTTAGTGGCTTCAGAAGCTAACTGATTAATATCAGCGCCGGACCAAAAGAGTCTCTCAAATTGATTGACTCGCATTTTGGTAAGTTTGATTGAGATATACTTTTTCCAAATAAGGAAAATTGCAACCACTAGCATGATCGCAAGGATCAGCATAATAATTTTCACAGGGAAGCTCGCGCTTCCAATTAGGTGCCAGAATTGTAATTCAGAGGACATCTCAGAACTCCTGATTGAAGAGAGGGGGAAGAGGTTTAGGGCGTCTAGTTACAACGTCAAGTGTGACGATCTCAACACAACCTTTTGTAAGAAGATCATCACCACGATAAATATTTTGTTCAAAGAGAACTCGGGTACGGCTTCGTTCAATAATACGAGATCGTACGACAACATCATCACAGAGAAAGGCAGGTTTTCGATATTCAATATCAAGTTTTCGTACCACAAACATTTCTTGGTGCGTTTGTGCGTGCGTATTGAGGTTAATACCACGGGCCATTAACCATTCTGTGCGAGCGCGCTCCATAAAGTTAAGATACGTTGCATGATAAACAATACCACCCGCATCTGTATCTTCGTAATAAACTCGAATCGGAAGCTCAAATATTTGCGTTGCTTCTACCATAATCCTTTCACGACCTGCGTTTAATAGAACAATAAATAAGCGCCATTTTACACGAAATTATTCTAAAGTTCGCACCTATTTGAAATGGTACATGTCCGCTTTCTAATTCAAACGATTGAGTAATGATAAGAATCCTTTCGGCAGAGGGCTTTCAAATTTGTATGCTTGATCTTCGAGGATAAAACTGAGACGTTCAGCATGGAGATATAGTCTATCAATGCCGGTCATTTTGCTATCACTGTTATAGCGGGCATCGCCCACAATAGGGAAGCCACTTGCTGAGCTATGTACACGAATTTGATGCGTTCTTCCTGTTTTTAATACAGCTTGTAAATGAGAGATATTTTTCCCTGCATTAATGAGTGTGAAGTGGGTTTCGGCCTCTTTCCCGCTCTCTGAAACAGTGACATGGCGCTCACCATTGACTCTGTTTTCTGTATCAAGTGGTAGTGTGATGATGCTCGTAATTTCTTTGAAATGATTTTTCCAGTTGCCTTCGACGATCAGTGCATATTGGCGAGAGAGATCGCTTTGTTGCAATGTGCGAAGGGATTTCCCCGTTTTTGCGATCAATAGTAAACCGCTTGTATCACGATCAAGACGCTGAACTAATTCATAGAAATCATTATCTCCAAAACGTTTTAGAATCTCAATGATGCCATAAGGAATCTCAGAGCCAGCATGAACTGCTAATCCGCTGGGTTTATCGATCACTAAGAATTCATTATTTTCAAATACAATAGAAGTCTGCAAGCTTTTCCAAGCTTTTTCAGGAATCTCTATCTCTACCTTTTTTTCAATTTTGA
>CAZPIQ010000032.1:0-12551 GCA_964586665.1 uncultured Ignatzschineria sp. | reverse complement strand
TTGGCAGATAGATCATTCTAGTCGATGATTTCTATTTTAAAAGAAAATCCCTAAAACTAGAATAGCCCAAGCTAGAAAGCCTGGGCTATTAAAAAATCTTCTATTTTTACATATTTAGATTTTTGTGCGGAAACGTTATTGAGTATCCTGAGTTATTTATCATCCAGTGATAAGAGATCTTCTTCATCATCTTTATCATCAAGAGAGCCAGCAAGTGGCGCCGTCGCTGTGATGAAATGATCACGCACTTTTTTCTCGATCTCTTTAGCTGTTGCTTCATTTTCGCGAAGATACTGTTTAGAGTTCTCCTTACCTTGGCCAAGACGCGTATCGCCATAGCTATACCAAGCACCGGCTTTATCGACGATGCCAGCATCAACACCAAGATCAATCACTTCACCGAGTGTATCAATTCCCATGCCGTACATGATCTCAAATTTAGCTTCTCTAAATGGTGGTGAAACTTTGTTTTTGACAACACGAACGCGGGTATCAGCACCAATTACTTCGTCGCCTTTCTTCACCGCACCTGTTCTACGGATATCTAAACGAACTGATGAGTAGAACTTGAGCGCATTTCCGCCCGTGGTTGTTTCAGGATTCCCGAACATTACCCCAATTTTCATACGAATTTGGTTAATGAAGATTACAAGTGTATTTGATTTTTGAATATTCGCTGTGAGCTTACGGAGTGCTTGGCTCATAAGACGTGCTTGAAGTCCCATGTGTGAGTCACCCATTTCACCTTCAATTTCTGCTTTGGGTGTAAGCGCTGCAACTGAGTCAACAACAACAATATCAACTGCGCCAGAGCGAACTAAGGTATCCGTGATCTCAAGTGCTTGCTCGCCATTATCCGGCTGTGCGATATAGAGGTTTTCAACATCAACGCCAAGCTTAGCAGCATAAGTTGGATCAAGCGCGTGTTCAGCATCGATAAATGCCGCTGTTCCACCTGCTTTTTGCGCTTCAGCAATAACATGAAGCGTTAAGGTTGTTTTACCAGAAGATTCAGGACCATAGATCTCAACAATACGGCCACGTGGTAAACCACCAATTCCAAGCGCAATATCTAGACCGATAGATCCTGTCGATACAGGAATAATATTGTTAGGTGTTTGTTGATCACCTAGGCGCATGACAGAGCCTTTTCCGAATTGACGATCAATCTGTCCTAGTGCCGCTTGGAGGGCTTTGCGTTTGTTCTCATCCATCTTTAAAAGTCCTTATCTACGAAGTACTACAAAAAATTTACATAAATCATTACATAGAATATTACATATATGCAATCTATTATGACATACATTTTTCAGATTAGCTTTCGCTTTTATGAATTAATGTCATTTACTTTAGTCTATAGTTATGAAGAGTGTGAATTGGTCAATGTTTTCAGAGGTTACTTTTCCGAAGCAATGATTTTTTCAATTGCTTTACTTGTCGAATAACCATCGATAAAGTCAATAAGCTCAACACGACCGCCATTATTAATAACCGCATCAGCGCCGGCAATTTGATCAACGGTATAATCACTTCCTTTGACTAAAACATCCGGTAATACAGCATTAATCAGTGATTCAGGGGTATCTTCATCAAAAAGTGTTACCCATGCAACTGAAGAGAGCGATGCCAAAACGGTTGCGCGACTTGTCTCATCCATAATAGGGCGAGTCTCACCTTTGAGTCTTTTGACGGAAGCATCGGAGTTGAGTGCAACAATCAGGTGGTGTCCGAGCTTGCTCGCTTCTTCTAAATACTTAACATGTCCACGATGGAGTATATCAAAGCACCCATTCGTCATGACGACGGTTTCATTATTCATCTTGGCACGTTTAACTTCATGGAGTAACGCTTCCTTTGAGAGAACCAGATTATGTGGACGATCAGATTGACCAAGCGCATAATCAAGTTCATCTTGTGTTACGTATGAAGCACCCATTTTACCGACAACGATAGAAGCCGCAACATTGGCAATTTTACAGGCTTGTGGCAGGGGAGTACCTTTAGCGAGTTGTGTTGCAATCATAGCAATCACTGTGTCGCCGGCACCTGTTACATCAAAGACATCTTGTGCTTTCGCTGAGAATGTGACAGGTGCTTTATCTTTTTCAAAGAGCGTCATTCCTTTTTCACTGCGAGTGATCAGGAGAGCATCTAGCTCTAGTTCAGCGCGAAGCGCCTCGGCTTTAGCAAAGAGCATCTCTTCCGTTTTACAGTGTCCAACCACTAGTTCAAATTCACTAGTGTTTGGGGTAATTAATGAAGCGCCTCGATATTTACTAAAGTCATCCCCTTTAGGGTCAATAATGACGGTTTTGTTGTTTGATCTTGCATATTGGATTAATGCTTGAGGATCAGATAAGAAACCCTTGTTGTAATCTGAGAGAACGATAATATCGTTCTCATCAATGGTTGCTTTAAGAGAGTCTGTGATTTTAGCGATTAATGCCGGCGTTAAGTTAGGCGCTTCTTCAAAATCACAGCGGACAATATGTTGCTGTCTGCTAATGACGCGAAGCTTCATTATGGTTGAAAAGCCTTTTTCTTCAACAAAGTCAGTCTCAATGTTATTTGTTTGGCAGAGTGACTCTAACTCTTTTGCGTGTGCATCTATACCGACAAGGCCAGCGAGTGTAATCGGGCATTCCATTTTACTGATGTTGAGCGCAACGTTTGCAGCGCCCCCTAATCTATTTTCAGTATGATTGATATTCACAACAGGAACAGGTGATTCAGGAGAGATACGGTTTGTAGAGCCGATCCAATAGCTGTCGATCATGATGTCACCAAATACAGCGACTTTACCAATAGATTGCGTCATATTAGCCTCGGATATTTAAATCAGATTGTTGAAGGTTGTCTTTAAAAAGCTCGCGGAAGTTGCGAGAGGTAATTTCAGCGACTTCATTCACAGAGATCCCTTTGACCTCTGCAATGGTTTTTGCAACAAAAGGCACAAGCCCGGGTTGATTGGGCTTTCCTCGATAAGGCATTGGGGTAAGATAGGGGGAATCTGTCTCAATAAGCATGCGGTCAAGAGGCGTTTTAAGTGCAACATCTCGCAGTTCATCGGCATTTCTAAAAGTGACAATACCGCTAAAGGAGATATAGAATCCAAGATCTAATCCCTTTTTGGCCATATCCCAGTTTTCAGTAAAACAGTGCAAAATTCCCCCCACATCCCGTGCATTTTCATTCGTTAAGATATTAATCGTATCTTGTCTTGCATCTCGAGTATGAATAATGAGTGGTTTTTGGGATTGTTTCGCAATCTCAATTTGCGTGATAAAAGAGGCTTGCTGCGCTATTTTATGCTCCGGCGTGTAGTGATAATCAAGGCCTGTTTCACCAATAGCTATCACTCTTGGGTTTGCTAACATCGGCGCAAAAGACTTGGGAGATGCCGGAATATTTGCAGGAACTGCACCAGGATGAACGCCAACCGATAATGATACGTTGTCAAAGGGAGCGACAAGCTTTGCCATATCGTCCCAGCGATCTAAATCAACGCTGACACAGAGCATATGGGATACGCCATTGCTTCGAATAGCATGCATTAAGTTTTCAATGCTATTGTCATAGGCTGTTAAATCGACCATGTCGATATGGCAGTGAGAGTCTATAAAAGTGGGGGTCGTCATAGTGTTTTATGCTTGATATTCAGAATAGAAATAACATTTAGTTTATCACTGTCATGCTGAAAAAGAGAAATAGGTAGGTGCAAGTGAATCATTCAAAAGATGGCTTATCGTTGATCACTTGAATTAATTGTGTTCGGGTGCTTTATGCATTCGTAGGAGTGCATTAATACGTGTATTTAGAAAGTCATGGTTTTTAGAAAGCGCAACAGCCGCGCCTTGCTTGCTAATGGTATTATTAGACTGTGCATTTTCGCTTGGATTGATAAAGGCAATGTGACCTTCTACTTCTATAGGAGACATATCTCCATCAGGTAATGTCAGCCTAAGAGTAATAGGGTCATGTAGTTTGAAGGCATAGTTTGTCGCAAAAAATATCCCGCCATTTTTAAAAAAAGGAAGATAGTACTCTGCTAATTGTGCGGCATTTTTAAAGTTAACTGTAATCCTTTTAGGATTGCTCATGACTGTTTTACCTATTCTGATGAATCTAACGAACATTAAAGATAGTTATAGATAATTAAAGATAGTAAGAAATTTAATCGCTTTAAGTGATTCCACTAAAGTTGTCTAGAACGAGTATATTCTCTATGGTCTATCTCGAATAATCAAACCACTCTCGATTATAGTATAAAATATTAAGGAAAATAGACGACGATTTTAATTTCAGAGATGTTTTTTTCGATTGAACTTTGGGGAAAGTGGTGGTGTTGTCTGAAAATATTACGAGAATAACAATCGAGTAGCCGTTTTGCGGTATTATATTGAGTATTGAAAATAACGTGTGACAGTGGATGAAGGATTGTGGGTATCGAATATCGTTTGCAGATACCTCAATGAGATAGGTAAGAATTTTGATGAATGCATTAGAAGTATCAAATTTGACAGTGAGCTATAAAGCCCATCCTGTGATCCATCACTTAACTGTCTCTTTTCCAAAAGGGCAAAGTAGTGCGGTTGTTGGCCCCAATGGCGCCGGCAAAAGTACGTTGTTGAAAGCAATTATGGGACTTGTTCCTTTTTCAGAGGGGGCGATTACAAAGCCTGATGATCTGAAAGTGAGTTATTTATCGCAAATTTCCGAGATTCGCCGAGATCTGCCTTTAACGCTATTTGAATTGGTAAGTGCCGGCGCGTTAAGTCGTATGGGGCTTTTTAAAGGTCTTTCACAAGAAGCCATAGATCAAATTGATCACGCGCTCGACTTTGTTGGGCTAGCACCATTTGCTGATCGCAGTATTGATTCTCTTTCAGGTGGACAATTTCAAAAAGCGCTCTTTGCACGGATTGTGGTGGAAGGCGCGGATCTTATTCTGCTTGATGAGCCATTTAATGCCATGGATGCTAAAACAACGAAAGAGCTTTGTGGGCTAATTAAACGTTGGGAAGCTGAAGGAAAAACGATCATCGTTGTGCTTCATGATCTTGGAATTGCGCGAGAATACTTTACAAACACTTTAATTTTGGCGCGTGATAAAATTGCCTTCGGAAAAAGTGTCGAAGTCATTACCGGCGATAATCTTTTGAAAGCAGAGTCTGTCTCTTTAGGTTGGGATAGCGATTCTTGGTGTGAGGCATAACAGAAGATGATCTTTGATTTTTTAATGTCTACTTTTATCGATCCTTTTGTGATGCTTCCTTTTTTAAAGCGTGCGCTTGTTGCTTCGATTATGATTGCGATTTCGTCCGGGCTTGTTGGAGTATTTTTGCTCTTAAATAGAATGAGTCTTGTGGGGGATGCTTTAAGTCATGGTGTGTTGCCGGGAATTGCAGTTGCTTTTCTATTCTTTGGATTTAATATTTTTGCAATGAGTGTCGGCGGTGTTATTGCCGGCGTTCTGATTGCGATATTGGCATCTTTAGTCTCGCGATATACGAATTTAAAAGAGGATGCGAGCTTTGCCGCACTCTATTTGTTATCTCTTGCGATCGGCGTGGTTTTGATTATGGAGATCGGCTCTCAGGCAGATCTTTTACATGTTCTCTTTGGCTCTGTGCTTGCTGTGGATGCTTCCTCTCTCTATCTCGTATGGAGCGTGCTTGTTCTAACGTTGATTCTCCTCTCTATAATCTATCGACCGCTTCTTTTATATATTGTTGATCCTCTCTATTTGGCGCTGAAAACAAAAGGCGGATTGTTCTTCTATGGATTATTCCTTTTCCTAGTGGTGCTCAATCTTGTGGCTTCCTTCCAAGTACTTGGCACATTGATGGCGGTTGGTATGATGATGATTCCGGCGATTTCTGCGAGGCTCTGGAGTAATCGTATGGAATGGGTTTTAGGTATCGCGATCACGTTTGGCGTGTTAGGCGCGTACTTTGGACTCGTCGCTTCGGTGCATTTTGATATCTCTTCAGGTCCGATGATTATTTTGATTTTGGCATTTTTCTATTTTATTTCATTGATCTTCGGATTCGAAGGGGGTGTTTTAAGACGAAAGAGTGTCAAAAGACACCGGAAGGCTTAATCTGATTTTAAAGTGATGCGGGGTCTATTTTGTAAGATCGCCGTAAAATGGTGCAAGCAATGTATAATGAAGTGTATTAAGTCAAATTTGAAATAGAGATCTGAAATTCAATAAAAGGACAATAAGTGTGATTACAATAACGTACTTTGGCAATTTAAAGGATTTATTGCAGTGCTCAGAAGAGACGATTGCATGGGAGTCGGGCGATACAGAAGCGTTAATTGCATCTCTTCGTGAACGCGGTGCGCCGTGGAATGAAGCGCTTGCGCCTAAAAATATCTTTAGAGTCGTGGTGAATGAAGCGATTTGTTTTACGCCAGTTCAAGTAAAAGAGGGCGATAAGGTCGCATTCTTACCACCAGTCACGGGAGGTTAGAATGTATATCGATGTCACAATTCAGGCAGATTCATTTGATCTTCAAAAAGAGAGTGATCTTCTTACAATGGCATCAGATGATGCCGGCGCGTTAGTTCTATTTCAAGGAATGGTTCGCGAATTCGATCAAGGTGTGCCACTTGAGAAGATGGTATTAGAACATTTTCCGGGGTTAACGGAGAAAGAGATTACGCGCATTATTTTAGAGGCCAAGCAACATTGGGATATTAAAGGCTGTCGTGTGATTCATCGTGTCGGCGAGCTTTTTGCTGATGATCCAATTGTGCTTGTGATTGTGACAGCAAAGCATCGATTACATGCCTTTATGGCATCTGAATTTATTATGGACTATCTCAAAACTGAAGCGCCATTTTGGAAGAAAGAGTTTTTACAAGATGGCACGAGTTATTGGGTCGATGCTAAAGCATCTGATACTACGATTTTAGATCGTTGGCAGGAATATCAGAAATGATAAATGGCACGGAAACATCAATTATCGGGGTAATATTGGCAGGCGGAGAAGGCCGGCGAATGAACTATCAGAATAAGGGGCTCGTTACTCTTTCTGGTAAACCGCTAGTAGAGCATGTTTTTGCGAGGTTAAAGCCTCAGGTCGATAAGATTTATATTTCGGCGAATGATGATATCACTTGCTATGAAGCTTTAGGGGTTCCTGTTATTACGGATGATCCTTGTTATAAAGGAATGGGGCCACTTGCCGGTATTGCTTCAGTCATTCGGCATTTGCCTGAGGATGCTATTGTACAAATCGTGAGTTGTGATGGTCCTTTTATTCCAGAAACCTTAGTGAATGATCTTCGTTATGCGCTCGTAGAGATGCATAGCATAGATGATACTAATACTAATACTAATGGTAAGGTGGTAAAGGCGGTATATCCTGTTACGAGCGAGCGGGCGCATTATCTCTATCTACAAGCTGTGGTTGAAGATTTGCGCGTAGTTGAAGTGGTATTAGCATCTCAAGATTTAAGAATTAGGGCATTGTTGCAGGCGTTATCAGCAGAGCCTGTGATGTTTATGGATGAGCGGGCTTTTGCTAATTGTAATCAGCCTGAAGATATTGTATCGCTAGAGGCGAATGTGGCAGATTGATATTCTTGCGAATGCTGATTTGAATGAGTGGATATTAGGGAGTAGGAGATCGTTATGAAAAACTATGATGTAGCATTAAGAGAGTTGCTCGCGGGAATGACGCTTGAGCGCGCTGTGCATACTGTGAAATTAGCAGAAGCTTACGGAAAAAAGTTGGCAGGTGCAGTTTTTGCGAATTATGACACACCACAATTTGATAATAGTGCTATGGATGGTTATGCACTTTGTGATCCAATGGGTGACTCAACGGAATTTAAGATTGTTGATAGAATTATGGCGGGCGATGCGGTTCATTTTGCTCTTAACGAAGGGGAAGCTGCGCGTATTTTTACAGGTGCTAAGACGCCTGAAAATGTGACAACAGTTGTGATGCAAGAGATCACAAAAGTGGAAGGTGATACGCTCTATCTGACAGAAGTGCATCCTTCAGGACAAAATATTCGCTACAAAGCAGAAGAGATGAAGAAGGGCGCTGCCCTTTTTGAAGCGGGGCATATCTTAGATCCGGCAGCGATTGCGCTTTTAGCCTCTCAAGGTGTTTGGGAAGTGCCAGTATTTGATGATCTTCGTATTACTGTTTTTTCAACTGGCAATGAGTTAAAAGAACCATGGGAAACTATTTCTGAAAGTGAAATCTTTGATGCGAATCGCTACCAACTTTTAGCGTGGGTCTCATCACTTGCAAAAGCGAAAGATGGCGGTATTTTGAAAGATTGCTATGAAACGGTTTTAACGAGCTTAAAAGATGCTAGTGAAACGAATGACCTCATCATCTTAAGTGGCGGTGCTTCGGTCGGTGAAGCTGATTTTATTGCCAAAGCGATTACGGAGTTGGGTGAGCTTAATATGTGGAAGCTTGCAATTAAGCCCGGCAAGCCTTTTGGTTGGGGTAAGATCGGCAATTGTCATATTATTATGTTGCCGGGGAATCCTGTATCAGCGTACGCGACTTTCTATTTATTGGGTTATCCTGCGATTAAAGCGCTCATGGGAGTGTCGCCAAAATTACCACAATTAATGGCCTTTATTAACTTCGGAAGTGATAGAATTCAACCGCGCCGAGAATTTCTGCGTGGTAATTATTATCAAGATGAGCGCGGTGATTACTATGTGGATAATGTGGGTTTACAGGGTTCTGCGATGTTAAGTGGTTTAAGTTATGCAAATTGTTTAATTGAGATGAAAGAGAATCAAACAACCGAGAAAGGAAGTCGTGTTCGTATTTACCCACTTCCAAAAGAAGTTTCAAAAGCATTATAAGGTATGGAATTTATTGAAAAGATCTCTAGTTCTATGAGTATCTGATGAAGAAGATGTGTTTTAAATAGTCTCAAACTAGAATCTAAGAAGGTTAATGAGAAATGAGTGCAATTTTAAAAGAAGATGTGCGATCGCAACTAGATCGACTAAACTTCGAAGTGAATGATGAAGCTTGTGATAAGCTGACAAAGTACCTCCAAGGGATGCTTCTTTGGAATAAAGCATACAATTTAACGGCGATTACTAATCCCAAAGAGATGATTATTAAACATCTTCTAGATTCATTGGTGCTTGCGCCAGAATTAGAAAAACGTTTCCCAAAGGGATGTTTTATTGATGTTGGGACGGGGGCAGGGCTTCCGGGAGTACCACTTTCGATCGTATTGCCGGCATCAAGCTTCACACTGTTAGATAGTGCGACGAAAAGAACCCGCTTTATTACGCAAATGAAAATTGAAATTGGACTTCCGAATGTGACAGTCGTGACTTCTCGTGTACAAGATTTTCAGCCAGTAGACAAGTTTGATGCTGTGCTCTCAAGAGCTTTTGCAAGTGGTGAAGATATGGTGAATTGGTCGGAGCATCTTTTGAAAAAGGGTGGGAAAATGGCCGCCATGAAGGGTAAGTTTATGGAAAGTGAGTGGGGTGTGGTTGATTCATTTCCCCATCGAGAGGTTGTTGAGCTTGAAGTGCCTGGGCTTGATGAAGAGCGACACTTGATATTCTTATCAAAGTAGTTTTTTGATATAATCCGGCTATCAATTTAGAAAGGTAGGAACCGCAATTGGCAACAATCATTGCAGTAGCAAATCAAAAAGGTGGTGTTGGTAAGACAACGACTGCCGTGAATCTCGCATCTAGTCTTACGGAGAGTAAAGTGAGACCGAATGTCCTCTTGATCGATTTAGATCCTCAAGGAAATGCCACAACCGGTATCGGTGTGGATAAAAATAGTCTTGAGTTTGGCGTTGTAGATCTTCTTTTAGGGGAAGCAACGCTTGCGGATGTCATCATGGATTTAGATAAAGCAGGGTTAAGACTGATTGGTGCAAATGGAGATTTAACGGGTGCTGAAGTGGTACTTGCACAAGAATCAAATGGCATCTATAAGCTTAAAGAAGCCTTGGCGCCTATTCGTAGTAATTTTGACTACATCGTTTTAGACTGTGCACCTTCTTTAAATATGTTAACGCTCAATGCGCTTGCTGCTGCGACAGACGTAGTTGTTCCTGTACAGTGCGAGTATTATGCATTAGAGGGAATATCGGCATTGATGGATACAATCTCTTCTGTGAAAGATGCGACGAATCCTGATTTAAATATTATGGGCGTGCTTCGTACAATGTATGATGGTCGAAATACGCTTGCAGTTCAGGTGTCAGAAAATCTTGAAGCCCATTTTGGTGAAAGAATGTTTGAAGCGGTTATTCCAAGAAATGTACGATTAGCGGAAGCGCCGGGTTATGGTGTGCCGATTACAGTATATGATGGGAAGTCAAAAGGTGCGGTAGCTTACACAGAGCTTGCACGTGAAGTGATTGCAAGAAGTAAAAAGAGGTAAGAGTGAAAAAGCGTGGATTAGGTCGTGGCTTAGAGATGTTACTCAGCCAAACGGGTGCAGAAGTTGCAACGGATACAGTAAAGGTTGAACGAGAAGGTGTGAAAGAGATCTCGATTGATAAACTCGTACCGGGAAAATATCAACCGCGTCGTTACTTCGATAAGGATGCTTTAGAAGCGCTTGCTTCTTCGATTAAAGCGCAAGGGATTATTCAACCTATCGTTGTGCGCGAAGTAGAAGGGCAGTCAACGTTTGAGATTTTAGCGGGTGAGCGTCGATGGAGAGCATCACAATTAGCAGGGCTTAAAACTGTCCCCGTTATTTTCAAAACGATGAGCGACCAAGAAGCACTCGCGGTTGCATTGATTGAAAATATACAGCGTGAAAATTTAAATCCTGTGGAAACAGCGATTGCATTAAAACGTCTGATTGAAGAGTTCGCCTTAACACATCAAGAAGCGGGTGATGTTATTGGAAAGTCTCGCTCTTCTATTACGAATACATTAAGATTGCTGGAGCTTGATGAAGTTGTGCAAGGATTGTTGGCAGAACAAAAATTGGATATGGGTCACGCAAGAGCACTCTTAACGCTTCCTAAAGAGAAACAAGGCGCGATTGCGCTTCGTGTTGCAAAAGATGCGCTTACTGTAAGAGAGACTGAGCAATTAGTGAAGTCATTGATGGGCGCTGATTCGAGTAAAGCGAAAAAAGTGACTAAGAAAGATCAAGATGTCTTAAATCTAGAGAGAAACTTGAGCGAATTTTTAGGCGCAAAAACAGAAATTAAAAATAAGAAGGCAGGAAAGGGCGAAGTTGTTATTCGCTATAATAGCTTAGAAGAGTTAGATGGTATTTTAGGAAAGATTCAGCGATAGTGTGGCAATGCTACAAAATCGCTACGAATAATTTGACCTTGGACCTGTTGCCGACTATAATCTTGGCATGAATTTAAAGGCGATGATCCGATGATTCTTAGAATAGTGATAGCACAATTGATTGTTTTACTAATAACGGCAGTTGTAGCGTGGGTAGTATATGATGGTGTTACATCGATATCTTTGTTTGCAGCAGGGATCTCTATGTTAGTACCCAATGTCTTTATGGCAGCAAATATGACATTAGTTCGCTTTCACAGAGTCTTTTTTTGGATTGGCGTCTTTTTCAATAAATTTATCATCTTGATGCTCTTTTTAGTGAGTATTTTGCTGATTAAGGATCCGAACTTGTTCGCATTCCTGATAGGGATTATAGTCGTATCACAAGTTCCCCTTGGATATGTGTTAATATCTTCGTTACGAAGAGATAAAGTAATTGTATAGAGAGAACTATGGCTACTGAAACAACAAATGCATCGTATATTGGACACCATCTCGTAAACCTCAACCAACGAGGGACGCCGCAAGAAGCGCACGAGTTTGTTAACTTTGGCCTCATCAACCTTGATACGGTGTTTTGGTCAGTTATTTGTGGTCTCATTGTCATTCTTTTCTTATGGGCAGCTTCGCGCAAGGCGACAGCAGGCGTTCCTGGAAAATTCCAAGCTTTTGTAGAAATTTTAGTTGAGTTTGCTGAGAAGCAATCTAAGACGCTTGTGAATGGTCCACAAGGATTTATCGCACCATTGGGTCTTACAGTTTTCCTTTGGATCGTAGTGATGAACGCACTTGACTTCCTCCCAATCGATTTAGCGCCAAGCATTATTAATGTTTTAGGCTTAAATGAAGCGCTTCCTTATCATAAAATTCTTCCAACAGCTGATGTAAGTGCGACCCTTGGTATGGCGATCGCGGTAATTGCTGTTGTGATCTTCTACTCATTTAAAGCGAAAGGAATGGGCTTCGTTAAAGAGCTCTTCTGTGCACCATTTGGTATCTGGCTTGCACCCGCAAACTTTATCTTAAATATCGTAGAATTTATTTCAAAAGCTTTCTCACTCGGTATGCGACTCTTCGGTAACATGTTCGCAGGTGAGTTAATCTTTATGTTAATCGCGCTTTTAGGTGCAACAGGTACACTTTGGGGTATGGGTCTTCACATCTTCGCGGGTGCGGCATGGGCAATCTTCCATATCTTAATCGTCGTATTACAAGGATATATTTTCATGACATTGACTCTTGTTTATCTTGGTCAAGCGCATG